>JBDTJC010000205.1:0-6851 GCA_039936055.1 Polyangiaceae bacterium | reverse complement strand
CTGCGCGTCCGTCGTGCTCACCGCCACATGATCCGCCCTCGCGGCCGATGGCGGCGCCCTATCGGTGCGCCTCAGGATGGGGAGAAGTAACTGTCGTCGCTGGGGAGAAGTAACTGTCGCTCAGCAGGAATTGCGTTGCCCAACACCGCGCTGGAGGCGCTGAGCCTCGAAGAACGCGCACTCTGTTTGGTCACGCTCTCGACACTCGAGTGCTCGCTGGTGAGGGACGCCGCGTTCCAGGGCATCGATCCCAACTGCCACCAATACCTCGCGCTCCCGCTATTCGAGCTGTGGACCGAACGCTTGCTCAGCGCGGGCTGCCCGGAATTGGTGTTCCAACTGAGCGCGATACGAGTGATGCCGGCCTGCGCACTGCTCGGGGCGGTGGAGGCCCAAGTCGCTCAAGGACGGTTCGACCTCGCGCTACGGCTTGCGCGCGCCATCTCCGAACTCGACAAGGAGGCGCGCTCCAGCGCCCTGATACGCATCGCCTATGCGACCGCAAGTGACTCGCTGTACGACGAAGCCCTGTCCGCGATCTTCGACGGAGAGCCAATCACGATGGGTACCGGGCGCGGCTACGACGAACTGGCAGTGGGAGTTCGAACCATCAGCGCGCTCCGCGCGCTACCGGCAGCCCACCCCGCAGCGCAAAAACTGTGCGCCCATATCGTTCGCCTGGGCAAACAGGGACAGCGGCAAATCGAGCCCGGCGCGTTCGCGAAGGCGCTGGCTGACGGCGCGCGTCGCGCTGCCGCCCTTGCCGTTCACGGCGGAGACGGGTGGCTCGGGTACGCTGCACAAATGCGCGCCGCTATAGTGCTCGACAACGAAGCGACGAGCGACGCCGCCAGGCCAGCGAGCGATGCCGCGCCGGCAACTGTCGACCGCGATGACTCTTGGAAACGCGATCCTGCTTTCAAGCGTCGAGCCAACTCGGCGTCACGCTTGGCTGTTACGGCGATCCAAAAGCGTGATCTCAACGCGCTGTTTGAGTTGCTGACGGACGCCCTCGGCCTCACTGTGGGCAGCTACCTCGAAATGCTAGCCAGATGGCAGAACCAGACCGATGCAGCACGTGCCGCGCTGCTCCCTGAAATCCTGGCGCTCGAGCCCACACCGGACAACACCTGGTGCACGAAAGCACCAGAGGAGTTCTGGCGCGCGCTCGCTGAACTCACGGACGGCGAGCTGATTCGCTCCGTTTTGCGCTTGCTCCGCGAACGGGACTTCCTAACGCGCAGCTATCCGAGCCCCACCTCACGCCACCCGAGCAGCATTGCTGTGCTCGGGATCAACCTCGCGCAGCGGCTCAACGATCGATCGACAATCGACGCCGTCGTCGACACGCTACTTGCCTCCACCCGACCTGGCGCGGCCTCACGGTTGTTCGACGCCATCGCCACCGCGTGCAGCCACCGCGCATTCGATCTCGCGCGCTACTAAGCGCGTATCCGGGACGATCGGCGCTGGGCGCTGTGGGCCGCGGTGGCGCAACTGCCGGACGCCATCCCTTTCGCGGAAATTCGGGTCCGCTTCGGGGAACCCCCGGCATGGCGCGTCTACGCGGTCGTGCGCGCGCTCGCGCACGCCGGTCGCGTCGAGGCCGCACTCGAGATGAGCGTGCATCCTGCTGTCCACCCTAGCGATCCACGCGGCGATGAAGCGCGCCCACCGCCCACTCAAGACGCGCTACTCACTCTCGCACAAAGCGGCGTAGTGCTCAGTGCGAGCCAGCGCAAACGCATTCTCGTCGCGTTTGGCAAAGCGCCGCGCAACCGAGACGCTAAGGCAAATACCGACTACCGGCAGCGACTCGCTGAAGTCGAGCAATGCCTGTCTGTTTCTGAAGCGGATAAATGAAGAATGCCCTTGGCCTTGGTGTACCTTTCGGCATGCCGCCGCTGTCGCACGAGGTGCTGCTCCGACGCGATGAGCTACTCGAGGGCGCCACTCCCAACGGCGACGCGGCCCGGCTCGCCGAATCGCGCCTGAATCCTCTCCGGACGCTCCGAAATGACGCCAACGGTAGCCAGCCGCCGCCGCAAGCTCGGCGTTCGCGCCCTTTCGCTACCGCTCGCTACGCGTCCACCGGATTTAGGTTCCTGCGCCGCACGGCGTGGGGGTTCAAGTTCGGCTCGGACCTTTGGTCTTCGCTCTCTGGCACAAGTCCCCTCGTGCAGCACGTTGAAGGCTTAGAGGGGGACCTGCGTTGCTCGCGCCCCGAGCTCATGTTCGCTCTTTTGCACGCGAAACCGCTTGTTGTCCCAGTCGATGTCGTAAACGACGAGGGAGATGGGAGTGGGCCCTGGCAGGTTTCGGAGGCGCGCAACGAACGTTGCTCGCTCCGCGTCCGCTGGCGAAAGTAGCGTTGCGCTGAGCCCGGCGGGCGCGGCGTCCGTGGCGTCGCCGAGCGCTAGGTCGCGAGCGCCGGTACGCGCTACCAAGAGCAGATCAGATGAGAGGTTCTCCCAGGTAAGCAGTACGAGCCTTCCTGGGCCGCTGAACAGTTGCAGTTCCTTCAGCTCGCGCTCCATGTTGCGCTTGCGCTCATCCGTGTCGGGCTGGGCCGCGGCGTCCGAGAGCAAGCCCGCCAAACGCGCGGCTGACCAGAGGCGCGCCCAGCGCCGCGGATCGGTCGGGCCAGGGGTGCCCTCAGCGCCGGCCACGCGCCGCTCTAGACGCAAAGCCTCGTCTACCCTGCCTGCGCCGGCGGCGGCAGCGGCCAGCCGCAGCCATCCGAGCGCGTCCGAAGGCGCGGACTCGGTGAGAGTTTTGTACTGCCGGTACGCGGGTTCATACCAACGATGTCCAAGGTAGATGTCGCCGAGCAAGCGTCGCGAATCCGCGTTGCCGGGGTCGAACTCCACTACTTCGGAATAGGTGCGGACCGCCTCGTCCGACAATCCTGCGGCGGCCAACACGTCGCCGAGCTCGCGCGCGATTTGCGGAGTGAGGATGCCGTCGTCTCGTTGCTGGCGCCCGAGCGAGAGAGCCTCCTCTTTGTTTCCTGCGTCGAGCAAGGCGCGGATCAGCCGAATACTGCCATTCGGATCACCCGGAGCTCGGGTGAGCAACTCGCGCAGCTTCAGCAAGCGCTCATCGGGATTGACGATCGTTTGCAGTTTGAGATCGGCTTCGAGCCAATCGACAGAGCCGCCGAAGAGCACTCGCTCGACTGCAGCTACCAGGCGCGCGTCGACCGCGCGCCGCAGGATCAACTTGGCGATGTATTTTTGCACATCGGCCCGATCGGCAAAATGCGAAAGTACGAGCTCGGCGCCACCTTCGCTGTCGATGTGCTGTTGTAGTAGGTCCAGAAAAACGCGCTCCGCTTGCCAATCGTCGAGCTCGCAGGCGAGGCGCGCTGTGTCATAGCGTTCGAGTAGCTCAGCGGGTTGCTTGGCTGCGCGGAAACGCTGGCGCCACAGCAGCACGCGTTGCGCCAGCGGGCGACTGGCGCTGTCACTGCACACGCCGGTCGGCTGCCGCGGCTTGCTAGACGCGAGGCTCGTGGGCACTGCAGCGGCCGGCAATTTGCCGATTGCCGCCAGCGATTTGGCCGGCTCAGCATGTCGTTGCGGCTTTGGGGCATTGTCGAGCATGGTGTTGCTAGGTCGGCTGGGAGCGCGCGCCACTGCCTTCGCGCGCGGCATGCCATCGGCGCCAGACCCTTGCGCAAGCGTAACCTCCGCGACGGCTTCGGCTGCGGGCGCCGCGGATGCAGCTGCGGGCGCCGCAGGCTCGGCCGGCGAGAGCTCCAAGGGCGCTGACGTGGGCACGGTCGATACCGTGGCTAGGGGCACTGCCGGGGAGACCGACGCAGGGGCTTGCTCAGGGGCTTCTTTGCTACAACCAAATGCGAGCGGCACGAGCGCGCCCGGTGCGGACGTCCAGAGCCGCCGTTCGAGCGCGGGCTCGAGCGCGCTCAGCCGAACGCCGTGCAGTGCGGAGCGGTGGCGTGTAATGCCCATCTCGGCATAGGCTGCTTCACTTTCCAGCGCCAGGACGCTCGTGTAGGGCGTCATCAAGCCGTAGTCGACGCCGAGCTTCACGATGCGGCCTCGTTCCGCGTCCGGTCCGCTCGCCTGACCGAGCAGACGTCGCACATACTCTGAAGCCCACAGCCGGGGCACGAACGCACTCATTACGGACTTGTCGGGCTCGACCGAGTACTCCTTCTCGAAGGGCTTGCCGGCGAACCGGCCCTTCACCTTGACCCGTGCTGGAATATCGTGGTGAGTCCGCGCGAGCACGGTGACCTCATTGCCGCGCGAGACCTTGCCGCTTTCGTTCGAGAACGGCTCATCGAGCCCCGCGCCGAGATCCATCTCGAAGTCGGTGATGGTCGGCACCTTGATGGCTGCGGTGAGCTCGAGGGCCGTACTCGTCGTTTCTTCGCTGGAGTCCACGCGAAAGCCGTGCCCGCCACCCGCGTCGGCCAATTCGCTGAGCAGCGCCAGATCTGCGTCGCTGCCAACACCGACGGTGAACAGGCGCGCACGCGACGTGCCGAGCGCGCGGCGCAAGCGCTCGACGATCTGCTCCCCATTGAGCTCACCCGAGGTGGCCAGCCCGTCGCCGACGTAGACGATCGCCGGTTGCTCCGCGCCGTGTAGACGCTCCAGCGCAACATCGAACATGGCTGAAAGATCCGTGGCTCCGCCAGAGGCGTGATCGGAGAGCGCCTCCAGCGCGCTGCTGATCTCCTGATCCGATGCCGGTGCCAGCGCGGTTTGCGGGTGCAGGACGGTGGGCCGCACGTCGAGAGAAACCAGAGCAAAACGATCTTGCTCACTCAGCGAACGGAGGATGGCTTCTGCGGTTGCGACTTTGAGCTGCCTCGCGCCTTCATCACCCGCGGCCGACGTGTCGACGACGATGACGACGTCGGCTCGCTGCTCCTTGACGCTGGCCCAGTCGACGTCGGGCGTGTAGCGCGCGAGCACGTAATCGGCGTTGTCTTCGCCCGCAGCGAAGCGCGCGAGCGTGAGCGGCTGCCGATCGCGATCGAGCTTGGCCTCGAGCTGAAACGGTGCGCGCGGCGTGTAGCCCGAACGACGCATGGTGACGAGCTTCCCGCCTTGCTCGACGCGGGCATCGGCCAGCGTCGCGATCTTCATCTTGCTGCCGCTGTCGCCGAGATCGACGCTCAACGAGAACTCGCCGATCCGCACCGGCTGACCGCGGCCCATCGGATAGACGTACTCGACTTTCCCATCCACTATCGCGCGCAGCTCGATGTAACGGAGCACCACGCGCCGGGTGCCGCCAGCATTCACCGGGTAGATGCGAGCACGGTACGTGCGATTGTCCACGTATTCCAGAATGGCGGGCGCATGTCCGCGGGTCTTCGCTGCTCCGTATTGCGCAGCGGCTTCCCGTTTCTCGATGAACTCACCCTCGATCAGCGCGCCATCGGTCTCGACGGCGAAGCCCGTAACGCTCGCGCGCTCGGGCACGGTGAACCAATACCAGCCCTCGACGGCGCGTTCGCCCGGGTTGAAGAAGGTTTGGTCGACCTCGGTCTCGCTAATGCCGTCGCGCACGACGGCGTGCACCGACTGGCGACTGATCTCGAGGCGCTGGGCAGAGGTCCCCGCTGCTAGGCCTTCATCGACGCCGTAGATCGAGCCGGCACCTGCTCCGGGGATCTCGCGCCCGGCCTCGAAGTCCGCCATCCCGCCGGTCCAGTCGTCCCAGAACGCTAGCGGAGCGACGTGGGGGGTCTGGCCCGTTGCGACCGTCGCTTCCTCACCCGCATGGACCTCGATGCGCCCGGCCTTGGCGCTCAACGTGGCGCTGCCGCGTGCAACATAGACTACGGTACCCGTCGCTGTTTTTCGGATGGAAAGGCCCGCTTCGGCGGCGGTGATCTCTGCATCGCCCGAGCGATGCACGAGGGCTTGGCGATCCGCCGCTGGCGTGTCGAGCCAGTATTCTCCGCTCTCAAGCTCGAGCGAATCTCGGTCGAGCTTGACTCGGCTATCTCCGCGTAGAAACACGGTCGAGCCGTTCGGCATGCGAACCAGCGCCCTGGCACCATGTCCGGTGGTGACGGTGGCACCTGCCACGAGCGCCGTGCCAGAAACGCTGCCTTGTTCGCCCGCGCCAAAGTTCACCCTCACATCACCAGCTGCGAGCTCGAGCCGGGCTTGCAGGGGAGCGGAACGGCTTGGAGCAGGTTCTTTCAGGGTTGCGGCGACGATCACCATCGCGGTCAAAGCCAAACCCCCGATAACTAGCAGCATGCGCTGCCAGTTGGCCGCCAGCCCGCGCCAGCCCTTCAATTCGTTCATTTGGCTTTCCTTGCCCTTTTAAGACCCGCACTGCGGCCGAAGCGTTGCGCCGAGTCTACGGTCGCTTTGCTCCGAATCCAATCGCTCTCGTGGCTTCCCAAGCCTAGAACGCCGCGGCGTGGACAGTCCTTACACGGCAACGCCGTCTTCTTGTGCGGCTGTCTGGCTGTGTGGCGGCGCCACTAACCTCTGTAGCTAGCTCGGAAGGCTCGCCAAGACCTCGGCGACGGCAGTTCCGCCCCGCTGCAGTCGCTAGGTATCTTCGAATAGTGCCAAGAGTCGGTCGATCTCAGGCAATCGTGACTTTCAACCCAGTCTTGATTGGTGACGGGGCCGGAAGCGTGATGGGGAGCGGTTGATCGGTAGGGGGATCGGGCGAGATCTTGGGATCGGGTTCGGAGGGACACCAATTCGCATGGGCAAGCGGGTTGGGGGGCAGTCTTGATCCATAGAAGGGGCAGCGCGCGAGCGCGGCCCCGGCTCGGCCTTGCCCGACGCGCTACGTGATACCCGAAGGGGTGAAGCCGCTGCCGAGCCCCCTCCCGCTCCCGC
>JBDTJC010000204.1:0-5292 GCA_039936055.1 Polyangiaceae bacterium | reverse complement strand
TGCATTGTTCCCGCGCCCCCGGTACCTCGGTCACCGGCCGTGGACCTACTACCTCCTGAGGTGACTACCTCGCCCTCGCCGCCGCTGCCGCCGCCGCCGCCAGCCGCCTTCCCGAACTGACGCGCGGGGCTGCCGCAGGACATCACGAATAGCGCAACCAAGGACAGGCACGAGAACAGGAATGGGAAGGGTGTCTTCTTCATGGCGTTTGCTTGTCTCACTCTGAATAGCTTTTGAGAGTCGGGAACAGAAGCTTCGTGATCCAGGTTTCGCGCGACTTGCGTCATCCAGGCACCGTCGGGATCAACTCGCAGCGCAGCGATGTGCACGGTGCGCGACTTCACCTCAATATTTCCCGAGCCAGCAGGCGGGCCGCACGGACAAGGCTCGCGCATTTTAAACCCTGCGAAAAGAATTACACTTTACCAAGTCGTTAAAGTGCCTCCGCACGCGCGCCGCGGCAATCCTTTTGACTGAATGCGCGGTTCCTTGCGGTATAAGGCCGAACCGTGTTTATCCCCCTAGCTTTCCCGCAACGAAGGAGTACCCGCATGACCATGGACACTTACACCGGTTCCCGCACGCGGTTTACGCCACTGGTCCTCCTCTCGGCCTTCGCCTTCCTCGCCTGCAGCAGCTCGACCCCCAGCGACAACACCACGGGTGGCGGCAGCGGCATCGGCACGGCGGGCAGCTCCTCCACCGCCGGCACGGCGAGCACCGGCACCGCGGGCAGCTCCTCCACCGCGGGCACGGCGAGCACCGGCACCGCGGGTAGCTTCTCCAGCGGCGGCGCGACCGGCAGCGCGGGCAGCTTCTCCGCCGGCGGCACGATCGGCAGCGCGGGCAGCTTCTCCAGCGGCGGCGCGGCCGGCAAAGGCACGGGGGGCGGCTCGAACGGCGGCAGTGTCGGCACCGGCGGCAGTGTCGGTACCGGTGGCAAGACGGGCACCGGCGGCGCCGGCTCCTGCACGAATACCAACATGGGCGTGATCAATGAGGATGCGTCGGGTTACGTCTGCAATAACAGCTGGGGCATTCAGGGCGCTTGGTATTGCTACAGCGACGGCTCGGATTCGAGCACCAGCTGCAAAGGCAGCGACGGCAAAGGCGGCGGCGCCGTTCCGTGGAACCCGACGGCAAACGCAATGTGCATCAGCGGAACCATACCCGCAGCCGCCATGGGCAGCGCAATCTACGCCGGCGTGGGCTTCAAGCCCAACTCCGGAATGCCTGGCAGCACCGTCGCTCCCGGCACCTGGGACGGGAGCAAGATCGTCGGCTTCGCGATTACCTTGGCAAGCGGAAGCAGCGGCAAGGGCAGCGGTGGCGCGGTTCTGAACTTCGAATACCCGACTACGACAGACCTGGATACCAATCAGGATGCTCCCGGCGTGACGCTCCCCGGCGTGGGGGCCACTGAGAAGACCTATAACGTGCTCTTTTCCGATGCGGTGCTCGCGAACAACAAGCTCGTCAAGACGGTCGATCCCAGCAAACTCACCGATGTGAAGCTGGCCTTCCTTCCGGACAGCGTCTCGCATACTTATGATTTCTGCATCAAAAGCATCGTGCCGCTGACGACCGCCCCGAATCCCGTCGTGGCCACGGGAGCATACGGGCCGGCCTGGAACAACCATTTGGCGCAAGCCACGAACGGCATCAACGGCTATGCCGTGCAGAGCGCCCCGTTCCCCACGAATGGGAATCCGATGACCATGCAGGTAAGCGCCACCGCCGGCGGCGTTGGGTTCACGTACACGCCGGGCTCAGGTTTCAACGCCGCGAACAATGGCCCCGGATCCTTCCCCGCGGTCATCAGCGGCTGGGGGCCCGGTCACGACGGCGTCCAGTTCTATGGACCCTACCAGGGCGGCAAAACCATTGGCACGCTTCAGTCGGTGACGAGCAACTGGACGTTCACCATGGGCTCGAGCGGAGACGCGGTTTATGACGTCTGGTTTGCCAGCTCCGCAAAGCCAGCAGCTCCGGGCATCGAACTGATGGTCTGGATTGGCAATATAGACAAAGACGCTCTCCCCGGTACGACAGGTACCGCTCTCTCAGGGCGGACTCCGATTATCGGCATGAACGCCACGCAAAACGCCGTCGTCAGCTATTGGGTGCCGAAGGGTACGTCCGGCAGCGCATCCAATCTCGACCTGTTGGCCTACTTCAAGGACGCGGCGAGCCACGGCTACGGTGGGCTCTCGACTGGCTCCTACCTGCTCGGCGTTCAGACGGGCTTTGAAGTTTACAGCGGTACCTGGACCACGACGGATTACAATATCAGCATCAAGTAGTTGAACGCGAAGCCGCCTCCCCGGCGCTACGAGCGCTGGGGACGGCGCCTTTGGGCCGATGATCGTGCCCCGGCCCAGACTTTGATAGTCGCGCTGTTCTGGCGAAAGCCCCGGTGAGACAGGCCGTCGCGACGGAACTGCATGCCGCGAAGCGGGCAATCGCTTGCGATTGTTGATGGACATCACATGCGGTGCACTATGCCCGTCGCTCGGATCTTGGATTCCAAACTCGCCGAGGAAAGCGTTCACCTCATTGAAGTGAGGGAGATGCCTGTCGGCGACCGTACTCGCCAGCAACTGGGTACCCGCCACACTGATCCTTGATTTCGCTCCGCGGGGAGGCAGAGCTTCGCGAGGAGCGCATGGCGAGCGCGTCGTTGCGCGTGACCGCGATCGGATCGCAAAAGTAGGTTCGCGGGCAGACTGCCCCCTTACCCCCAGATCGAATTGAGCTGATATCGAGCTCAGTTGAGCATGGGTCTATGAGCGCTGCGGAGCAGCGGAGCATCCAGCGACCTCCGGAGCGCAGGAGTCTGGCCGGGATAAGGATTGCGGCACGTCGAATCCAGCTTGAGCGCCAAGCCGCGATGGCGGGGAGCTCGGCGCAACCCATCGGCGCATCAGGTTGTACGCCAACAGCTTGATGAGAAACGCGGCCTCGTTGGCACCAATAGGACGAAGTCGAGACCTTGCCGATGCCGAACCCGTTTTTCAACTCAGCGATGAGCGGCTCGATCCTCGCGAGGTCGTCGTAGACGCGTGCCAGGTCGTCGATGTCTCGGTCGACGTCGTTGGTAATGTAGAATTGCACGGACAGGTCGAGGCCTTCCCACAGGCAAACCTGTCGGCCGCTGTCGCGCTCGTTGGTGCGGATGGCGATCACGCGGTAGCACCCCGGTGGCCAGTCCTCGCGCTGAAAATCGAGCTCGGCAGCTTGGCGCGAAGGGACGCCATCGGCGTCGACATCGACCGTGCCAGCGGGTCATCTGCATCACCGCACCGAGCAGGTTGGACGTTTGCTTGGCTTTGACAACGAACAGCGCTTTTCGGTTGTCGATGGCGGCAAGCAGCGCGGCGCAGTCGCCGCCGGCGTCGATGCGAACCGTGATGGCGGCATCGCGTCCCGCGGCTTCGCGGGTGCGATCGAGCCACTGCTCGACGTCTTCGACGTCGGCTTCACCAAGCGAGGTATCGCCGGGGCGCAGCCGCGCGCCGAGTACGGTGTCGGCGATGCGAGCGAGGATCGGGTGGTAGCTCGGACGGCAGTGATAGCGAGGGTTGCTGCCCGGCAGCGCTCCTTCTTGGTGACCGAAGAGCGGCATGACCGTGGTGTCGATGTCGACGGTCACGCGTTCCGGACGGCGCTCTCGCAGCATCCGCAAGCCGTGCTCGGCAACGATCGCTTCGAGCTGCTCACGCTCGTCCGGCCCGAAGCGGCGCAGATCATCGTAGAGCACATCGACGCTCGGCACGGCCGCGCCGGCCAAGTGCTCGAACAAAGGGTCGTTGGCGAGCCACTCGAAGTCGAACACCCGCCGCGCGTCGACCATCGAAGCGTCAATGAGCAATTGGATCGGGTGCGGCTCCATCGCGGCGGGCAGAATCCTTAGATGCCTCGTTGAAGCTGCCCCGCGAGCTGTTTTCGCATGGCATTCGCCGCATGGTTGCAAAGGAGGTCGCCCGGGCATCATTCGATGAGGTGGTCGAGATTGTCCACGATTACAGCGGCGCGCAGATTGCCAAGCGCCAAGTCGACGAGCTCGCTGTCCGTGCCGCACAGGACTTCGACGCCTTCTACGAGCAGCGTACTCCGGAGCATGCGCCCACGGCCGAATTGCTGATCCTTAGCACCGACGGCAAGGGGATCGTCATGCGCCACGAGGATCTCCGCGCAGCAACACGCGCCGCTGCGGCCAAGAACTCGCGCAAGGTCGAAACGCGCCTGACGCCGGGCGAGAAGAGCAACCGCAAGCGAATGGCGCAGGTCGCCACCGTGTACTCCGTCGCCCCTTGGGTTCGCTCGGCCGGCGATATCCTGCACGGGTTACGCGATCCGAAGGTCGAAGAAAAGCGCCCGAAACCGTACGACAAACGCGTGTGGGCCAGCGTCGAGAAAACGCCGCGCGCAACCATTCGCGAGATGTTCGACGAGGCCCTGGGGCGCGATCCACAGAAAGAGCGCCGCTGGGTGGTACTCGTTGATGGCGAGCCGAAGCAGCTACGCGCCGTAAAGGCGGAGGCACGCCGTATCGGCGTCGAGATCACCTTGATACTCGATATCGTCCACGTGCTTGAGTATCTCTGGAAAGCTGCCCGGGCACTCTTCGATGCCACCTCGCCGAAAGCTGAAGGTTGGGTCGGCGATCGCCTGTTGGCGCTGCTGTCCGGCAAGAGCGGAGGCGACGTCGCGCGCACGATTCGCTCGTGGGCCGCGCGTAAGCAGCCGGCCCTCGACACGTCAGGAAAGGCCATGATCGAGACAGTGACAGGTTACCTCACCGATCGTTCGCGCACTCGCATGATGCGCTACGCCGACGCTCGTTAACCGGAGCCGAGGCCATCCTGCGCCTCAGAGCGATTCGCTCTTCAGGCGATTTCGATGCCTACTGGGAGTTTCATCTCACTCGCGACTACGAGCGAAACCACTTGTCTCGTTACGCCGACGCTACCCCGCCTGACCCGATGCCCGCGGCCAAGCCCCGACTCAAGAGGGTTAAGTGATCGATCTTCTTGCTGAACCTGAGAGCCGCAGAAGAGCCGCACCCCACCGCTATGAACCTGGGCCAGTCCCCATTGCTTTTGCGTCAACGACAAGGCTAGCGTTCTTGGAGTGGATTCACGGAAGCTGACGCGCACCGCCCACCTCATTCGGTGGGCCATGCTCGCTGCAACGGCGGGGTCCGCCGTCGCTTGCACGAAGAGCTGCCACAGCGCTGTCGCGGCTGGCCCGGCCGCGTGCGTCGTTGACGTGATCGCCGGTGGTGACGCG
>JBDTJC010000203.1:0-14549 GCA_039936055.1 Polyangiaceae bacterium | reverse complement strand
ACTGGTGCCAGAGCCGCCCCCGCCCACTCCGGATGACCCGCCTTCGGCGCCCACGCTCCCGCCGTCATTGCCGAGCACAGCGCCGCCACCCTTCCCGCTGCTCCCGCTGCTCCCAGCGCTTCCGCTTTTCCCGGACGAACCAGGTGTCCCGGAGAAGCCGGCGGCGCCGCCATCGAACTCGGCGCAGTCCTTGTTGGCGGTGCAGTCGCTGGATTTGCTGGAGCAGCCCCAGGCAATGCCGCCCGCTACCAAAACGCCCAACGTTCCCCGGGTGAAGTTCGTGAGTTTCATCGTTCCCTCGCTCAGTTAAAACTGCCCCGTCAGCCCTAGGCTGCCTGTCCCGGGCGTCACGGCAAAAGTGGGTGTCAGCAAGCGCGCTGTAGAAGCAGTCGAGTGCGGCCAAAGCAGGTACACCGCGCTGCCGATGGCGGCCGCGCCGGCCACGACGAAGCCGGTCACTTCGAGCGTGCGGTCACGATCGGTCGCCCGGTTATCGTCATGCAGCTGGCCGCAGTCCGTGCTGAACCGCGTGTTCGGGCCGCATGCGTTCGGCGTTTTCAGCGTACTGGCACCGAGCGCGTCCGCGTCATTTTGGCTGGAATTACCAGCTAAAAGAAACACCACGCCGACCGCTGCGCCAGCCACGACGAGGCCGCCACCCACGATGGCCGGCAGCATTGACCGTGACAACGAGTCATTACTCAACTGGGGCGGAGCGCTGCTACCCGCCGGCGCAGGAGGCGGCGCAGGAGGTGCGGCGCTAGGCGGCGCTGCGCCGACCTCGAGCAATTTGATCCACAGGACCTGCGAGGCACCCTTCGACACGTGCACGGCCAGCGTGTTCGGCTCATAACCCTCATGGGTTACTGAGGTGCGGTGGTCCCCACCTTCCACGTATACGTCACCGTCGGCGGGTAACGTGACCGGGGCGCCGTCAATGCTGAGCTGCGACTCCGCGGGCTCCAACGTAACGCGCAGCGTGCCGATCTGCTTTTTCTCGATCTCCAGGCCTTCGGCGAGCTCCTTTTTCTGCTCGTCCGTGGAGCTGGGCAAGAGGTGCGCGAGGGCGAAGGCGAAATGCTCGGCTGCGGCCCGGTGCTTGCCGAGCTCAGCCTCCGTTTGGGCCAGATTCGCGGCGATATCTGGGCTCTGCTTCAGGTGCCACGCTTCATTGTAGATGCGCAGCGCGTCGTTGTACTTGCCATCGTTGAAGGCGACCTTGCCCTTCCTGAATAGCGAGTTGGCGCGGTCGCTGTCTGCGTTTGCGTCAGCGCGCGCGTGACCCGCGAAGCACGCCGTTGCCAACAAAACAGCGCAGGGCAGCACGCGCGCGAGTACACGGGAACCCGTCTCGATTCGTCTCGAAGCCATCATCCGTCAATAGATCGCGCGTTTGGGTTTGCTTGCGCTCGACGCAGCGAGCTGCGCGCTGAGCTGGGGAGTGGGTTTTGCGGCGGATTGCGGCGCGGCCGCGACATGCGCAACCGCGGCGTGAACGGGCGCGGCGGGACTCAGCGGTGCGGGCTCACTCACTACGGGTGGAGCGGATACAGCAGGCGGCGCAGCGACCGACCTGGCCGTTGTAACGACTCGCGCGACCAGCAAGGCACTGGCGACCACCGGCGCCAACCCGGCGCCGCTCACGGTTTGCACGATGCCGCTCTCACGCGCAGCGACTGCCGCCGAGTGGCGAGCAACCGCGCGCGCGCCGACCAAGGCCAACAGCGCACACAGCAGCGAGATCAAGACGACGGGCGTGCGCCACCGGCGACCCGGACCGGGCGCCGGCCGTTGGCTACTAGCGAGCGCCGTTTCCGGCCACAGCGAATCCGAAGGCGGCACGAACGACGGCCTCCGGTCCAAACGCAGCTCGGTCTGCCGCTTGCGTGGATCGATGTCGTCCGAGAGCCTGATGGTTTCGACTTCGAGCGTCTTGTGGTCCGAGATGGCGACCAGCGGCGACGGCTCGTAATACACGGGGGCGTTCGGGCTCAGCGCGGCTGCCGCCTCCGCTCTGAGCGAACGCAACGTGGTCGGTCCGGGGTGATCCACTGGGCCGAGGCCCGGATCCGTGATGATTCTCTCGCGCTTGTCGGTCACGGCGCACACCCTCTCAGCAGAATAGGCGAGCGTATATGACCTGAGCCTACATCGCGAGGGGCATTCGTGGACCGCGGCACGGCGTTGGGTCGGACCGCGAGCTCAAGTAGTTTCTCAAATTCGGCTGAACCCGCGGCCGATTGTGTCGAGCGGCCCGTAGTTCCGCCGACAGCGCAACGAGGGCTGGGGGACGGGCGCTCCCCGCCCCGCATCGCAGCTCACATCACGGCCGAGTTCCCGGCAGGCGACGGATGCTTAGGCGCGCGAGCGAGACTTGGTGGCGGCCGCTTTCGGCCGAGCCGCCTTGGCTCGCGACGCACGCGGCTTCGGCTCTTCCTCCTCCACTTCCACTTCCGCAGCCGCGACGCGGCCCAGTGCGGGCGGCGGGGGTTGCGAGAGGCTCGTGGGTTTGCGCTCGGAACGAGGCACTTCGACCGCGCTGCTGCGCGGCGGCTCACCACCGTACTGAGCGTGCAGATCAGCCAGTAGCTCCACGAGCAGCAGGTATTGGTCGGTGGGGTTCAGGCCAACGAGCGCGCCCTGCGCGACCTGCTTGGCTTTGGCGCGGACGACGGCGGCCGGGAGCTCCGGAGGAATGAACGCGCCAGCGGGCGGAGCCGGCGGCCACTCACCGCGCGGTTCCGAACGCGGAGCACTGGTGCTGGGAGCAGGCTTCGAGGCAGGGACGACTTCGAACACCCGACGGCGGGGTAGCGCACTGGAAGGCGGCGCTGCAGCGGGCGCGGCCGGCTTCGACACTTTCACCTCGCCAGCGGGCGCGCTGGCGGGAGCACGCACGTCGCGCGGCTTCTTGTCGTTGAAGATCGCGGCGCGCACGTCTCGCGGCAAGCGTTGACGAGCGAGGAAGAAGAAGACGCCACCGGGGCTACGGCGACCGCTGCCGTCACCGCGCATGAGGCCACCGGCCTTCTCTATCTTCTCCGTCTCGGCCAGCAGCGTGACGCACGCCTGCTCACCGAGGTTGTCCATGACCGCTTTGATTTGCGCGACCGGGCCGTCATCAGCCTCCCCGAGCGCCTTGGCAATTGTTTGGATCGTCTGCTCGCTAGACATGGTTAGTTCACCGCGCTCTTGCACAACTCCCCCACGGAGTGCGAGCGACTGAATATTCTTGGCACCGACAGGGTTTGACTGCAACAGGCGTCTGACGAGTGGCAAAGTGCCAGGCTCACGTCGACACGCCCGCTCCGAGGATACGGCTTCTTTGGTCGCAACGCTAAGCTCAAATTTAGTCCCACACCCATCTAAAAGGTGGGCTCACCGGACGGCCGCGGAAGCAGGCGTTTTTTTCGCGCGGCGAAACGCTACACGGAAGAGCGCGACGGGCTTGCGATGCGGCGTTTCTTGCTGAATGTTTCGGACGCCAGGTCGCGGTCTGACGCTCGCTGCCCGCTGATGTCACTTGAACCCGTGCAGGTGGACGACATACCACTCGCCGCGCCAGGAGATGAGCGACGTCAGCTCGAAGTCGCGCGTCCGGCCCGTGGGCAGCGTGAAGTGCAAATGGGAGCGTAGCACGCGGAAGTAGCCGAGCTTGTTGCCCTCCGATCCCGGCGCCATCCACTTAGCGTCCCTTTCGGAGACGGTTACACCGCTGAATTTGGCATCCGCCGCCGCGGAGCCGAGTGCGTGGTGGTACTCGAGCACGTCACGCTTGAAGTTCGCGAGCAAGCGGAACCGGTAGTCGCGCTCGGGCTTCGCGACGTCCTTCACCTGTTGGTAGGCCACGAGCGGAAAGAAGGCGACGGATGCGGGCTCGGCGTTGCCGCTGATGATGGCCTGGCCGACGAGCGCGACGCGCTCTTGGAAGGCGCCCGAGGTCAGCGTTGGACGCTGGTCGGTTTGAGGGAGCGGCTTGCCTTGCTCATCAACGAGTGCCGACGCGGGCTCAGCGTTACCCGGCGCAGACGGTGATGCCGGTGCGGGAGCGGTACCCGCGTCAGCACCGCCGCTGCTCGCCGGCTTCACACCGGCGTCGAGGTCCGACCCAGGGACCGCGGTTGGATGAGCGACCGCGCTGGCGACCGTCAGCGCGGCTCCGGAATCAGTTGCCGAAGGGGCTGGCGCTACGACGCTCTGCGCGTCGTTGGACCAGTTCAGCTGAGCCCCACTCGGCTCGTGATGGCAGGAGAGAATCAGCACCGTCAGAACCGGGGCGCACCCAAACCACGAAATTCGCGAAAGCAGCACTCCGCC
Organism: Polyangiaceae bacterium; assembly: GCA_039936055.1. GTDB lineage: Bacteria > Myxococcota_A > Polyangia > Polyangiales > Polyangiaceae > PMG-095. Next base: position 10,232 of record JBDTJC010000203.1, on the reverse strand, counting down.
GCTGTACACCTCGGCCGGCGCTCGGGTGAAGAAATGTGCCGCTTCGTGGCGCGTGGCCGGTTGTCGCACTCGTGTAGCCCGGTGCCCGGGCCTGCTCGGGTTGACTGAAACCGGGGACGGGTCTATCCGGCGAGCAAGTCCATGACCTGGTATTACTGCGCGTTGTCTATCCTGGGTGCTGCCCTTTTAGTGAGTCGGCCAAGCCACGCAGATCCGCTGCCCGACAGCCTGATCAAGGCCGACCAAGCATCGAGCGGCAGTACCGACGTCGCCACTTCCGGCTTCGAGAAGGGTGAGAAGCCTGCGGCCGACGCAAAGGACGCCACGGATCTGCAGCTCGCAGCGGGCGGCTTGGCTTCCGCAGGGAACAGCCGTTCGCTCGCCGCCACCACCTCGGGCAAGTTCCGGATGCGTCGTGGTTCCGACCAGGTCAGTGCTGCCGCCGCCGCGAACTACGCGCGGTCCGCCGCGACCAAAGACGACGGCATCAGGACCACAGTCGAGAACGTCCAGGGCAAGCTCCGTTACGATCGCTTCTTGGCCGGTTCGTTCGCGGTGTTCGGCGGCGCATCCGTCCGCCACGATCGTTTTCAGGGCCTCGACCTGCGGTTGAACTTGGACCCCGGCATCGAGTACTACTTCGTCGACCGGAGTGATCAGCAGCTGTGGTCCGAACTCGGTTACGACTTCCAGTACGACATCCGCAGTGACGACGAGCTCGCGAGCGCGGCCGCCAGCGGCTCTCCGCTCGACAAACATGAATCGCGCCACAGCGGGCGCGTCTTCGCGGGCTACACGAACAGCGTCAACAAGGTCGTGACGTTCGCGACCGGGCTGGAGTACCTGCAGGGCATCCCGAAAACCGAGAACTATCGGCTGAATTGGGATGGCTCGCTCAACTCGACCGTCGGCTCGGGCTTTTCGATCGCGACCACCGTGGCGGTGCGCTACGATCACAGCCCGTTGCCCGGGATTGAGAAGACCGACGTCACGACCTCCATCAGCCTCGTTTACAAGCTGCTCTAGCCCACGCGCGCAGCGCAGAACCCAGCACACCAGCCATGCAGAACGCGTTTCGGAATCGCAGCTGGTTCGTACCGGCAGTCATTGGGCTGGCTTTGCTCGGCACCGGTGCGTGCAAAAAAAAGGCGCCCAAGCCGACGGACACCACCTCCCCGGATCAGCCGCACGAGCCGGATCTCGTCGCTGGCGCAGCGCCCCTCGCAACCCTGGAGCGCACGGGCTGTTACGGTGAATGCCCCGTCTATCGCCTGACCGTGAGCAATGACGGCAGTGTCGTATATGTCGGCACGCGCTGGGTGAAGGCGCTGGGCAAGAAGCAATACAAAATCACAGACGCCCAGCTGGCGGAGCTACAGGCCGCCTTCGAACACGCCAATTTCGCGCAGTTGCGCGACTACGACCGCGTCGAGAACACAGACGACGACTGGGCGCTGGTTTCTTTTTACCGCGGAGGCACCGCCAAACGTGTGCGCCACTACCACGGTGACAACTCCGCTCCGCTCGCGCTCAGCGTGCTGGAGGACGAGTTCGACCGCATCGTGAACAGCGGCCGCTACGTGGGAATGCCCAGCACGAGCAACGCACTCGCGCCTTCGATGTCAGCCGCTGCGCCGAACCCGGCAGCAGACGCTCCGCCCAACCAGGGCAAGCCCGCCCACTCCGCCGAAAACGCGGGACCGCCGGATGACGCCGTTGCGGATCCCGACAACCATCCTTAAATCACCAACTAGTACGACGAGACAGACAGCGTACTGAGGACAGATTTGCCGTGCTGGAGGGTTTCTGCGGCCGTCACCTTCGAGGGCCGCGGAAACCCGGAACGCACACCCGAACCGAAGTACGGGTGCACGCGCGCAGTACGGCGACCATTCGCTGCCATAAGCTACGCTTCCGCTCTCGCTGGTCTCAAGGGCGTTCAGCTCCGAAACGCCGTTTTGCACTCTTGCAACGCAGAACCCTCATCACCTACCTAAGTAGCTGAAACTGCAGTGGCCCAGGATGTGCTTAAGGGCCCGCGTCTCCGAAGTAAAACATGCGCGGCGTCATCACTACCCGTCACTTGGTCATCCACGCGCCGCTCATCATGCGTCTGTTTGGGGTTCGCGCTTACTTCAAATGCGTGGCCTGTGCCCTCCGAAAGCGCGGCAAGGCCACGTTCCTCGACGCCGTCTCGCACTAGAGACTGTCCCTGAATCCTCCCTCGTGCTCGTGTCCGTAAAACGAACACCGCGGCCCACCATCGCTCCGCACTGGCGCACGCAAGCTGCCGCGAGGCGACCCATAAAAGCCGAGAAAGATAGGACGGCGATCGGGCACGGGAACACGCCGTAGTTGGATTCCGGGTCCCCGCGCTTCTGTCCTGTTGGGTTTGGGGCCCGGGTCCCCAATCGCCAAGCTGTTGAACTCGACCGAAGGCTGCGAACCACAACGCGCGCTGGGGTGTCTATACTCGCGGGCGTCGTAGCCATGAATCCAATCCTCAAGAAGCTGCACTTCAAGGGGCAGTCCCCGGTGCTCGTCCTCGCTGCGCCCGCTGAGTTCAAGGACACGAAGGCGGCGTTCGAGGTCCCGGTGCACAGTGCCGCCAAGGGCACGTAAGGGTTCGTACTCGCTTTTGCCAAATCCCAAACGGAAGCGACGGCGCACGCGAAAGCCGCAAAAAAGGCGCTGGCAGACGAACGCGCTCTGCTTTGGCTTGCCTACCCCAAAGGCTCCTCAAAGAAATATCAGGCCGACTTGAATCGCGACAGCCTACACGCGCTCATGGCGAAGCACGGCTTCGACGGCGTGTCGCTAGTCGCTTTGGACGCGGACTGGTCGGCGATGCGCTTCAAACCAGTCGAGACCGGAGTCCGATGAGCAGCAAAGGGCGCCCGTACCGCAGCTTCACGCTCGACGGCTTCGAGATTTTGGTCGGCAAACAGGCGACCGACAACGACCACCTGACCTTCAACGTCGCGCAGCCGCACGATCTGTGGCTGCACGTGGCGGGCGGCACTCCGGGGAGCCACGTCGTGATCCGGAATCTGGAGGGCGGCGCGGTGCCGGAAGCCGTGACGCGCTGCGCGGCGGAGCTCGCGGCTTGGTATTCCAAAGCGCGGAATGCCACCAAAGTGGAAGTGCACGTGTGTCGCGCGAGCGACGTGAAAAAAGCGCGTGGTGCCCCCGCCGGACAGGTGCAGATCGCTCGGTATAAGTCGGTGCGCGTCGCGCCTGCGCCGTTCGCGGGCAGCACATCCGAAGACAATGAGTGACGCGCTACTCAGGGCAAGGACGAGACCGGCCTCAAGGCGATCGAAGGGAAGGAGCTCGCCGCTCAGGGCGGGAGCTTGGATTTCGCGACCCGTGTCGTGGCCTTGAGCAGCGCGAGGTCGTGCTCGAACTTGCCCTTCACGGTCTTGAAGGTGTCGAGAGTCGCAGTGTCCCAACCTGCGAGATCCGCTGCGATCGCCTTTTGCTGAGCGGCGACCGGCTTCAGCGCGGCTTGGAAGGCGGCCTTCGCCTTCGCGGTCGCCTTGAGCGATTTCGGGCCGAGTTCATTCAAGGCCTTGTTGGCGTCGGCGAGCTCGAGCTTGCTCTCGTCCTTGAAGGCGCTGCGTGCCGCAGCCAACGCGGCCTCGGCGCTCTTGCCCTGCTCGTCCGCGCTAGACTGGGCTTTGTTCGTGCAATCGTCGAGCTTGGTCTTCGCGTCGGCAGCGTCCTTGGTCAGCTGATCGAGCTTGGCTTGGAGATCGTCGACCTTCACCTGCGCGGCTTGCTTGGCCTTGGCGGCTTGGTCATCCGCCGTTTGCTGCACAGCCGCGACTTTCTTTTTTACTTCCTCCTCGTTCCCACAAGCAATGAACAGCAACGGCACAAGGAGAAAGGCGGCGCGCATGAGGATGACGCTAGGTGATATGAAGCGGATCTTCAACTCAGCGTGCCCCGACTAGCACGCCGGCCGAACGCGAAATGCCGCGGGGCTATAGCTTTACACTCACCCGCGGCGGGCGGGTCAGGGCAATTCGAGTGCGGTCGCGCCAGAAACGTCGCGCTGCGAGGCGTCTTCGGCGAACGCGACGACGCCCACGCGACGAGCCGTGAAGTCCGGCCCTGCGGGCAGAGTCCAGTGGCCGGCCGTGCCGTCGCTGAGCTTGCGACTCGTGAAGACGCGCACCACGTTCACATGAGTCAAGCGCTCGCCGGCGTTTTCGCCGTGTTCCACCTGACTCTCAGCGCGCGGCTCGAGCAATGCCAGATTCAGCACGCGGCCGTTCGTGTCACCGCTGACGCGATAGGCCACCTCAACCCCCTGCGCGCTGCGACGCGCATCCAACTCGATCTGCGTGCGGGATTGGCGCTTCAGTGCAGAGTCGATCAAGGCATCGATGCGCGAGGAATCCGAACCGATGCATTCCGCTGCGCCGTTGACCACAACTTGCGGCGTGTACGTGCCGCCATTGGCGCTGATTCCGGAGTAGGCCTGTTGCCGCTCAGAGTAGCTCGAGCTGCTGAAGCGATCGCGCCACCCCAGGTAGTTCCAATAGTCGACGTGAAAAGATAACGTGTACACCGGCAGCGACGAGGCGTTGGCGCGCGCGGTGAGATTCGCCAACACCGTGTCTGCGGGAGGGCAGCTCGAACAACCTTCCGAGGTGAACAGCTCCACCACCGCGACCCCCTCGCCGCCTCGTGTGGCGCTGCTGACAGACGGCGTACCCGACAGGGTAGGTACCCGCGCGGCCGCGGGCGCCGACGGATCGGGGCGCGCCGACCGCTCGCGCCCTGGCTCCGGTGTTGCCAGCACTATGCCTTCCGCGGGCAATTCGCGCGAGCACCCGGGCAGCACGGCGGTGACGAGCACACCAAACGCAAGCAACGGCGAAAAGCTACACTTGCTCAACACGACGCAGCCACCATTCTGCCGTCGAAACGGCGATGAACCACGCAAGCCCGATGCTCAAATGGCCGGCCAGCAAATGCGCCCGGTTCGTGAGTGGGCAGTGCAACATCAGGATCAAATTGGCAACGATGCCGACCATGCCCGCTGCCGACGCCCAAACTCGAAATGGCACGCGTACGTCGCGATCGAAAGCCCAAAGCAACGCGAATGACGGCGCGGCGAGGGCGCTCCCGTAGGCGAAGCAGCTCAGCGAACGCCAGCCAAAACTGCCCGTGAACTCGTCCGCGCTGGCGCGCGCCTCCGGCGCAAACCAGAGCACGCACGGAAGACACCAAGCCCCGAGCGCCAGCGCAGAACGCAAACGCGCTGCGTGCCGTTCGATTGGCAACGGTCGAAGCGCGCTGTTGGCGAGCACACCCAGGAAACCGATCAGCGCGACGCCCGCGAGTATGCGCGGCGTACTCAAATCACGCCACGGCACGGGCCGGCGCAGGAGCTCGCGCGTCAGGAACAGCGCAGGCAGGGCCAAGCTCAAGAGCCAACGCACGCGCGTGGAACGGCTGCGCAAATACGCGCGCAACCCATGCTCGTTCTCTATCAACGCTTCGGTGGCGGCGAGCTGCGCTGACGACAAGCGTTGAACGTCCGGTGTTGCACTCGCTAAACGACGACCCAGCGCGGCGCCATGCTCGAGCAGCTCGCGGCAATGTGGACAGACACGCACGTGGTCCGCCACGGACACACCAGAGGGAACCCCTCCGGCGCTGAATCCTTGGCGAATCTCGATGCAGTCCACGGCTGTTGTGCGTGGTATGCCGGTTCTGGGCGAGGGGTTACGGCAGCGACAGGGCTTTTCTGGCACCCGCTCGAAGCGCTGTCGTGGCCTCACCCCAGAACCGGGCGCGCCCTGCAATCCTCGGGAATTTCGCTGGGATTACTTCTTCTTGGCGGGAGCCTTCTTGGCAGGCAAGGGCGGCGCAGCGGGCGCAGGAGCTTTTTTCGCGGCAGCGGGCGCTGCGGCTTTCCTCGCAGGAGCCTTCTTGGCAGGCTCAGCTACCTTTTTGGCGGGAGCGGCAGCCTTGGCAGCCGCAGCTACCTTCTTAGCGGGAGCGGCAGCCTTGGCGGGCGCTGCTCCCTTCTTAGCGGAAGCGGCAGCCTTAGCGGGCGCTGTTCCCTTCTTGGCGGGGGCTGCGGCTTTCTTCGCGGGAGCCGGCGCAGGCGCTGCGGCTTTCTTCACGGAAGCCTGCTTCTTCGCGGGAGCGGCGGACTCCTCGGCGGGCGGAGGCGGCGCGCCCTTGCCCTCTTCCCACAAACCCAAATAGGCGCCCGACGGATCGGTGAAGATGCCGATAGCGCCCATCTCACCGATCTCTTGGAAGGGCAGCACGGCGCTAGCACCACTCTTGATCGCTTTGGCCATCGTCGCCTTAACGTCATCCACCTTCACGTACGGAAGCCACGCGCTCGTTTGCCCCGGCATCGTCAGCTTCTGAATGCCACCACCCACGCCGCCAGCGACGTCGATCATCGTGTAGTCCGTCGCAGGCATGTCGCTCAGCTTCCAAGCAAAGATCGCTTGGTAGAACTTCTTGGCCTTCTTGATGTCATCCGTGCTGAGCTCGATGTGGGCGAATGGATTGGGCATGTGGGCTCCTTGATTTTCCGCGGGAAACTAGGTGCAAACCCCGCGCGCGCGCACGCAGACTCTCACGAGCCGAATCACTGAGCAAGACGCCACTTGGCACGTTGAGCGTCGTGCCACTGGTTGGTGTCGACTGCGTACAACACGGGTCACGCCCGACCCGAAGCGCGGTTCGTCACAACGCAGAAATGAAGCGAGGCGCTGGCGCCGAGAACGCGCTCGGTGCCAGCCTCGACTCTGCCCGTCAGTGCTTGCTGAGGAACGCCAGGAGCACGAGCAGCGCTACCGGGATGAGCAGCCAGACCATGGGGGGCCGGGGCTGCTGCTGGTTCTGTTCTGTCGACATGGTGGATCCCACTCCGCCTGAAAAGGCGGGAAAAAGCCGAAAACTAGGGGGCCTGAGGGGAACTCAGGACCGCCTTGGTTCGTCGGAATTCATGCGCGGGATGCGCCGCAGACTGTGAAAGTGGCTGAGCCGTTGGCCTCGGGGAGCCCGCGCGGGGGACGGGCCGACCGCGGCCCGTCGAGGGCTCGGCCAACGCGGAGCAACCCTGTCGGGCGGCGGGCAGGGCACGCGGCCGAGCACCGGCGAGGGGGCAACGCGCAGCGCCGCGTCGACACGCAGTGCGTGGCTCTCGGCGCGCGGCGCATGGTGAGCGGAAAGGTGCGGCCCAGAACTCGTGAGCGGCAAGCTTGCCGCAAAGGCTCGCGGCTGGACCGCCAACACGAGCACTGCCAGCAGCAACGCCAACAGCCGCACACCGACGGAACGACCCGCGGACGGGCTGCTTGCAGGGGCGGGAGACACAGCGGCCACGCTAAGTACGGAGCACATCCGTGGCAACCCCGCAAGCGACCCGGGCACTCTTGATCCATAGAAGGGGCAGCGCGCGAGCGCGGCTTGCCCCTGCGAATTTGTGTCCCTCCGAACCCGACCCCAAGCTCTCGCTCGATCCCTACCGATCCACCGCTCCCCCATCCCGCTTCTGGCCCCGTCACCAATCAAGGCCCGGGGGGGGGCGAGACCGTGGTCGGCCGCGCCAAACCGACTAGGCTGACGGCGATGCACTACGAGTCACGCGGCGGGCTGATGCTGATCGGCGCGATGAAGTTGCTCAAAAGCGCCGGACTGTTGGTGCTCGGCATCGGCGTGCTGTCCCTGTTGCACCGCGACGCGGCAGAGACGATTCGGCACTGGGCCGAGTTCCTGCGCGTCGACACACACGCTCGCTTGGTGGACCGAGTGCTGGAAAAGGTCGGAGGAATCAGCCCGCGCACCATGCGCCGCGTCGGGATCGGTACGCTGCTTTACGCCGCCGTGTTCGGAACCGAGGGCGTGGGCCTACTGCTCGGCAAACCCTGGGCGGAGTACATGACGACCGGCGTCACCATCTCCTTCCTCCCGCTCGAGGTGTACGAGTTTTGCCGCCACCCGACCCTCGTCCGGGCGATCGTGACCCTGATCAACGTGGCCGTCGTGGTCTACTTGGTACTGGAAATCCGCAGGCGGCGCGCCAGTTTGCGCGCGCCCGCAGCAGTCACAGCGCCTGCGCCGGAAAGCCCCTGAGCGTGCCGGCGCACGCGAGCACACTCGCCCGGCTCGGGCTCACCGTCTGGTCTGGGCACACGCTGCTCGTCGCTAGAGCCGCGCAAGTGGGCTAACGCGAAGTATTGGGCCGTTGCGCTGCACTAGCAGCGGCGCGCTAACCCTCAAGGGTTATCAGCGCGACTCGACGTTGCTAGGTGACATTGCGCTGCCACCGGCATCACTCAGCCGTGAAATAGGTTACGCCATGCCGGGCGAAACTTGGTGCGCAGAAACCGAACGTCGCGCGAGTAGGGCAACGATCTTTCGCTTCGAAGCCGTGAACAATTGCTGCAATTTTCTGGCGCGGCCTGGCTATGTGACCTGACCAGCTTGTGCGGCGCAGGAGACAAAGCTAACTGACGGAGCGAAAAGAGGCGCTGAACTCAATGCGCGCGATCACGGCTCTATTGCTTTTGGTTTGTGCGGGCTGCGGCGGGTCGCCGACGCCCAGTGCGGAGCACCCGGAGGTGGCTTCCGCGGACGGTTCTGGGCCGGCATCCGGCAACGTGCGCCGCTCGCTTCCGGACCATTGCGCGCGTGGCAAGCGCGAGTGTGTGCCCCCGCCCGGCTGGGTGGCACGGCTGTGCGACGACGTTTACCCGGATGTCGCGCTCAACATGTTCAAGCCTGGCACGCGCTGGCAGCGCCTGTACATGTTGGCGCGCGCCGACCCGTTCAATGCGTCCGGCGGCGCGTCCTTGCTCGGTGACAAGATGGAGCGCGGGGAAGAAGTGATCGCGCTCAAACGCCGTGACAACAACGGTGAGCTGCAGGTTGGCGACAACTCCGGCTACGACGTGCTGCGTTGGAACGGCGCCTGCGCCACCATCCACGATGGTGACTTCGCGCGCGCGCCACTCCGCCAAGGCATCGTGTACTCCAGGATCGAGTGGCGACGCCTAGGTCTGGATCTGCGTAAAGCGCTAGAAGAGCAGCCGGATATTGCAGCCGCCCAAAACGCACGTCGAAAAGCCTGCCACGGCATAGGCATCGGTGAAGTCACCAAGGATTGCGAAGTCTACGACCGCAAGTTCATGGACGAGATCATCCGCTACGTGTCGGATGGCGGCGCAATTCCTACACCCTCCCGCTTGCCCTGAGCGCGGCGTAAAGCAACGCCCGTCCTCGCGAACCTCGGCAAACCGAGCGGTGACTGGAGCGCAGACTGAGCAGCGAGAACCCTACCGAGGGGCGCCGCAGCTCAACCAACCGAGGATCTGGTTGCGTTCGTCCGCGCTGAGCTGCGGCGAGCCGGCGAGCGGCATGGAGCAGGTCACGAGCTGCGAGCCGATGCCCATGAGCTGTCGGGAAACATGGTCATAGTCCGTGAGCAACAGCGTGGCTTCTTCGCCGCCCGCGGCGTGGCAGGGCGAGCAGCGCTCGGTGAGCAATGCTCCGATGCCGCCGTCGTAACTCAGACTCGCATCCACACACTCGTTGGGAGCATCAATCGAACAGGTCGCGCCGGGAGATGGACTGCACGCGAGGGCGAATGACGCCAGCAGCGGAAACAGGTTCAGCCTGCTCCGCGCGCTTTCCCGTCTGTACGCCAAAATCGCCTTCAACGTGGATACCACGCCTGGCTGTGCGAGCAACGAGGACGCGGCGATCGGCCCCACGGTGCGCGCCGTAGCCGGATAGCAACCCGCCAACCGACGGACGGGCAATGATTGGTCAGGCTGCGGGTTTGTCAGCCACGCTTCGTCGCATTCCGCGTCAGGCCTTCTCGCCCCCTTGGGCGGCGCACTGCTCTTGCGAAGGCGTCCACGGAGCGCCTGACTTCGACGGAGCGGACCGGCAACCTGAGCGAACTCAGAGCGCCGGTCGCTCACCGTCGTAGTGCAATCAGGCGATCGCGTCTTTGATGGCTTTGGTCGCGCGGGCCTTGACGGCCTTGCTCGCGGGCTTGGCAGCAAAGGTCGTGGGCTCTTTGGTGAACGGGTTGATGCCCTTGCGTGCGGGACGCGCGGGCTTCTTCACGACCACGAACTTCGCAAAGCCCGGGAGCACGAACACGCCGTTCTTCTTCAGCTCTTTGTGGCCAATTTCGACCAGAGCGTCCATCACGGCTTTGACGTCTTTGCGCGACGCGCCTT
>JBDTJC010000202.1:0-2805 GCA_039936055.1 Polyangiaceae bacterium | reverse complement strand
CCGACCCCCAAGAACCCATGTCCGAATTACTGCACACCCCGTTCGTCGTCCTGCACATCATGGCGTGCGCCTTCTTGCTGCTCGTGATCTTGATCCAACCGGGCAAGAGCGGCGGGCTCGGCGCGTTAGGTGGCGGCGGCGCGCAGCAGGTGTTCGGCGGCAGCGGCGCCGGGAACTTCCTGACCAAGACCACTTGGGCCACCGGCGCCATCTTCTTTTTTACCAGCATCTCACTGGCTTACTTGTCCTCCTCGACGGACGAGTCGATGCGCAAGCATTCCGCCGCGCTGCAGAAGCAACGCGACCAGAACGCGCCGCTTTCCACGTCAATGCCGTTGGAAAAGGCGCCGAAGCCGGCGCGCAACTCCAAATAGCTTCCTGATCGGGGCCGCGCGTGGCAACGGCGCAAGTTCGGCTCCGAGAGTTTCTGCCCAACGCGCGTGAGCTCGCGCTGCTCTTCGCGGCGCGTGGGCTAGCTTGCGTCGCGGCCTGGGAAAGCGGCTTTCGCGCGCTCAGCGACGACGACTACGCGCGCATTTCGATCGCGCAGGGCTTCGCCCAGCTACCCCGCTTGGACCCGACCGGGACAAGCTGGCTACCAGCGCCGTTCTGGGCGTACGGCGCCGCGTTTCGCCTTTTCGGGCATGGCCTGGAAGTAGCCCGCGCAACCGCAATCGCGGCGAGCTTGGCGGCGACGGTGCTGGTTTACGTGGCGGCGCGGCTGCTTGGTGCAGGTGCAGTCGGTGCGATCCTCGCGGGGGCGATGAGTTGCCTGCTCGTGCCGTACTCGGCGTGTTTGGGCCTGGCTGCGGTGCCAGAAGTGCCGTGCGCAGCGCTGTCACTTTTGGGAGCCGCATGTCTCGCGCGCGCTGAGCTGCGACTGCGCGCATGGGGTGCGCTGGCTCTGCTCGCCGCTTGCCTATCGCGTTACGAGGTTTGGCCAATCGCTTTTGTTTTTTTTGGGTTTACCCTTTGTGATGTGTTCAAGCGGCGAGGCTACGGCTTTGTCGGCTGCGCGCTGCTCGCCATTGCAGGGCCTGCGCTGTGGATATTGCTCGGGCGCCTCGAGCACGGGCATGCGTTCTTTTTCGTGGCGCGGGTGACGGACTACCGGAAGGCCTTGGGTGGCGCGCAGGCCTCACTGCTGCAACGGTTGATTGAGTATCCGAAGCTGCTTTTACTGGATGCACCGGCAGTGCTCGGTCCCTTGCTCGTGCTTCCGTTTCTCCGGCCTCGGACAGTGCTAACGCCGTACGTACGCAGCGCCTGGGCTTTGCTTGCCATGCTTGCGTTTCTGATGCTCGGCAGCGTTCGAGGTGGCGTCCCGACTCATCACGCTGGGCGGGTACTGTTGCCCATTTGGTTCTTCGGCTGCGTGGCCTGCGGAAACGGCATCGCCCTCGCTCAGACCGCACAAGCACGCCGAGGCCGCTGGGCGCCGCTCGTCCTAGCGGTGTTCTTCGTGATCAATCTGTTCAATCGCCGATTCTTGGGTGGCTTCGCTGAGCGCTCCAAAGAGCTCGAAGCCGGTAGCGCCGCACGCCAATTCACGAGTAGCAACCTGGCGATCGACACACCAGACTACGGCTACACGGCGGTGCAGGCCGCTTTCGGCACGCCGATCAGCACTCGCGCGTTGGACGAGCACGATCCACGGCATTCGGCTCCGGACCCGTTTGCTTCTCCGCAAGCGCTCGAAACCGCCCTGCGTGAGCACGGCGCACGCTTCGTCCTCGTGACGACTAAGCACGCTCCCCTGCTTGCCGACGGGTTCACGGAGCTATGGCGAAGCGACGCTTTCGTGCTGTTCGCCTGGAAGCCGCGCGCGCAGTCCTGAAAGTGCCAAGAATTTCGCCATGTGCGGCGCGCTCGCTAAGATGCGGCGGTGCTCCGAGTACTTGGTCGGCGTGGCTTGGAAGCCGGCATCAGTTTGTTCGCCGTGCTGGGATTTTGTTACGTTCCGCTCGGTTCGCACACCGGCCTGCAGCACGCCAAAGCCGTGTTCTGCACCCCTGCGGCCAAGCGCGCGGGCGTGGAACTATTCGAAGCCCTGGCGCGAGTTCGCGGCAAATTGACGGGGGAAATCCAAGCGCTCGCTACCGGCAATGCCAACGCGACTCCGCCCACACTCCCCGCGCCCCACCACAGCACGCACACCGAGCACCCTCATCACGCACCCGAAACGGCCGACTCGCGCTAAAATTCAGGCCACAAAAGACCGAACCACCAGGGCTCGCTAAGGAGCGCCGGTGGTTCGAGTTCTCAAAAACTGTAGTCGGGCTGCGCCGAGGGTGTCAACGCAATGTCGCCAGACCGACACATTGTCGGAATACGGGCGACCGACTTATTTAAGCGGTGCGCTGGCCGGTTCTGGGAGGAGCGCCGCGGCGGCATTCGGCTGCGCGGCTGGTTGCTGCGTGCCCGGTACGCGCGCGCGCTCGGGCTCCAGGCTTCGGTGGTCGCGGATCACCGTCAAGCCGTACACAGCGCCAAGCAGCAGCAGCCCCACGCCGAGCAGCTTCACCGCCACAGGCATGCGTCGAACGCCCGGCGCGCTGCTCGGTGAGCGCGAGTACGGCGTACCACTCGTCGGCTGGCGCGAACCCGTTACATCACGCCCGCGAGTGCGGGTGGGCAAGGGAGTCGGTACGGGGAGGCCGTGCTTGAGGGCGCTGGCGGCGCGCTCTTTCTGCATGCGACGCTCTGCGCGAGACGCACGAGAACCGGGACGCCGCCCCGCCATGACCGTAACTCCGCTACTCGCGGAGTGCCTCAGCGCCGCTGATGATCTCCATCAGCTCCGTG
>JBDTJC010000201.1:0-25165 GCA_039936055.1 Polyangiaceae bacterium | reverse complement strand
GCGATAGTGCCCCCACCACCAGGCAGTGCCAAATCCAATTTGCTCACCACGTCTTCGATTGAGCGGTCACGAAATAGCGCGATGCCCAGAACCACCCACACGACCGTTTCAACCGGTAATCGCCGTTTCCGAATAGTCGCCGTCCCCGTCGCGGCGAGTGCTTGCTCGATCCAACTAGGCTCTAGATGACGTCGAAATACTTCGAATCGCTCCGGATCCCCATACGCTGAAGTGGCCGCAAACACGCGCTCAAATCCCATCGGACCTGCTCCTTCCACACACCGATGGAACAGATCTCGAGCCAAATGGAAAGCGCGTTCTGTTTTGTTAAATAATTTCGATCGCTTAGGCCGCTAAGCGATCGGCATTGCGATTAGAGCCGCGGAGTGGCGCGCGCCAACTCGAAATCGACGTTGGAATTCAAACCTCGATTTCGAGTTTTTTGGGGGGTAGCGGGCGCGTCGCGCACGGCGCGGCTCAAAGCCCGCTGCGCCGTGCACACTAGCGAGCTAGGCGAGCCCGAGTTCTTCTTTGAGCGCCGCGCCCAGCACGACGAATTCAGCCTCAGTATTGTACACCTGTGCCGCGATGCGCACGAAGCCCGAGGGGTACCCGGGTAGGGGCACGATGGGCACCTCAATGCCGCGCGCGACTAGCGCGTTGTACAGCGCGTCCGGCGAGGGCACCTTGGGTGTTTGCTCCGGGAAGAGCGCAACGGCGAGCGAGCCGAGCAGCGCGTCCGGACTGGGCGGCGCGGTGCCGAGCGCCGCGCACAGCGTGTCTCGACCGGCCAGCGCGAGCGCCTTGTTGTGCGCATACAGAGCCGGAAAGCCACCCTCGAACAAACTACCCAGGAACGACAGTGCCGCCGGAATGCTGAGGATCGCGCTCGCGTCGAGCGTGCCTGGCCAGTCGAACTCCAGCAAAAAGCGCGAGCGATCCGTGCGCGGGGCGGCCCAGCCATGGCTGATCACGAGCGGATGGATCAAGGCTTGGCGATCGCGGCGCACCCACAAGAAAGCGGCACCTTTGGGCGCGCAGCACCACTTGTGCAAATTGCCGGTGTAGTACGCCGCACCCAGGTGCTCGAGATCCAGCGGCACCATGCCGGGCCCGTGCGCGCCATCCACCAGCGTATCGATGCCGCGCTCATGCAGCGTGCGCACCAAGCTTTCGAGCGGCATGATCAACCCGCTGGGACTAGTGATGTGGTCCAATAGCACGAGCCGCGTGCGCGGCGTGACCTGCTCGAGGATGGCTCGCTCGAGCTGCTCGGCTGATGCCGTGGGGAAGGGGATCTTCGCGATGCGCACTTGGAGCCCACGGCGCGCAGCCCAATATTGCACCGCGTTGCGGCACGCCGGGTAGGTGTGGTCGTTGATCACGAGCTCCGCGCCCGGCTCAAATTCCAGCGCGCTGAGCACCGTATTTACGCCCGCGGTGGCGTTGGGCACGAACCCCAAATCATCGGGATTTGCACCGAGGAATGGCCCCAGCACCGCGCGCGTTTCATCCAGCAGGCGCTCCAGCTCGCGCATGAAGAAGTGCACGGGGTTCCTCTCCAGCTGGTCGCGATATTCACGCTGCTGGGCTTGCACCACGCGCGGGCACGCACCGAACGCGCCGTGGTTCAAGTAGATGACGTTCGGGTCGAGACTGAAGTGCGCGGCGAATGGGCTGCGAAGCATTACGGATAAGCTCCCGGCTGGAATAAGTCACTGAGTTCATTGGCGCTGGCCACTGTGGGCAGCACCGGTAATCCCAGGATGCGTTCGATGGATTTCAGCTGTGAGCTGTGGTCGTAGCGCTCGCTGCCCGTGTAGTGCGGCTTCACCATGGAGCCGATGGCAATGAACGGTAGCTTAGGGGTAGATCCACCTTCGTCGAAGGTGATGAAGATCACCGCCGCGTGCTTGTTCGCGTACGTGATCAACCGCGGCAGTTCGGTCTTCAGCCAGCGGTCGCCGGTGCGCAGCGGGTTCTCCTGCGGGCAGCCTGCTTGCGAGTGCATGTCGTGGCATTCGTCCGGCGTGATGAACACGTAGCTCGCGATCTCGCCTGCTAAATCAGCCTCCAGGGCGGAGTAGGGCTTGTGATGCGCGGCGCAATACGCCGTGTCTTTGGCCGGCGGATCCCCCGACACATCGCGAAAGAAAACGAACGGATCGTGCTTGGGCACGTAAAAGCCTGAGTGATGAATCGGGCACGAGCCCGTTTCTTCGTTCATACCCTCTTGGTAGGACATCCAAGTCAGCCCCGTGCTGGAGTGCTTGATCTGCGTGACCAGATGTTTGGTACTGCCCGTGCTGACCGTCGCTGAAGGCGAGGAATCGTCGTCGAACAGCGCGTCGGAAAAATGGTGCGTGCCGGCTTCCATCCACAGGTAGTGACCCTCGCTCGGGATCTCCAGCGGCAGCTCGTCGTCAAAATTTTGTGTATGTGCGTAGTCGGCGAGCAGCGAGTGAATGTACGGCGCGTTCTCGGCGTCTTGGTACACCTCATCCGCGTCGTGATTCTCCATCGCGATCACGATCACGTGCTTGATTTTCGAGGGCGCCGGAGAGGACGAGGGGGCGGGCACGGGCACGGGCACGGGCACGTTCGTGACGGGGGTGTGCTTTTCGGTGGCAGGAGGCTCGGGGGTACGGTTGCAAGCCGCCAGCAGTGCGAGCCCAAGGAGAGCGGTATTTGGTCGCATATTCCGGTCAGGTGCTGAGTGCGAGTTCGAGGATCGCGCTGAGTTCACGGGGATTGAGCGGCACGGGGTTTGTTTTTAGGCTGCCGCTGGGGCTCGCGACCACGCGCGGAATGTCGATGCGCGCGTACGACGAAAGTGCGGGCAACCCCAACGCGATGCGCAGTTCCGTCAGATTCGCGGCAGTGTTCGTGATCGTCGCATACGGGCCGGAAATCAGCCTCGCGAGTTCGAGTAGTCGCGCGCTCGCGACGGGGTTCGCGCCCGCCGCCGCTTCGTTCACCGCGAGCGTTGCCGGCAACAGGCACGCGAGCCCTGCGCCGTGCGGGATGTTCGGATACAAGCCGCCGAGCGGCGCGATCAAGCCGTGCGCCGCACCCAGCCCGGCGTTGGCCAAACAAATGCCGCCCAGTGTCGACGCGATCGCTAAATCCAGCGCTTCCGCCTCGCCCGCCTTGCCTTCTGCAAGCGCGCGCAATGCTCGCACGGCGCGCGGGATGCCGTCTCTCGCCAGAGCGTCAGTGACTATTGAAGCGTTCCTCGAGCAAAATGCTTCAACGAGGTGCGTCAGCGCGTCGAAGCCGCTGCCCGCACGTATGATTTGTGGCGCTTTGCCGGACAGGGTCGGATCGATGAACGCCGCGCGCGGAAACAGGAACTCCGAACGCATGCTGCGCTTCACCTGCAAGTCCACCACCTGCAGCACGGCGTTCTTGGTTACCTCTGAGCCCGTACCCGCAGTCGTTGGGACACACACGACGGGCAACGGGGGCAGGGCGACGGGCAGGGGCGCGCTCGGCAACCCTTCCAAGTAGTCGCGCGCCGAGCCGGGGTTGGTCGCCAGGACTGCTGCTGCCTTGGCTACGTCCAGGGCGCTACCGCCGCCAATCGCGAGCACTGCCTGCGCTCCGTGAGCGCGGGCTTGCGCGGCGGCGCGATCAGCCAACTCCACATCCGGCTCGCGCGGCACCAAAAATCTGCTGAAAATAAGGCCCAAGCGCTGTGCTCGTTCGGCCAGCGCGGCGCTCAAGCCGAGTGTGTCCAAGGATGCGGCACCGGTCACCAGCAGTACCTTGCTGCCTGCGCTTTGCACCTCCGCGCAGGCCTGGCTCCACACTCCCGCACCGAGCACGACGCGCGTGCGGTGTGCGAACTCGAAGGCGCTCGCCCTGCCCAGGCTCATTGCCACGACTCAGGAAACAAGCTCGTGCACTTTTGCGGCGAGCGCGGGTCGGCCATCATCGGCGCGACCGCTTCTTTCCACTTCAAGTAGTGCGCCGTCCGCTGGTGCCCGGCAAAGCCCGCTTCTTCCCGGTACGCCTCATAGATCACGAAGCGATTCGGATCGTCGCAGCGCTGCAATACGTCGAAACGAAGGTTATCCGGTTCTTGGCGCGTGCCCAAGTGATTGGCGTGCGTGGCTTCGATGAATGCAGCCACGGACTCTGGTTTCACGCTGACGTTGACGACCACGACGTACATGCGCTGCAGCCTACCGCCAACACGCGCAGGCACAAAAAAATAACGGGAGAGCGCGGTTCAACGCGCCCTCCCGTCTTCAGCTCCGCTCTCGTTCAGTGAGTCGAAGCGGCGGTCGCAGGGCTTTCCTGGGTTGCGCCTTCGGGGCTCGTGCTGATGCGCATCCCGTAGAACGAGCGCCAGACGAAGAACATCATGCCCAGGCCGAAGAGCACGGACAAGATGGCGCTGGTTTGACGATCGAGTTGGATGGCGAGCTCGACCGCCAGCAGGCCGAACAGCGTGGTGAACTTGATGATCGGGTTCATGGCCACAGATGAGGTGTCCTTGAACGGATCCCCCACGGTATCGCCGACGATGGCGGCCGCGTGTAGAGGCGTGCCGCGCTCTTTGAGCTCGACCTCCACGATCTTCTTCGCGTTGTCCCAAGCGCCGCCAGCGTTGGCCAAGAACAGCGATTGGAACAAGCCGAACAGCGCGAGCGAGATCAAGTAACCGATGAACAAGAATGGGTCCATGCACGCGAAGCACAGCGTGGCGCAGAACACGGTCATGAAGATGTTGATCATGCCGCGCTGTGCGTAGCGCGTACAAATCTCCACCACCTTCTTGCTGTCCTCGATGGACGCCGCACTGGTGCTCTCCAGGTTCATGTTCTTTTTGATGAACTCCACCGCTTGGTACGCGCCGGCGACGACCGCCTGCGTGGAAGCGCCGGTGAACCAAAAGATGATGCCGCCGCCTGAGATCAGGCCGAGCAAGAAGGGCGCGTGCAGAATGCTCAGCTTCTCCACGTTCTTGGTCAGACCGTCGGTCAGGAGCACGACAATCGAGAAGATCATCGTCGTCGCGCCGACCACCGCGGTGCCGATGAGCACCGGTTTTGCCGTTGCTTTGAACGTGTTGCCCGCGCCGTCGTTCTCTTCGAGGAGCTCCTTGGCGCGCTCGAAGTTCACTTTGAAGCCATGCTCCTTCTCGATCGCGGCAGCCGCGCCGGGGACCTCGGTGATGAGCGAGAGCTCGAACACCGACTGAGCGTTGTCGGTCACCGGACCGTATGAATCGACCGCGATGGTTACTGGGCCCATGCCCAAGAAGCCGAACGCGACCAAACCAAACGCGAATACCGCCGGCGCCAGCATCAGGTCAGCCAGCCCCATCATGCTGAAGAAGTAGGCCAGGCCCATCAGCGCCGTGATCACGATGCCCATCCAGAAGGCACTGAAGTTACCCGCAGTGAGCCCGGACAGAATGTTGAGCGAAGCGCCACCCGCGCGCGACGAAGTCACGACTTCTTTGACGTGAGCCGACTCAGTGGAGGTGAAGACCTTGATCAGCTCGGGGATGACCGCGCCGGCCAAGGTACCGCAGCTGATGATGAGCGACAGCACCCACCACAATTCGTGGTTGCCCAAGTCCGCAATCATCGCGTGCGAAACCACAAAGGTGAGCCCGATGGACAAGAACGAGGTCAGCCAAACCAACCAGGTGAGCGGGTGCTCGAAGTTGATTTTATCGGCCGTGCCGATCATGGCTTTTTGGATGATTTCGTTGATGAAATACGAAATCACGCTGGCCACGACCATCATGATGCGCATCGCGAAGATCCAGACCAACAGGCGAACCTGCGTGGCCGGCTCGTGCACAGCGAGCAAAATGAAGGAGATCAGCGCGACGCCTGTGACGCCGTAGGTCTCGAAGCCGTCCGCGCTCGGGCCGACGGAGTCACCGGCGTTGTCGCCAGTGCAGTCCGCGATCACGCCCGGATTGCGCGCGTCGTCTTCTTTGACGTTGAAGACGATCTTCATCAAGTCAGAGCCAATATCCGCGATCTTGGTGAAAATGCCGCCAGCGATGCGCAACGCCGAGGCGCCGAGTGACTCACCGATGGCGAAGCCGATGAAGCACGGCCCCGCGTAGTCACCGGGGACGAACAGCAGAATCATCAACATGAGCAGCAGCTCGACGCTGATCAGCAACATACCGATGCTCATGCCGGCCTTCAGCGGGATGGCATACACGTCATACGGGCGGCCGCGGAGGCTCGCGAAGGCCGTCCGCGAGTTGGCGTACGTGTTGATGCGGATGCCGAACCAAGCCACGCCATAGCTGCCGGCGATGCCGACCAAGCTAAAGCCCAAGATCATCGCCACTTTGCCGACCGGCATGTGCTGCAGCACGCCGAAGTACAGCACGATGATGGCGCCGATCAGCACCTCCAGCATCATGATGAACTTGCCCTGCGTGAACAGGTACGTCTTGCACGTTTCCCAGATGATCTGGGAAACGTCACTCATCGCCTTGTGTACGGGCAGGTTCTTCACCTGGAACAGCGTCACGACGCCGAACACCAAGCCGAGCGCGGCCACGATCATGCCCAGCATGAGTAGCGAGCTGCCGCTCATGCCCAAGACTTGGACGCTACTCAGGTCGGGGAGAACTAAGTCGGCCTCCCCGCCGTGGTGGGGCTGTGCGGCCCGCGCAAGCGTGGGGGTCAACAGCAGCGCCAGCCCAAATAGGCTGGCGACGAACAAAGACACGGCTCCGAGTCGACGGTGCAAGGCTGGCTCCTCAGTTCGGCGAGTATCCCCTCTCGGATCCCGCACAGCGCAGCTGCGTTAGCGCAGCGTGAATGCGGCTACTAGCACGCGCTGCGCGCCCCACTCAAGACACTGAATTGTTGTGTTCATTCGCGACCCTGCAGCTCGCGCATTTAGCCCCGCTCGCATTTTCCCGGCGACTAGCTGTCGCCGGTGGGCCGGATGGTTTTTCGAGCGGGATTCAACGGTTTAGCCTCAGGGCAAGATCGCCTCGCCGGGACCGTGTCGGAAAAGGTCAGCTGATGCACGACTTAGCGCACCTCTCGCTACACGAGACTCGGGCTCACTGGATCGCCCGCGTCGACCGTCCGCGCCGAGAACCGCGGTGTGCTTCGAGCTGCGTTGCGGGGCTCGGGGCGCCCCCTCCCAAGCCCAAGCACTCACGGTAGCTTGAGATCGCGTGTACGAGGAGTACGCGGCACCCTGAGCCGCGTTCAGAGTTCTATCTGCGCGCCGATTTCCATCACGCGGTCGGGCGGAATATTGAAGAACTTGGTCGCGGGCTGCGCATTGCGCGACATGAACGAGAAGAGGCTCACTCGCCAACGCGCCATGCCTGGGCGACGGGTGGCTACCAAGTTCTCGCGGCCGAGGAAGAACGTGGTGTGCTCGACGGTGTGGATCAGGCCCGCCGCGATCAGAATCGACGGCGCGTCCGGCTGTTCCATGAAGCCGTAACGCCCGACCACGCGGCAGAAGCCGTGATCCAGCTTCTCCATCTTGAAGCGGTCCACCTCGGCGATGCGCGCGCTGTCGCTGGTGACGATCGTGAGCAGTACGATGTTTTGGTGCAGCACGCGATTGTGCAGGAAATTGTGCAGCAGTGCGGGTGGGGTGCCATCCCCGGTACCGGTCATGAACACCGCCGTGCCAGGCACACGTGCTGGCAATTCGACCGCGATCACGTCGTAAAAGTCGGATAGTGGCAGCAGCTGCTCACGGAAGCGTTCCGCGAGGATCTCGCGGCCGCGCTTCCAAGTGACCATGATCGTGAAGATGGTTGCGCCGATGGCCAGAGGCACCCAACCGCCGTGCTCGATCTTCGAGACGTTTGCGCTGACGAAGAACATCTCCGGAATGAAGAACACGAGCGTGATCGGGATCGCCTTGTGCAAGCCCCAGCCCCAGCCGTAGCGCACCAAGTAGAAGGCCAGCACGGTGGTGATGATCATCGTCAACGTAACGGCGATGCCGTACGCAGCGGCCAAGGCATCCGATGACTTGAAGCCGAGCACCAGGGCAATTGCGGCCAGCATGAGCACGTAGTTCACGCTCGGGATGTAAATCTGCCCGCGCTCGCGTGCAGAGGTGTGCCGAATCGAGAAGCGCGGCAAGAAACCGAGCATTGTTGCCTGGCTGGTGAGCGAGTAAACGCCCGAAATCAACGCTTGCGAGGCGATGACGGTGGCGCACGTAGACAGCAGAACCACGAAGTACAACGCCCAGCCCGGCACCATGCGGAAGAACGGGTTTTCGATGGTTTCGGGGTGCTGGATCAGCAGCGCGCCTTGCCCAAAGTAGTTCATGAGCAGGGCTGGGAACACGATGGAGAACCAAGCCAGGCGGATCGGCCGGCGACCGAAATGGCCGAGATCGGCATACAGCGCCTCACCGCCTGTAACGGCCAGGAACACGCCGCCGAGCACGAGCAAGCCGCGTTGCCCGTGGCTGGCGAGGAAGTGCACGCCTTGCCATGGGTTAATCGCGTGCAGCACCGTGGGCGTGTGAATGATGTGACTGACGCCCAGCGTGGCGATGGTGGCGAACCACACGAACGTGATCGGTCCGAAGACCGCGCCGATGCCCCCCGTGCCGCGTTTTTGTACGACGAACAAGCCGATCAAGATCACGATCGTGATCGGAACCACGAAAGCGTCCAGGTGAGGTGCCGCGATCTTCAGGCCTTCCACGGCGCTCAATACGGAGATGGCCGGGGTGATCATGCCGTCCCCGTAGAGCAGGGCTGAGCCGAAGACGCCCAAGAAGATCAGCGGCAGATAGCTGCGGGATTTGCGCAGGTTAGAGCTGGTTAGCGCCATCAGCGCCAAGATGCCGCCCTCACCCTTGTTGTCTGCGCGCAGCACGTAAGCGATGTACTTGAACGAGACCATGATGATCAGCGACCAAGAGATCAGCGACAGGATGCCGAGCACGTTCTCGTGCGAGGTCGGCAGGCCGCCCGCGAAACACTCGCGCACGGAGTACAGCGGGCTCGTGCCGATATCGCCGTACACGACGCCGAGCGCGCCGAATGCCAGCTTGATCAGGTAGCGGTTGCCCGTGCCGTGGCCGTGGCCGTCGTCGCTTGGAACTCCCTGGCTTGGGCGGGAGGGCGCTGCAACGGGACTGGGGGCGGTCACTGGCTCGGACATCGACCGACGCACGCTACAGCAAATCCGCCTCGCGTGTAGCAGCCGGTTGGTTTCCTGGAGGGCACTAACCGCGGACCCAGAAGACGGTGAACGCATCCCCCCCTTCGTCGGCCTCTGCGGCTCGTGAATGTTCAACGTAGGTGGAAGCTCGCAGGTGTTCGCGCACATGTAATTTCAATGCACCCGTGCCGTGACCGTGCAGCACGAATCCCGCGGGCTCATTGCTGCTCATGAGGCGATCGATGAAGGGATCGACGCGATCGAGTGCCGCTTCGAGACGCTCCCCGCGAAGGTCGAGCGTTGTGGCTTGGGTGCGCTGGGGGGCTGCCAAAAGTTTTGGCTGCGGGGAACCTTTGGGTTTGGCTTTTTTCTGGGCGCTCGCGCGCGCCTTTGGGGCGCCGTTGCCAGTGACGGCGAGCTCACGAACCGGCACTAGCAATTTCATCGCGCCGATCATGACGCGCACCTGGTCCCGGTCGCACAGCTCGAGGATTTGTCCGGTCGCGCCGAGCGTGCGGTGACGCACCGTTTGCCCGACGCGCAGCTCTTGCTGTGACAACTCACGCGCGGCTGGCGCTGCTGTAGGGCTCTGTTCCGCGAATTGCCCGCCGATGGCGACCTGCGCCGCAACACGACTCAAGTCTCGCTCGAGCTCGCGGAACGCGCTCGCATCTGGCGCGCTGCCGCGGATGCGTATGCGGACGTTCTCCAGTTCCGTGCGTGCTGTGCGCACGGAAACGCGCAGATCGCGCAGATCGCGCTCGACCTCCCGCGCGGCTTGCTCGCGGAACGCATGTCGCTCGGCTTCCAGCGTTTCTCGCAGTTCGCGCTCGCGTGCAAGTTCAAGCTCCGCGTCGCGCCTCAGCGTTTCGAGTTCCGCGCGTTCACGCGCCAACTCGCGCAGGGCCGTTTCGCGGTCTACGGCTTGGGTCGGGAGTAACGCTTTCGCGCGCTCGATTACGCCTTCCGGTAAGCCATGGCGGAGCGCCACCGCGAGCGCACTAGACGGACCCGGCACCCCCAAAAGAAGCCGAAAAGTGGGCGTCATGTGCTCGAAGTCGAAACCCACGGAAGCGTTGGCAAAGTGCGGGCTTTGCGTGGCGAGCTCTTTCAAGCGCTCGTAGTGGGTGGTCACGCCGACTGCGGCTCCGCGTGCCGTCAACGCTTCGAGCACGGCGGCGGCTAACGCTGCGCCTTCTTCCGGGTCGGTGCCGGCAGCCAGCTCATCCAGGAGCACCAAGCAGCTCGGCGTGACGCACTCCAAAATCGCGCGCAGGTTGCTGATGTGCGCGCTAAATGTGGACAGCGAATGCACGATAGATTGCTCGTCGCCAATGTCACACAGCACGAGATCGAACCAGCCCACGACCGATTCTTGGCGCACTGGCACGGGCAGCCCGGCGCGCACCATCCACGCCACGAGCCCGGCCGTTTTTAACGCTACCGTTTTTCCGCCTGCGTTCGGCCCGGAAATGATTAGCGCCTGACGCGAGGCCAGCACGATGTCATTCGGGATCACCTCGATGCCTGTGAGCAGCAGCAGCGGGTGGCGCGCCCCGCGTAGTTCCAGCCGCGCTTCCTCTTGAATCGGCAGCACGACGGACTCGGTTTCGTCTGCCCAGCGCGTGCCGGCGCTGCACGAATCCGCGATGATGCAGGCGAAGAATGCGTTCTCACAGGCTTCGTGTGCGGCCTTAACCTCGCTGGAGAGCGCGATCAGGACGCGTGTCTCCTCGCGTGTGGCCTCGGCTTCCGCCACGCGCAGGCGATTGCCGACTTCGGTGAGTTCACGCGGCTCCACGAACAGCGTGCCGCCCGAGGCACTCGATCCGAGCACGATGCCGTCGACGCGAAGGTGCGCATCAGAGCGCACTGGGAGCACGAAGCGCCCCTCTCGCTCGGTGTAGTACTGACCCTGCAGCAAGTCGGCGAAGCGGCCGAGCAGCTGCGCCAAGCGGCGTTTCATCTCGTCGCGTGCTTCACGCACTTTGCCGCGCGCGCGAGCCAGCTCGGGCGAGGCGCGGTCGACGACTTCACCTTCCGCGTCAATACACGACGAGAGCCGCTCGCGCAGGCGATCCAAGCTCGGTTCGCTGCCGATGGCGGCGGCTAGGTCCGGCGCGGTCTGCGTGTGCATTTTCGCGTACGCGCGCAAATCTCGAGCCAGACCGAGCACGCGGATTAGCGCGCTGAGCTCTGCGCCGCTAGCCACACCGTCCGCGCGCACCCGCTCCAGGAGCGCGCCGAGTTCGGGGAACTCGCGCACGGGCAGGGGATGGCCGGTGTTGAAGAGCGTCAGCGCGTCGCGCATGCGCGCGAGCCGGCCGCGCGCTTCTTGCAACGTGTCGGCTGGTAGCAGTGCGCGCAGGTACTCGGACGCCGCGCGACTCGTGCAGCGGGACGCGATGCGATCGAGCAAGAGCGGCCACTCGAGCGCGACGCGCGCGTGTTGTTCCTGGGCAAGAGCGCTGGTCACGAAGGGGCGTTCTTAGCAGAACGCCCCTCGCAAGCTAGAGGCACGGCTCAGCTGGCGAGCGCGGTCGCGTCGAGGCAGGCAAGCGGCGTCTGTTCGCCCGCGTAAGCGCTCAGTTGGATGCCGCCCAAGCTCGCGTCTTCGTCCAGAGATCCGGCTAAATGGGTGAGGTTGTTACGCGCGCGTCGACCGTAGCGCTCGTCCACGGTGAGCGCGAAGTGTCCGCCCTTTGCCGAGCTCAGCCGTGACAATAGACCTCTCGCCAACACCGAGCGAGCGGCGACCGAGTCCGCTTCGCAGCGGCCGTTGGAAACCAGCACGATCGCCTTCAGCTTCCAGCCCTTGGCCTCGAGGCGCGTGACTCGGCTTGCTACCTGCGTGATGAGCGAAGTCGGCGGACCTTCGTAATGCTGGGCGACGACGGCCATGTCGCCCGAATGACTGGGATCGAGCCAACGTGGCCAGCTCGCGCCGAATTCAATCACGACCAACGTAGCGTTGCGGCTTCTCATGGCGATCCTCCTGGACGCCACCGTTAGGGCAGGCACGGCCGCAAGGCCAAGAATCAGGCTTTGTGCGACTTCTTTTTTTCGTCGTCTTTGGGCGCGGTCTTCTTGGGCGGTCGGAGCGGGCTCTTTTCGCCGTCTTTGCTGGTGCCAGCCGTCGCGGACAGGCTCTTCTTCAGGGCCTCGAACAGGTCGATGATCTGAGCCTTGGGCGCCTCGGGGGCGATCGTGATCTCTTTGCCTTCGACCTTTTGCTGCACTGCGGCTTCCACGCGCCCGCTGTAAGAGTCGCTGTACTTCTCGGGGTCGAAGCTGTCGCTGGATAGCTGTGCGATCAACTTTTCCGCCAAATCATGCTCTTTGTCGCTGAATTTGAAGGTCGCGCCGGTGTCGATTTCGTCGAACGCGCGCACTTCGGTCGCGTAGTAGAGCTGATGCAGGACGATGCCGTCCTTGCCGTAGGTGCGAATCAAGACCAGCTGCTCTTTACCGCGGCTCGCCCAGCGCCCGACCGCGACCATGTCCATCTTTGTCATGGATTCGGAGAGCAAGCGGTAGGCTTTGTCGCCGCCTTTATCCGGGCCGAGGTAGTAGGTCTTCTCCACGGACACGAAGTCCACGCTCGCGAGCGGGACGAATTCCGCGATTTCGATGCTGTTACTGCGCTCGGCCTCGAGCGCCTTGAGCTCTTCGTCACTGAAGGTCACGTACTGCCCGCGGGCGTACTCGTAGCCCTTCATCATCTCCGTGCGCTCGACGACCTCGTTGTTGTCGGTTGGGCAGATGTATTGCTGCTTCACGCGCCCGCCGCACTTCTTGTGCAGCATGTTGAAGCTCGCCTGCTCTGACGATGCCGCCGTGTAGAATTTCACGGGGATCGAGACCAAACCGAACGAGATTGTGCCCGAGGAGGTAGCGCGCGCTGCCATGATCGACATGCTAACGCGCCAGCACTACAGAGGAGCAAAACTTCGGCGAATTGGCACGGCTGCTGAACAAGCGCACAGCCCGCTCAGGACCGCGCACGATCAGCGCGAAGCGCCCCGATTGCGGTTCATGAGCAGCCATATCAATCCGAAACGCGGCGCTCGCTGAGGAGCTCGCGACAAGCGTGGTCTGTGCGCGTGAAGCTTGCCGAGCTGCAGTGTGACTCGAGTGTCGGGTTACATGAGCGGCGCGGGCCGTGTACGCTTTTGGGCAGCGACATCCAGTAACAACGGCGCGCACCCTCGGGTACAATCGGCCTCCGGTGAGCGCTTGAAAAAGACGGTAGCCAAGTCCAAGCCCGGCGGAGTGCTGGCCGCTCTCGCCGGCGCCGGCGCTCCGAAGGCCGACGACGCGCTCACGCGCTATCGCGAGAAGCGCGACCCGCTACGCACCAACGAACCCTTTGGCTCGGAGCACAAGCCTTCGGGTCGCGAAACGCGCGCCGGGCGCTTCGTTGTCCACCTGCACGACGCCACGCGCCCGCACTATGACGTACGCTTGCAGATCGGCGGCACGCTCAAGAGCTTCGCTGTGCCGCGCGGCCCGAGCCTGGAAGCGGGTGACAAGAAGCTCGCGGTGCTGACCGAGGATCACCCGCTGGAGTACCTGCAATTCGAAGCGGTGATCCCCGACGGCAACTACGGCGCAGGCGCAATGATCGTCTGGGACGTGGGGCGCGTTCGCTACCTCGAGACCACCGCCGAGCGAGGGCTCGAGATCGGTAAGCTCGATTTCGAACTCGACGGGTTCAAGCTCCACGGTCGCTTCGCGCTGGTGGCCACTGGTCGTCGTAGAGCCAGCGGCCCGGCCGACAAGAAAGCCAATGAGTGGCTGCTGATCAAAAAACAAGACGTCTTTGCACACCCGCCTGGCGACATCTTGGTGGAGCAACCGCACTCGGTGATGTCTGGGCTGACGATCACTGAAATGGCTGAACGCGCGAGCGTGGTCAGTGTGTTGGAAGCCGAGGCAGAGGCTCTCGGTGCGGTGCGCGGTCCGGTAGACGTCAGTCACGCGACGCCGATGCTATGCGCGCTCAACGGTGCCGAACTCACTGATCCCACCCGCATTTACGAGCTGAAAATCGACGGTGTGCGGATCACTGCGGACAAACAGGCCTCCGCTGTCGCGCTCCGCTACCGCAATGGCCGTGCAGCGAGTTCGAGCTACCCGGAAATCGCACGCGCGGTCGCCGCGCTAGCACCCGAACGCGTCGTGTTGGACGGCGAGGTCGTGGCTTTCGACGGGGAGGGCAGGCCGAGCTTTCAGCGCATCGCGCCGCGCATTCACGCTGAGCGCCCCTTGGACGTGCGCGCCGCGATGAACGAAGTCCCAGTGAGCTACTTGGTCTTCGATCTGCTCGCGCTGAACGACTTCGACCTGCGCGCGTTGCCGCTAACGGCGCGCAAAATCCTGCTCATGAAGCTCGTCAAAGGCCGCGGCTACGTGCGCGCCTTGGACCATTTGGAAGGCAACGGACAGGCGTTGTTCGACCTGTGCCGCGCGCAGCGCTTGGAAGGGGTGGTGGCCAAGCGCGCCGCTTCCCCCTATCGACACGGTCCGAAGCGCACCGACGACTGGGTTAAAGTCAAGACCGAGCGTGATGACGAGTTCGTGGTGGTAGGCTTCGTGCGCGGCAAGGGTGCGCGCGCGCCGTTGGGGGCGTTGTGCGTTGCCAGCTACTCGGGGGAGCGCCTTATCTATAGGGGTCGGGTGGGCAGTGGGCTTGATGCCGCCACGCTGAGCTCGCTCGAACAAACCCTGGCAGCCATGCAGGTCGACGCGTTCCCAGCCAGTGGCGCCGCGCCCGAAGACGCCAAAGGCGCGCATTGGGTACGCCCAGAGTTGGTCGTTACTGTTCGCTTCTTGGGCTTCACTGAAGGTGAAGCGCGCTTGCGCGCGCCCGTGTTCCGCGGCCTGCGCCCCGATATCGCCCCCGGCGATTGCCGAGCGGCGCCCCCCAGCGAGCTCATCCAAGAGGTCGCGCCGGTGGCGGCGCCGGCTGAGCCGACTCCGCGCTCCACGGAGAGCGCGACCACGCGCATCGCGATCACGAATTCGAGCAAGGTGTTTTGGCCCGATGAAGGCTTCACGAAAGGCGACTTGTGCGCGTACTACGCGTCCATTGCACAGGTAATGCTGCCGTTCTTGCACGAACGCCCCGTGGTGTTGGTGCGCTACCCTGATGGTATTGCCGGCAAACACTTTTATCAGTGGAACGTTCCCGTCGGCACTCCGGATTGGATCGAGCGCATTGAGCTGATTGACGACGAAGATCCCAGTGCCCAAAGGAAAACGCTCTTCCTGGTCGATAGCGCGGATGCGTTGGTGCACATTGCGAACCTCGGGTGCATCCCGCTACACGTCTTGGCGGCCCAGCGCGGTTCGCTCGAACAATGCGATTTTCTCACCGTCGACTTTGACATCGGTGAGCGCCCGTTCGCCGACGCCGTGCGTTTGGCCCTGGATTTGCGCATGATCTTGGATGATGTCGGGCTCGTTGGCTTTCCCAAAACCTCGGGTCAAAAGGGCCTGCATGTCCTCGTGCCGCTCGGTCCGGGCGTGAATTTCGAGACGGCAAAGCTACTCGTGGAGCTCTTGGGTCGGCTGGTCACCGACAAGAACCCGACCATCGCCACGATGGAACGGCGTGTCAGTCAGCGCGGCTCGCGCGTGTACGTGGACACCGGCCAAACCGGTCCCTCGCGTACCATCGTGGCGCCGTACTCCGTGCGCGCGCATGCCGGCGCAACCGTGTCGGCGCCCATCGAGTGGCAGGAGTTGCACGTTGCGCTGGATACCTCGCGCTTCAGCATGCTGACCCTACCGGGCCGCGTGCAAGAAGTCGGCGATCCGTACGCCTCGTTCATGAGCGCTCGCCCGGACGTCGCGCGGGCCGTCGCGGCACTTTCGCGGTACTTGTAGCTCAATTGTCCGCATGAACCGGCCCGTGTCAGGGGTCGCCAGTGACGGCCGCCGCTTGGTCGACAGCGGCGGGGCGTGGCTTTCCGGCGCAGCGGCGCTGGGCCTGCAGTTTCAGCGCGCGCCGCTCAAAGCAAGCACTGCTCAAGCAGATCCGCGTTCGAAGCGTTCATCGCGCAGTCGTAGGCGTGCCGCGAGACGCGGTCGCTGCAGGCCCGAAATTCCGGGTCGTCTTTGGCTTTCTCACGGGCTTGCAGTTGCAGCTTGTGCAGCTCGGCCGCGTTCGTGCCGGGGCGGTCTGAATTGACGAGCAGCTCCACGTAGTGCTCTAGCAAAGCGTTGCACTCGTCGTGCGTCGGCGGCTTACCGCAAGCGTCCAAGAGCAACGCGCAGCCGAGCAATAAGGCTCGCGCCGGTCGCGCCGGCGTGCCGCTCATTTGAAGCAATCGTCAACGATTTGCTGCGAAGTCTTGGCGCCGTGGACGCACACCATTGCATGCTCGGTGATGCGCTTTCCGACGCAATCTTTGAGCGTGTTGGTGGCCAACGCTTTCTTGGTTTCGTCGACCTGTTCGCTCACGGTCTTCGCGTCGCTCGTGCCGGCGCTCTTTTCGATCTCGAGCGTCGCGATGCGCTCGACGATTTCCTGGCACTCCTTATCGGAGGCCGGGTGCCCGCATGCCACGACGCCGAGCCCGAGCCCGAGCCCGAGCCCGAGCGACAGCGCGGCGGGGGCGGACCGAAGGAAGCGAAACGAACGCATGCCGTGTCGAGGCTTTTGCCCGCTTCCAGCCGCCTTTGCAACTGCGCAACTCCGGATTTTCCTGGCTGCGGCCGCTGAGCTGAAGGGGGGTGCCCGCCGGGAAGGCGAGGCGAAGACGGCTCACAAGTGCCGAAATCTGGACGTGTGTGCAGGTGCTGCTAACTTCTCTTGGTATGGCTAGGACTCGCGTGAGCAGCGCCCCAGGGCCAAATCCGGAGTTCCTGCTTCGGAAGGCAACGCTCGCTCGCACCTCCGGCACCCGCGCCAAATATGCGGAACGCGGCCTGGCCTTCAGCGCCGGGCTGGACCGCACCACGCGCGCGCTCCTGCTGCGTCAGCTGTACCTCTCACATATGGAAGGACGGCGCTTTACCGAGGCATTGTTTGCGGCGGAGCAAATGATCGAAGCGGATATCATGCCGGATGTCGCCCGCCAAGACGCCGCGCGCGCCTGCCTCGGCCTGGAAGACCGGGACAAAGCCATCGATCACCTGCGCCTGGCCAGTCGGGTCAGCCCGCCCGCGCGCCGCGCCTTCCATTTGTGGACTCTTGGCAGCGTTCTGTACCTGATGGGCCATTACCGTGAAGCCACTGGCGCCCTGATGCGAGCGCACCGCTGGGGCACTACGGAGCGCCCGCTGTACCTCGCGCAAGCCGCCCTCGCTCGCCGCGCCGCTGGTGAAGCGAGTCCGGATCTCGCGGCGCTCCGCGAACGCTTGTCGGATTCTCCGTGCGGCCAGGGCTACGGCCAATTCGTGCTCGGGGAGCTCGCCTGTGTCGGGGGGGACTATGCCGCGGCGCGCCAATACTTGCGCCTATTCATCAAGCGCACCACGAGCGGCCGCGTCGCGCTTGAAGTCGCGTTATCCGGGGAAATTGCGCATGCGCGCCAACTCTTGCGCTCCATGCGCCCGCGCCAACGCGGCGCCGCCTAGTGCACCGCTTGTGATGTACCATCAACAATCGCAAAGCGATTGTTCCGCTTCGCGGTAAGCGGTGCACTCGGCTGTCTCCCCGGGGCTTTCGCCCCGGAACCCCACGCCTGCTTCGCATGCTGCTACATTGGCCACGCTCTCGCGTTGGGCCGGCCGGACTTTGAAACCTTCGCCCCGCTCGCGCAGTACAGGCAGATAGGTATCCAGAACGTGAAGACTTTCCGCACTGCGTCGCGCGACGCACGAGTTGGGTTCGGCCTGACGCTTCCAGTGACGCTGGCGCTGCTTTGCCTGTGTGCACCCGGCATCGCGCACGCCGCGCCGGAGGGGGCGGACGCCTTCACGCGCGCAGTCGAGAAGGGGCCCATCTACGCCGCCCTGGCCGCGTTCGCCGGCGGCTTCGTGGTGAGCCTTACGCCCTGCGTGTACCCCATGGTTGCAGTCACCGTGAGCGTGTTCGGTGCGTCGCAAGCCAAGAGCCGTTTGGCGGGTGCTGCGTTGTCGGCGTCGTTCGTGCTCGGTATCATCGCCATGCTCGTGCCGCTTGGTGTCAGCGCTGGCATGAGCGGCGCCATCTTTGGTTCGCTGCTGCAGAACCGCGTGGTCGTGCTGGGGATCGCCGCGATGTTCTTGGTCTTGGCCAGCGCCATGTTCGGCGCGTTCGAGTTTGCATTGCCCTCTGCGCTCACCAATCGCTTGGCCGCGATGGGCGGTATTGGTTACAAGGGCGGTTTCTTGCTGGGCATGGCCTGCGCGCTGATCGCTGCGCCCTGCACCGGCCCAGTGCTCACCGGTATCCTGACGTTCATCGCCAAGACGCACAATCCCGCGCTCGGCGCCGCGGCGATGACCACGTTCGGCCTGGGCCTCGGTGTGCCGTTCTTCGCGGTCGGCGCCTTCGCGGTGCAGCTGCCCAAGAGCGGCGCGTGGATGGTGCACGTCAAATCGATCTTGGGGATCGGCCTAGTCGTGTTCGCGTTCCACTTCCTGAGCTCGGCGTTCCCGGTGCTCACGCGCTTCACTGTGCCCTCCACGCCGCTGTTTGTGGGCGTCGCGGGCGCCACGCTGCTGGGCCTCGTGCTAGGCGCCGTCCATCGTGAGTTCGCAAGCTACGCTTCGGCGGGCGTCAACGTGGGCAAGGCATTGGGCGTGCTGCTCGTCGCCGGCGGTCTGTTCGTCGGTATCGAAGCCGCTATCAAGCCGAAGGACGTCGTAACCTGGGAGCACCAGGTCGAACTCGCGCGCACCCGCGCCCTCCGTGAAAACCGCCCTCTGCTGGTCGATTTCGGCGCCGCCTGGTGCGCCGCCTGCAAAGAGCTGGATAAAGTCACGTTCTCGGCGCCCGACGTCGCAATGGAAATGAGTCGCTTCGTGAACGTCAGAGTCGACGCCACGAACGACGACGATCCAAAGATCTCCGCCACCCTCGCCTCGTTCAAAGTGGTCGGCTTGCCCACCGTCGTGCTCTTCGACTCCCACGGCAAAGAAGCCGCCCGCTACAACGACTTCATCCCGCCTGATCGCTTCCTGCCTGCGATTCGCGGTATCGAGTAACTACGGCTCGAAGTCTCGCGGCGGCGGCGCCGGTTTGCTCGGCTTAGCCGGCTTCGAGGCGGGTGCTTCGCCGTCGTCGCTTCTTGATGCCGGCTTCGGACGCACCGCCGGGGCGGAAGCGCCACCCGCGGGCTTCGCTCTCGGTCGTGCTTTCGCCGCGGCCTTTTTCGCGTTCGCCGCGCTCTCGGCGTTTCTCGCCGCTTCCGCCGCGGCGGCGTCGCTGGCGGCGGAACCCAGCGAGCCGTCGTCCGTGTTCACTGCTTTGGCCACGGCCGAGAGCAGCTCACTACTGTCGGTGCGTACCTGCGCGGCGCGCGTCTTCATGAGCGCGATCAGCGTGTGCGCGTCGTCGAGGTTCTTCTTCACCTCGTTCAACTTGGCGGCGGGCGCGCTCGCGAAATCTTTGTCCACGCTCGCGTCCAGGCCACCACCAGCCAGCTCCAAACTGTCCAGCGCGGTGTCCGCCTCCTGCATCTGGCCGATGCTGCGCAGCAGGCCGGTGGCCGAGGTTTCCACCTGATTGAGCAACGCAACGGTAGCGCTTTCTTTGGGGCGCTCGCTGGTCCGAACAGCAGCACTCGCGGCATCCGGCTTGGTACTCGAAGGACTCTGATCCAGCCGCATGCGCAGGCCAGCCCGGCTCTGCTTCAGAGCCTCTTCGTGCAAGCGCTGCCCGACTTCATCCGTCGTGGCTTGCGGCGTCAGACCGAGCGCATGACCGAGGTTCAGGCGCTCGAACTCAGGCACGTGCGGCGCTTGCTCCATTTCCACCTGCAACAAGTACAGGCCGATGAAGAACTCCGCATCGTGCGCGTTCCCCGCGTCGTAGTACTTGCCCTGCGCCACGGTGGACTGCTTGCGAGCCGCAAATACAGCGCAGCTCGGCAGCACGCATAGGCTGCACGCGAGCACGCTTGCCACGAGCGCGTTCCGCAGGTGCGGTTTGGTATTCCGAATTACGGACATGCGAGCGTTGCTCCCCAGAGTTCGTCGTGGCCTGCAGTGGTGAGGATGAATAGCGTGGCAGCCTGCCCAGCGAACGCCGCGAGCGACCCTTGTCCCGCGTTCGCGCCCTTCGGCGAGACCAACACGCTTTGGCCGATTGGGCTTAGATCAGCGCCGAAACTCTGCACGTGCACGTGGTACTTCCCCGAGGTGCCCTCGGTCCACTGCACGAGAAAGCGGTCCGCGCCGAGCGGCGCGAGCGCCGGCGAAATCGCGCTGCCACTTCCGGTGAGGAGGGCGCGCGCCGGGCTGGGCGGGGCGCCAGGCTTCGTCAAGGAGACGAACAGCTGCCACGGAGCGTCCTCCCGATCACGCCCCGCAAACGCGACCAGTGCGCCGGCCGCGCTGCCCGCAATCACCGGCGTGCCGAGCAGCTTGGGAGCGTTGGGGATCCCCGCGAGCTCCGTCTTCTTCTTACCGTCGCTGTCGACGAAGCCGAGCAGCACGCTGCCCGCTTGCCCACCGCGCCGGAACGCAATGCCATAGCCGTAAGCGCCGAGCGGCGCCGAGCGCGGCTCGGTGATCTTCGCGCTGCCGTCCAGCGGCCAAACCAGGCTGGTCGCGCCGGCCACCACGCGAGAGAACCCCGCTTCATTCACGCCCAGCGTGAACGGCGGCACTTCATCCACCGTGTGCGCGGAGTGCAGCGCTTTGTCGTCGCGGTCCACGAAGAAGGCGAGTGACCCGGAGTGCGTCAGCGGCACCACACCGCGCACCGCGTCGTTGCCTTCTTCCTCGAAGGCCGGCGTGATATCCAGCGTGGCCAGGTTCAGTCGCAGGCCGACACCCTTGTTCTTGGTTTCGGCAAAGCCCAGCGCGAGAGCCGCTTCGTTTGGCAATTGGGTTACGTACGGCGGCACAGCGCGCTCCACGTTTGGGAAAAGACGCGCCGCGGGGAGCAGCAAACGGCAGCCGGTGATGGCCGCTGGAGCCGGCGCGGGCGCAGGGGTTGCGCTGACGCTTGCGCTGCCGTCCGGCTCCGGCGCTTTACCGTGGCCACGCGACAGCGCGAGGCCAATCACCGCGACCAACAGCGCGCCGCTCAAACCGGAGAGCGCCATCACCGCGGTGCGGCTATCCAACCCGATGCGCCCGATCTTTACCAAGGAATCACGTTGCGGCGGCGTGGCATGCTCAGGCTCAGCGGCTGCCGATCGCGCCGGAGCCAACGGCTCCACCGGTGTGCGACGCGCCTCTGGTGGCACCTTGGCCACGACCTCCAGCGTAGAATCGAGCGACGGCTCGATTGACTCGGCAGCCGCCTCCACCGTGGCCGACGCGCTAAGCAGCGTCTTGTTCACGACCGGCGGCTGCGTGAGCGGCGCCGCGGACGGTTGCGTGATGCTTGGCGTGAGCACGTTGGCTCCCTCGGCGACCGCTATCGCGGGCGACGGCTCCGAACCAAAACGCGGTGACGAGGGTTCGAGCTTGCCCCCGGGAGGGCCGAACGCCGGCACCGGCGTCAGCGTGGCGTCGCGCTTTTCCGCTGAAAAAGCCGACGGATCCAAGGACGGTGAGGGTACGCCGCGCGGAGGAGGCGGCACTGCGCCGGGCGGCCGCAGCGTGGCGGTGGCCGAGGCCACACCCGCTTCCTCACTCAGTGTAGGAAGCGGCGCGCGCCCGCGAATGGGCGGCGGTGGCGGACCGGACTCACGCCGCGCTGGCCCGGGTGGGCGGCGCGAGCCACCCAGGTTGCCGAAGCTACTCGGCGCCGGTGCAGGCGCGAGCGTGTCGCGCGCCACTTCGTGCGCGCCGGGTGACGGGCCCGCGTTGCGACTCGAACGTGTCGCGGAATTCGAGAGCGAGGGCGTCCGAACCGTCGGCGCGGTAGGGCGCGTGCTGGTGACAAGCGGTACGCGCGACACAAGCGTCGGCATCTGCACGGCGGTCGGTGACGACTTGTGTTCGGGGGCTTTGGCTGGCAGCGCGCTCGCCAACTCAGGCACTCGCTCCACCGCTTGCCACTCAGCCCACCCCTTGCGCCAAACGAATGAAGCCGCAGTCAGTACTCCGCCGGCGAGCGCCGCGCGCAGCTCTTGCTCGGTGCCCGACAGCCGTGCACCGTCCGGCATGAGCCAGTGATAACTCGCGTCTTTTTGTGCGGGATCGACCAACCTGGGCTCCAGCCACCAGAGTCCCTGGATTATGCTCGTATTTGCGCACGGGGCAGCGACAAAGCGAGCGCCGTTCGCGATCTAGCGGCAAGCGTCAGGCGGACCCGACACACGCTGCGGCCACACAGCCGACGACATGGTCGCCAGCCGCGCGCAATGCCGCGATGCAAGCGCCGAGGGTCGCACCCGTGGTCACGACATCATCCACGAGCACGACGCGTTGACGTTGCGCGCGGGGCCGCGCTCCGAACGCATGCGCAACGTTTTGGCTGCGGGCGCGCCGATCACGTTTGGCTTGCTGCTCAGTGTGCCGCAGCCGACACAACCGGCGGGCATCTACAGGGCCACGCGCAAGCCGCGAAAGTTCCCGCGCCAACAGAGCCGACTGATTGTAGCCGCGCTCGGCGAGGCGTAGCGGGTGAAGTGGCACTGGCACCCACATGTCGCCAGCTTCGATCCCCAAGAGGTCGATGGCGCGTGCCGACAGTGCAGCCAGCGTGCCACTGAGCTCCGGCGCATTCGCGTACTTGAAGCGGTGAATCGCGGTCGCGAGGGGCTCCGCGTAGCGTGCTCCCGCGAACACCGGCACTCCCGCAATGTGCAGCGCTACGTCGAGCAGTGGCTCTGGACTGCCGCATTCCGTGCAATAGCCGCTCAACCCTGGGGAAAATGCCTCACACGCCGCGCAGCGCGGGGGCGCCAGCACGTCCAGCAACGTAGACACGAACGTGTGCGCATGGACCGCGAGCTTCACGCGCCATCATCGGTACCCTCGCAGCGCGAGTTGCTTAACGTCGGTTGGCCGAGGCGTTTGCGCGCGCGTCAATTGGGCGACGCTCAGCCGGGATCAGTGCATCCATCGAGCGTGCGCGCGCCTCGTCCGGCGTGAGGAACGTAAATCGCGTGAACGCGAGCAACCCCACCGGTACTTCCCCGGGGCCGCCGACGCATTGGATGCCACCTACTTCACGGCGGCAATCGATTGGGGTGTCCACGCGGGCGGTCTCCACGTGAGTTTCGGCTGACAGCCACTGAATGTGTGAGAAGCCCAGAGATACGGCGGCGGTTGCGGCAAGCCCGGTCGAGCGCGCCCACACCTCGGAGATCTGCGCTTGCGAAGCGTAACGGCACGCCACCACGTCTTGCTTTTCGGCAGGGGCGTCCGAGCACACCACGGCTGGCAACGGCGTTGGTGCCGAATAGGGCACGGCACCGGGCCCGCCGCAGCCGCTGATGACGGCGAGCGTAGCGAGCCCAATGCCGAAGGCGTCACGCCGCACGAAGCGAGTCACAGCCCGAGCAACGTCGTCATCGACGCTTCGTCTGCGGGCGTGAACTGGAACCGTTCGAAATCCGCGCTCGCGACCCAGCGAAAGTCGCTCACGTTGAGGGCCATGGGCTCGCCCTCGAACAGGCGCGCCTCGTACAGATACAGTTCGACGAGGTAGTGTTCGTACGGGTGGCTGACGAAGCTCATCAGCTTGCCCGCTTGCACGTCGACGCCCAGCCGAAATTGCACTTCGCGCTTTAGCGCGGTGGTGTCGCTCTCGCCGTCTTCCACGCGACCGCCGGGGAACTCCCAGAGCAACGGCAAGACCGCGGACGCCCGGCGCTGCGTGATCAAATAGCGGCCGCCACGTTCGATGACGGCCGCGACAACGCGAATCGTGCGCGGTGAACCCATTCCTAGCGATCAGTAGTCGATGCGGAACAGCTGCTGGCCCATGAGCAGAATGTCGGTGGCGCCCACTTGGTGCTCGGCGCGCAGGCGCACGAAGGTACCGTTGGAGCTGCCGACGTCGGTCAGATAAATTCTACCGTCCGGGCCCTTGGCGATGCTGCAATGCAAGCCGGAGACGTAGCCGTCTTCCGAGAACAAGATGTCACCGCGTTCACGACCGCAGTGCACGCCGCGCTCCGGGATCGGGAACGAGTTGCCCGTGGTATCGCGACCGATGACCAACGCCAAGCGACCGATGTAGCCCTTCGACGGGCTGCCGAAGCGATCCACGCCGTCCGGTGAGCGACCTTGGCCTTTGAGCTCTTCGAGCCGGATGATCTCTTGCCCGATGCGGAACAGATCCCCGAACTCAAGCAGACAGGGTTCGTTCGGGCGAAGCTTCAAGTACACGCCATTGAGCGAGTCTTCGTCCTTGATCGAGAGCTGCATGCCGCGGCGCGTGAACGTCGCGTGGCGCGGTGAAAGGTAGCTGTCGCCGGCGAAGATCGAGCCCGTGTCACGACCGAGCGTTATCACTTGCGCGTCCGGCAAACGGTACGTGCCGGCTTCGCTACCGTCCGCGCGTAGCGCCGTTAGTACGATTGACGGTCCAGCCGACGTTGTGATGATAGGAGCCGCAGGAGGTGCTGCTGACGGACTGGCCCCAGCGAGCGCGCCGAGGTTGTACCCGCACGACGCGCAGAAGCGATTGTTCGTTCCGTTGACGTGCGAGCATTGCGGGCAAACCACGGCGGCGGCCGCCGCTGCTGCAACAGGCGCGGCCGGCATCGGCGGGCGTTGCGAGCCGATGGGCGCGGGCCCCCCCTGCGGCATGGGCGCTGCCACCGGTGCCGGCATTGGCATCGGAATGGCAACCGCCGGCACACCTTGCGGCGGCGTCGCTGCCGTAAATGGTTTCGCTGCGGCTGCACGCGGGAGCTCAG
This sequence comes from Polyangiaceae bacterium, assembly GCA_039936055.1. GTDB lineage: Bacteria > Myxococcota_A > Polyangia > Polyangiales > Polyangiaceae > PMG-095. The sequence goes on along the minus strand of JBDTJC010000201.1, from coordinate 96 downwards.
CTCCGCAGCCCAAGCAAAACTTGTAGTGGTCCTGATTCTCCTTGCCGCACTTCAAACACGTGATCACAGGTGTCCTCCAGGGGAGCGGACCGAGCT
>JBDTJC010000200.1:0-6007 GCA_039936055.1 Polyangiaceae bacterium | reverse complement strand
GCATCGTGGACACGCGCAAGACGACGCCCGGGTTGCGCTTCTTGGAGCGTTACGCGGTGCGCACTGGCGGCGGACACAACCACCGCGACAACTTGGGTTCGGCGGTATTGATCAAGGACAACCACATCGTGGCCGCGGGCGGGGTGCGTGAAGCCATCGAGCGCGCTTACAAGCACGCCCCGCACAGTAGCCGCATCGAGATCGAAGTCGAATCACTCGAGATGCTGGATGAAGCGTTAGACGCCGGCGCAGACATCGTGATGCTGGACAACTTCGCGCCCGAACAGATCGCGGTCGCCGTGGAGCACGCGCATGGGCGCGCTTTGGTCGAGGTTTCCGGCGGAATTACTTTGGAACGCATCCCCGCCCTAGCCAGCGCCGGCGTGGACGTGATCAGCATTGGTGCACTGACGCACTCCGCCCCGGCAGCCGACATCGGGCTGGATATCGAGAGCATCTGATGGCCTTCGACGCCGAGCGGTTTCGGGCGCGCGGTCGCGAGCAGAAGCCCACGCTCGGCCGCCCGTTAATGTATCAAGCTGTCACCGGCTCGACCAATGACAATGCACTGCTCGCGGCGCGCTCGGGCGCTCCGCACGGCTCGGTGTTCGTGGCCGACGCGCAGACCGCCGGTCGCGGCCGTCGCGGTAACACCTGGTATGCCGCCCCCGGCGAGAACCTGCTGTTCTCTGTCTTGCTGCGGCCGAAACTCGAGCTTGCGCAAACCAGCGCGCTCACGCTAGCGATTGGGCTCGCGCTGCGTGACGCGGTAACACCGTTGATCCACCGCGAAGCGCTGATCAAGTGGCCCAATGACTTGCTCGTTGGCGGTAAGAAGCTCGCCGGCGTGTTGGTCGAATCACAACTGCAAGGGGATCGCCTGCAAGCCGTGGTCGTCGGCGTCGGACTGAACGTAGCGAGTCGTGAATTCCCGGCGGAGATCGCGGCCCGGGCAACGTCTTTGGCGGTGCTCGGCGCAACGCGCTTGGAGCGCGAACCCCTGCTTTTCGAGGTGCTAGAAGCGATCGCGACGCGCGTGCAAGCGTATCAAGAACACGGCGTTCAGGGTATCTTGGCGGAGCTCAATGCGGCGGACGCGCTGCGCGGTCAGCGCGTCCGGGTGGATGCGCAAGTCGGCGTCGGCGTTGGCTTGGATGAACAGGGTCGTCTACTGGTGAAGGACGACAGCGACGCGGTTCACGCCATCTTGTCGGGCACGGTCGAGCTGCTCTGAGCCGCGAAGCGCGCCGTGTGGCGGCGCTCTGTCCAGCTCTTCCCGAGTGAGCAACACCGTACTCCCCCCCTAACGAGCGGCGGCGGGCGACGGGGCCAAGGCGTCTGTCAGCGCGTACACTGCGGAAGTCGCCACCAACCCGACGACGAGGCCGACGCCCAGCCACTTTGCCGCACTGGCAAAAGCGGAATTTGCGGCTGTTGGCGCGGCCAAACGAGCGGACGCCACGCCCGGCGCGCTAGAGGCGCCCGTGTCCGCCTCGGGCATGTCCAAACTGGCGCCCACGCTCGGACCGAACGCGAACAAGGTGCGGAGCAGCGCTCCGTCAGGCGGTTGTTCTTCGCGCGCAGCGGACATTAGCGACTCAGCGAGGTCACTGCCCGCTTCGAGGTGCGTCGCGAAATCATCCAGCGCCTCTGAGAGGCGCGACGTCACGGTCACCAGGGGGATACCAATGGTCTCTGCGATCTCCGAACCGGCAAGCCGCTCGATTTCGTGCAGGATGAACACGACGCGCAGCTCCAGCGGCATCTGCTGCAGGAGCACGCCCAGGATTTCGCGCGCTTGCTGGGCTTCGTCCAGATCTTCGAGCGTGGGCGCACCGTCACTGATCGCGGCAAGCTCCGTACGCTCACGCTGGACTCGAGCGGCCACGTGCAGCGACGTGCTGAACAAGAACGCGCGCTCGCTGTCCTTGCGAATGTCACCAATGCGCCCGGCGACAGCGCTGAAGACCTGCTGCGCTGCCGAGTCAGCCTCTGTATCCGTGACGCCGATGCGCCGCAGCACGCGCCACACGAAACCGAACTGCGCGCGAATCAGACGCGCCAGACGAGTGGCGTGCTCGCCAAAGACCGCGCGCGCTTCGGGCTCGACCAGCGGCTGTGCCACTACTTCAGTGTACACATTTCTGAGCGTCGTTCTCAGCACAATCGCGGGAGCCCGCGGATTCGAGCGAGGCGGGCCTACGCCGCCTGCTGAGACGTCTCGAGCGCGCCTTGCTGCGCGGCTTGGCTCGGTTCGGCCAACGCCTCGGCCAGTAGCCGTCGCCCGCGGAATAGGCGGCTCATGACCGTGCCCACCGGCACCGACAGTTCGTCCGCCGCGTCCTTGTAGCTGCGCTCCTCCAAGTCAACCAGCCGCACTACTGCGGAAAATTGCCTGGGCAGCGCGTCCAGCGCGCGAGTAACCGGGCGGGTCAGTGATTGTCGTTGAACCGGCGCATCAGGCATTGTCCAGGCGCATGGGTCGCTAGACAAGGACGCGAGCGCTCGCCGTTCGCGGGTGGATTTGCGACAACGTGTGATGAACACGCTGAACAGGATCTGTTGTAGCCAACCGCGCAGGTTCGTGTCGCGCTCGTAACCTGATTCGAAGCACAGCGCGCGCAGCACCGTGTCCTGCACCAGGTCCTTGGCTTCGCTTTGGCGTTTGCACAAGGCAAGCGCACGTGAATTCAGACCCGGCAGCAGCCCGGGCAGCTTGCTCCGCAGTTCTTCGGCAAATGATGAGACTTGTTGATCGATAGCGAGTGGCTCTGACATCGTGGCCTCCACGGGATGCTGCTATCGCAAGCCGCGTGCCAACCATAAATCCCTGGGATTTAGCGCGCTTTCTCGGTACTCCCTGCGGTCCGAGAACCGCGTCGCGCGTGTCAAACTGGCATCGCAACGGTTCGCGCTGTCAGCGCGACAAATGGCCGGTCAGCGCAGCGCGCCGAGGGCGAACGGCACTTCGTCCGCGATCTCGTGGGCGAGTACGCCGCGATCCACGCCGTGCAGCGAGCGGCGCTCGCCCGCGAGACCGTGCACATAGGCCGCGCTGTAGGCGGCGCGACGCGCATCCAAATGCACGCCGAATGCCGCCAAAACACCGGTCAACACGTCCCCCGAGCCGCCGGTTGCGAGCACGTTCGAACCCGTAACGTTGATGGCGACGCGATCGCCGGGCGCACCGACGAGCGTGCGATGTCCTTTGAGCAACACGACACAGTCGGTCAGCGCGACCGCGCGGGTTACCGTGCCGAAGCGGTCGGCTTCGACCTGCGCGGCGGTGCCACCCACGATACGCGCCATTTCCCCCGAGTGCGGCGTGAGCACGACTTCCCCAGGCGCGCCGCGCAACGCCTCCGCGCGGCCGGCAAAATGGCTGATCGCGTCGGCATCCACGACTTTGGTTTTGTGCACGCGCAGTACCACGTGATCGACAATCCGACGCGCGTCCGCGCCTAGGCCCAGCCCAGGACCTATCGCCACCGCGTCGGCGCGCTCCAGGAGTTCATCCAGTGAAGCCTCGATGCGCGCGGGATCGATGCGCGCGGTCATCATTTCCAACACGCGCTGGTCGAGCAGCGCCGCGACTTCGGGGAACGCGGCAATTGTGACGAGGCCGGCGCCGGCACGTAGCGCGCCTCGCGCCGCCAGCAGCGCCGCGCCGATCTTGCCTGGGGAACCCGCGATCACGACGACGCGCCCAGCCGAGCCTTTGTGGGTGCTCGCCGCGCGCGCAGCAATCGCGCTCCGCACATCCGCGGCCTCCACGACTTCCGCGCTGTAGCCGACTTGCGCGAGCCTGGTGTCCGGCACACCGATGTCCACCGTGCGAACGTCACCGGCGTGCTCGAGCCCCGACGGCGTCAACAAGCCGAGCTTCGGATGGGCGAAGGTGATGGTGGTGCGCGCGCGCACTGCGACGCCCAATACGGCGCCCGTGTCCGCGTCGATGCCGGACGGCGTATCGAGCGCAAACACCGGGCAGCGCGCGCCGTTCATGAACTCGATGGCATAGCGCAGAAAACCAGTGATTTCGCGATCTAGCCCAGTGCCGAACACCGCGTCGACTACGGCGCTCGCGCCTTCGAGCGCGCTCGCGAGCACGCTGAGTTGATTCGGCTCGAGCTCGGTGACCGTGCCGCCCACACCGACGAACGAGCGGTAGTTACCGAGCGCATCACCCTTGAGGCGCTCGGGTTTGACCAACAGGTACACGCGCGAGTCGTGCCCCAGCGTGAGTAGCCGGCGCGCGACGACGAAGCCGTCGCCGCCGTTGTTGCCCGCACCACACACGATGACGACGCGCGAACCCTTGCCGCTCAGTTCCGCCGCGATCAAATCTGCCGCGCCGCGACCGGCGTTCTCCATCAACAGCAAGCTCGGCACGTGGCAGGCCGCGCTCGCTTGCGCGTCGAAGGCGCGCGTCTCCGCGCGCGACAACACCGGGATCATGCGCGCAGCATACTGCTAAACGCGGCTACTCGCTTTCCAGCACCACAACCGCCGCGGCAACGCCCGCGTCGTGCGTGATCGAGACCAAAATGCGGTGCACGCCGAGGCGGGCGGCGTGCGCCGTGGCAGCGCCCAGGAACGCCATCTGCGGGCCGCCGCGCGCGTCCGAGCGGATTTCAACATCACGCCACCACACGTCTGGTTGGCCGCCGAGGGCCTTGGCCGCGGCTTCTTTGGCTGCAAAGCGCCCGGCAAGGGCCAAAGCGCGGTCCGGGCGCGCTTTCAGATCTGCCTGCTCGTTCGGGGTCAGCACGCGCTGCCAGAGGCGATCCCCGAAACGCTCCAGCGCCGCACGCATGCGCGCCAGCGAAGCCACGTCGATGCCCAGCCCGACGACCATGGCCCTCAGGCGGTGGCGCGTTGGGCCATGCCGCGGTCGATTGCCGCGCGCAGGTCACGCACGGCGCGGTCGAGACCGACGAGCACCGCGTCACCGATCACCGAATGACCGATGTTGAGTTCGACCAGCTCCGGGATGGCTGCAATGTCCAGCACGTTGAAGCGGGTCAGGCCGTGACCGGCAGCCACTTCGAGCCCGAGGCCGTGGGCGAGGGTTGCCGCGCGTTTCAACCGTTCGAGCTCCGCAGCGCGCTCCGTACCTTGCTTGTGGCAGTACTCACCGGTGTGAAATTCGATCTGCGCGGCGCCTAGCTCGCGCGACAAGCGCACCTGCGCGTCATCCGGCGCGATGAACAAGCTGAGCTTGATTTTGCGCCTTTGGCAGATTGCGGCGACCTTTTCCACGGCGCCACGCGTGGCGCGTACATCCAGCCCGCCTTCGGTCGTCAGCTCGGCGCGACGCTCGGGGACGAGCGTGACTACGTCAGGTCCGACGCGCTCGGCGATCGCGGCCATCTCGTCGGTGGCGGCCATCTCCAGATTAAGCATCGTGGTCAGTGACGCCCGCAAACGGACGATGTCGTCGTCCTTGATGTGACGGCGGTCTTCACGCAAGTGCGCGGTGATGCCGTCGGCGCCGGCTAGCTCACACAGGGCGGCGGCCGTGACCGGATCCGGGTACACGGTGCCGCGGGTGTTACGAATCGTAGCGACGTGATCGATATTGATGTGTAGGCGAATCATGGCGTCCCGCCGTCGCGGTTCGGGCCCGCGCTCGGCTTGATGTCTTTACAACACCGGAAGCCGAGGTGATAGTTGCGGTGGCTGTCGAGCGCGCGGATTGGCCCCGCGTGCCACATCAGGGCGCGCCAGCGGCAGTCGTCCGGGTGGACGACTTTTTCCGAAAAAATGAACCAGCTGCCCTTCATCTCGGTTTCGCCGACGCCGCCATTTTTGCCCAATTGTTCGGGTTTTATAGGCAAATTCATGTGCTCTGCGGCGTTGCCGTGCTGGTCGAACACGCCGAAGGAACTGACGCACTCGGGGAAAGCGCCGGTCGGGTAGGTGTTCGAGCCGCAAATGCCCCAGTCCGGCGTGTAGCACTCCGGGCTCTTGTGGCTCATCGTGGCGCACTTCTTCTGGTCTGCCT
>JBDTJC010000199.1:0-3069 GCA_039936055.1 Polyangiaceae bacterium | reverse complement strand
GCCCAAGTGCCGCAATACTGGACTGCGCACACCCCGAGTCAGTGAGCGCACACGACACGAAGCGAGCGCGGGGCTTTTCGGAAGCGAGTAGCTCCGTGGCCAGCGCCTGGGCGGCACTGAGGTAGCGATCGTACTGGGCTTCGTCGACGTGGAGCACCGAGGCGATGTTGTCAAAGCCTTCCTCCTCCCCGCGCCAGCTACCGTCTGCCGGCTGGAGCGTCGAGCCCAGGACGTCTTGGATAGTCGCGTTGTACTCGGCCGAGTTCAGCCGATGCATGTCTTTTCGACCCGGGTCCAGAACCTGGGCGGCGCCGCCCGTTCCGGCGCCAGCAACGCCTGCGCGCGGCCGCGGTCCGGCCGTGCTGCAGGCAAACGCGGCGGGCAGCAAGCACAGGCTGACGCACAAGAGCGCCCTGCGCGCGGGGCACACCGCTGCGCGTTTCTCTGTGCGTGGTAGTTCCTGCATTCGTCCCAAGCCTGGCGGTCGCCACCTTCCGGCGCAGCTTGAAGCTACAATAGATGACGTGCTTGCGCCCGTTAGTTCGTTAGTTCCGCGTGAAGGAATGAGGGGCTGATTTGATCGAGCGCGGTATCGCCGAGCCGTACTCCGTGCGCGGCGACGGAATCCGACACACGCCATTCGAGAATGCCGCTTCGCCGCAGTCGGATCCTGCGGCGAAGCGAAAACGTCCGCTGCGGGTTTACTTTTGCTCCGTTGGCGGGACGGGCAGCGCGGCAGGCCCTTCGGTCATTGACTGCGCAGTGACGTCAGCGGTGAGCTTCCGTCATCGGATGAACTCACGATCGAGCACGCGACTCGAACCGTCGGTCACCACGGACACCTCCGTCTGCGAGGCATTGCGCTCGCCTCCTCGCGCCCGGCGTACTCGGCGCTCGGCTTTCTAGGGCGCTGCGACTATAGTCGGCGGCAATGGCGTCGCCGTCGCTTCCACCGTTTCGTCGGGTGCTGGCGTGGGCTGTGGAGCAGGGGATGTCGGTCCGCGGGCAGCTCAGCGAGGAGCAGCTGGTCGCTTTGGAGCGGGTCTTCTCCGGTGCCGAGCCGTGGAGCCTCGAGCAGTACCAGCCGCTGCGCGCTTTCGCCCACGCCTTGGCGCGTTTGAACCTCCCGGATCTACCCGCGGTGCTGAACTTTGGTGACGCGCTGCAGGCGCTAGAGGAGCTTCGGGCAGGCGCGCTCGCGGCATGGCCGACCCACGAGGCAGTCGCCGAGGGCACCTTTCGGGAACTGGGCTATGCGTCCACATCCGCGGCCATCACGCGCGTCCGGAATGCGAATACGGCGGCTTGGCGAGAGCACGCGCTGGAGAACAAGCAGATTTTGCTGCAGGGCGCCGAGCGCGCCGCAGGGCCGCGCGCGGTCGTGATCGGTGCCGGCAAGCTGTACGACATCCCACTGCGCAAGCTGGCTGAGCGCTTCGAGCAGCTGCTGCTGGTCGACATCGACGCCGCCGCGTTGGCCGAGAGCGTCAAGCAGGCTGGCCTGGAGCCAAAGCTCCAGGCGCGGCTGTCGCTGGTTCAGACCGACGTCACGGGCATCAACGACGTTTTCCTGGAAAGGGCTCACGCTGCCCTGGCGCTGACGGGCGAAGCTGAGGTTTACGCGGCGCTGCTCCAGCTTCTTCACGACTATCGCGTTGAGGAACCACCCCGACTTTTTCCAGAGCACGCGGCGGGGGGCCCGCTCGCCTTTGCTTGCTCGTCGATGGTGTTGTCTCAGCTGGCGACGCCGCTCACGCGTTACGTGGAAGACCGGTTCGCTGCGCGCTTCCCGGCGAGCCAAAGCACGCAGGCCTACGAGTTTCAGATCGCCCTCGGTCAATTTACGCACCGCGTGCAGCACGCGCACGTGCGCTCGCTGCTGGCAGTCGCGCCCTGCATCGCGCTAACCAGCGACATCACTCATCAATATATCGCGCTCGATGCGCGCGGGACGGTGGCCCTCGGATCTCCGCCGCTGCCACTGATCGGTGGAGCAAGCTTGCCCGCCTTGGTGCCTAGCCAGCAAGCACTCACCTGGAATGCTGCCGAATGGCAGTGGCGGCACGTCCCTCCCACCCGCAGCAACCCCCACGGTCACACCCTGCAGGTGGCAGGCGTTGTCGCAGAACGCAGTTGAACGCACGCCGCCGCCTCAACGCTCAAAAACGCACTCGTCCAAGCCGCGCTCTACCAGCCTGCGCGTCACGACCGGCTCAGTGCCCGGTTGAATCTTGATCGCAAATATTCACTCTGAACGCACGCGCGCTTTGGGGGGCAGCAGCTCCAGCACCGTCCGCCGACGTTCGCGCCACGGGCCTGGCCAGCCGGACCCTCGGCCTATGTAGTTGGGCCATACAAATCGTCCGAATCGCGGACGAGCCCGTCGATTTTAGGACGGATCCGCGTTTCTGAAAGCACTCTTTAAGGAGATGAAGGCCGATCGACGCGCGTTTCTACGGTTCCGGGCATTTGCCGCCCTGGGTGTAGTTGGTCTTTGCTCGCTCGCATGCACAGGCATGGTGGGCGGCAGTGACGGCCCGAGCGGCCCGAGCGGCCCCGGCGGCCCGAGCGGCCCCGGCGGCCCGAGCGGAGGCCTTGGTCAGACTGGCGGCGGGTCCGGCGCAGGCGCGGCCGCGGCCGCGGCCGCCAGCGGCGGTGCCGGCGCGGGAACCGCGGTGAATCTGAGCAACGGGGGACCGAAGTTGAGGGTCCTCACCCAGGTTGAGTACAAGAATTCGATTACGGATTTGCTGGGGACAATCAGCGCCCAGCTCGTGCTGCCCGACGATACACCCGTCGCCGGCTTCACCTCTATCGGCGGCGCGGAGGTGGCAATCAACGCGTCGACGGTTGATATCTACGAGACCGCGAGTCTCGCGGCCACGGCTGAAGTTTTTGCGGACTCCGCGCGCTGGCAGAAGCTCGTGGGCTGCCAACCGAAGGCCGACCTGAGTGACGCCTGCGTCGTCACCTTCATTCAAACCTTCGGCAAGCGGGCCTTCCGCCGCAGCCTGACCGATGCCGAGGTTCAGCAGTGGTTGCAGGTAGGCAAAGACGTGGCAGCGCTGG
>JBDTJC010000198.1:0-6695 GCA_039936055.1 Polyangiaceae bacterium | reverse complement strand
GTCGAAGCCGCTCCAGGCCGCGGCTCGATTCATGATCTGGACGGCCTGGCTTCACCGCACGAGTATTTCGACACGCACATCGTGATGACGTCGCGCGGTTGCCCCTGGCAATGCACGTTCTGCGGCGCGGAAACCACTTGGGGTCGCGGGTTCCGCGGCCAGTCCGTGCCGTACGTGCTGGCCGCCCTGGAAAAGGCCATCTCACGCCTGAGCGTAAAGATGGTGCAGGTCAAGGACGACACCTTCACCACCAATAAGAAGCGCGTCCTGGAGCTGTGCCAAGGTATCCGCGAACGCAAGCTTGCGTTTCTGTGGAGCTGCGACACGCGCGTGGACGTACTAAGTGACGAGCTACTGCGCGAGATGCGCCTCGCTGGCTGTCAGCGCCTCAGCTTGGGCGTCGAGACGGGTTCCCCCAGCATTCTCGACAAGATCAACAAGCGCATCACCGTGCAGAAGATCGAGGCCGCTGCGGCGATGGCCAAGCGGGTCGGCATTCAAGTGCGCTTCTACATGATGCTGGGCAACCGCGGGGAAACGGCGGAAACGTTCCAAGAAACGCTCGACTTTCTAGCGCGCGTGAAGCCGCACCAGTACATCTTCTCGTGCCTCACCATCTACCCGGGCACTGAGGACTTTCAGCAAGCCGAGCGCGAGAAGTGGCTCGACCGCAAAGTGTATTTCGAGCAAGATTTCCAGGAGTTCAAAGTCCCTTTCGACGCGACGGAAGAAGTGACCGAGCTCCTGAATAGCTGGTTCGCCGACAACAAGGGGCTCCAGGACTGCTACCGCGAAGGGATCGCCGAGTATCAAGCGATACTGGCATACCTGGGCGACTACCACGCGGCGCATTTGGATTTGGGTGGCGCCTACTTCCGTGCGCAGGATTTGGAGCGCGCGGAGTTTCACGTGCGCAAAGCGCTGGAGCTGGGCACGCCTGTACCGGGCTTGGCACTCAACTACTTAGGCTGCATCGCCTTCCAGCGCGGTGACGTCAGCGGCATGCAGGACCACTTCTTGGCGGCCGCGCGTTTGGATCCGCAGCACCTCGTGCTGATCGAGAACGTGCAAGCCGCGCGCGCTTGGTTCAAGGCAGACGGCCCGAAGCTCGGTTTGCCGCTGCACCTGGTTGGCAAGCACGATTTTCAATTGTTCGAGCGCACTGCGCAGCCGGCGCTGCCCGGCCCGCTACCGGACGACTACGCGGCGTGGGATGCGCCGTTCGCGCAACCGCCCGTGCACGCCGCCCAGGCTCGCACCGGCAACGACGACTTGCATGGTAGCGTCGTGGACCGCCAGCGTCAGCCGATCAACTTTCGCTCGCGCCGCCTACCCGTGCTGTGAGCGCCGGGCATTGCGCGGAAATATGTAGGAATATCCCGTCACCGACCGGCGCACTACGTCGCGGGTGATACCGCCCGGCAAATGCCGCCCTAGAAGTTAGACAACGCTGCGCGGCCGGAGGCCGTCCGCCACTGATGGTGTGTCAGAATGTCGCAATTAAAATGCTGACTGGGCACGTCCGTGGTTCCGAGATTGACATTCTGCTTCTCGCCGGCCTACATCCGCGAGCATGGCGAACATTAGTGACACGATTCGAGCGGCGCTCGATTCATTCGTAGACGACCTTTCGAATCTGATCCAGCAAGCCGCTTTGGAGTCGGTCGAACAGGCGCTGGCCGGTGCGAGCGCGATCCCGGGCCGTCGCGGTGCGCGTGCCGCTGCGGCACCGTCCTTCGCCTCCCTGGCGAGTCGTAAGAAGGGGGCCAAGCGCACGCCGGAAGAGCTGGAACAGCTGATTAAGAAGCTGCATGCGTACATCGCGAAGAACCCTGGTCAACGCATCGAGCAGATCGCTGCCAGTTTGGATATCACCACCAAAGAGCTGAACCTCCCGGCGAAGAAGCTGATCAGCGAGAAGAAGCTATCGACCAAAGGTCAGAAGCGCGCCACGGTTTACTTCGCGAAGTGATCCGGAAAGTCGAAGTGCACGCGGTTCCCATCGGGGTCGTGCAGATTGACTTGGCGCGTTTCGGTGCCCACTAGCTTCGAAATACTGTGTTCCACGTTGGCTTTGGTCAGCGTGGCCACAAACTCCTCGAAGCCCTCCGCCGTGAACGCGAAGTGCTCCAGGCGCAAAGTGCCGCTTGGGTTGGGCGCTTCTACGACCTCCACCAGGTGGACCACGGGGGCGTCAGCGCAGTACAGCCACGCGCCGCCAAACGGGAACGCGGGGCGCGGCCCGACGCGCAGCCCGAGTACCGCGCAGTAAAACTCGGTCATGCCGGCCAGGTTCGCGGTCCGCAGATTCACGTGGTCGAATCGTAAGAGCGCCATGCCGTGCCCAAGCTACACGGAAACCCGCGTTCGTGGAGTGTAGAGCTGCCTACTCGCTGAAGGCGAGGGGATAGTCGGGGTCGTTCGGCAGTTTGCCGTTCACCCGCACCACGCTTACCTCCGAGGTGAGTTGCGAGGGGCGCGCGTAGCCGATGCCGCCCGGCAAGCGGGCGATCAAGCGCAGCAGGAGTGAGAGGGAGTCCACCGAGCGTGGTGGCCCGGGCAACCCACGGATTTTACGGTCGATCCAGAATTGGCTCACGTCATCCGGCGACATGCCGAGCACGACCTTGTCGAAGGCGACGCGGTCCGTAGTGTGGGGCGGGTGATTGAACGGCACGTAGCGCTGACCCGAGGAGTCACTGTCACCTTCGTTCGTGAAGATGCGCTTCAGCTCCGAGAGGCGCACGTCCTGGACGCTCGAACTGTGCGCGACGACCACCGCGAGCACGACGCGATCTGACGCGCGAGCAATGCGCTCAGCGTTCGGCAGCAGCAGCAGCAGCACGACGGCCAGGCCTAGTGCGAGCAGCGCGCCGAGTCGACGCGGCTCCCAGAAAATGCGAACGACCTTCATTTCAAAAGGCCCAAGCCACTTGGGAAGCCCAGATGCGCAGCGGGCTCAAACCGAGACCGCCGCTGCCAGGGCCACCGAAGTGCGTGAACGTAAGTTCCGTCTTCAGTACGACTGCGGGAGTCGGCCTAATATTCAAACCAAACTGCGCGCCCAAGATCGGGGGCACAAGCGGGTTGTCCGGCGAGAAGACGTACTGGACCATGGCGTAGGGCATGGTCTGAATGAAGGGCGTGCGGTAGCCGACGAGTCCGTACGCACCCCAGCGCAGGTAGTCGGATTGAAAGCCATTCGGCGGCGCCAAGTTCTGGACGCGCGGGCGCCCGCCCTGCGCGAACTTCACCTGGTTCATGATGGCTTCGCCCTGAACCAAGAAGTTCTTCCATTGCCACTTCAGATCCGCGCCGAGTGAAAATTCCTTGTACTTCGAGAGCGTTGTGTACTGCTGGTCGACGATGGGCTGCCCGTTCACGTTCGTGACGACGTACTTCGCCGAGCGATCGTAGTAGCCGCCGCGGTAAGCGGTCGCGCCGAACGTCAGCGAGCCGATCGCGTCCGTTTTCAGGTACAGCCGGCCACCCACAGCCTTGTCGTCGTTGAAGTCGGCGTACTCCACCGGGCCGCGACCATTCGAGAGGGTGACGTTGTACCCGACCTCGACGGGGTTGAAGAACGTGCTGCCGTACAGCTGCAGCCCGGTTTGGTGCGCCGGGAACAATTCATAGGCGACAACCGCGGGCGGACGAATGCCGATGATCGCAGGCGAACCGTGATCCACATTCCAGATGCCATACGGCGTCAGGAATTGGCCCATCTGCAGCTTGAACAGCGTACTGAACTCGTGCTCGACCCAGATGCGCTCGATCTGAATTGCGCCCCAGTGAATCGGCTCCGAGAAGCCGGCGTAATCCAGCACGGTGGTGTCGGTACGGACGACATTGCCGGCAGAATCCGTGCTGGTCGCGCCGTTCGGCAGATACAAGAAGCGCACTTCACCGAGCGCGCGCCAACCATCACCGAGGTTGGAGCCCATGTACAAATTGAAGTTACCGACCGCGAAGGAGTTGGTCGGAAAGTAGACGCGATTCCAGGCGCTCGACTGCGGGATGAGCAGCCGCACGTACGTCATGTCCGCGAAGCCGTACAAGTCGAGCCGATGCTGCTGCTCGGTCTCGCTGGTATCTTCGCTCGTGAAGCTGTCCGAACCGGTCTCGGCTGGCAGCGCTGGCTCAGCGGCCCCGGTGCTGGGGATAACGGGGGCCGGGACCGCTGCAGTGGCGGTCGGTGCTGCGTCGGGCGTTGTCGGCGTCGCTGTCGGCGTCGCTGTCGCGTCGCTCGTCCCCGGCGCGGGAGCCGCTGTGTCGCTGGGCGCGGCGCTCGCCGGTGGGGGCGCGGCGCCCTCGGCATGCGCATTGCGCGCGGCCATCCCGAGGCCTGCGCCCAACGCAAGCCATGCCAGACCTTGGAATCGTGCCCTCATGCCGCAACCGTTTCGTCGCAGAATCCCAAGATGCGCATCTTGCCCCCTAAACGACTCTCCGTGTCCGAAGTTGAGACTGAGGGCGATCCCCGGTGTGATGCTTCCTGACATCCACACACCGGGAACAGGGAAAACGCCGCTCAGTGCGCGGCGTCGTACGGGCTTTCGTCGTCGCGCTATTGGTGGCCGGAGCCGACTTCGCTGGTGTGATAGCCGCGCTCGCCGTGGTCCGAGAGGTCGAGGCCCAAGACCTCGTCCTCTTCCGTGGGGCGAAGGCCAATGGTGGCCTTGATGGCATAGGCGATGGCGGTGGTCGCGACCACGGCGATGCCGACGGTAAGGCCCATGGCCTTGAGCTGCTCAAGCCACAGCGTTTTACCCACGATGTCGTGCAGGTTGGTGTCCAGGTTTGGATTCACGCGCGCCGTCGCCAAGATGCCAGTGAGCAGCGCGCCCATCGTGCCGCCGACCGCATGCACGCCAAAGGTATCCAGCGCGTCGTCGTAGCCGAGCGCGTTCTTCAGCTTCGTGCAGGCGAAGAACGGAATCACGCCTGCGAGCACGCCGATGATCATCGCGCCGCCCGGCGTGACGAAGCCAGCTGCGGGGGTAATCACCACCAAGCCGCCGACCGCGCCAGAACAGAAGCCGAGCACGGTTGGTTTGCCGCGCGTGAGCCACTCGGCTGCCGGCCACGCGGTACACGCGACCGCGGCGGCGATCGTGGTGGTGGTGAACGCATTGGCAGCAATGGTGTCAGCGGCGATCGCGCTGCCGGCATTGAATCCGTACCAACCTACCCAGAGCATGCCCGTGCCGATCATGGTCAGGACCAAGCTGTGCGGGGCGAAGCTCTCCTTGCCGAAGCCGCGTCGCTTGCCGACGATCAGGGCGAGCACGATCGCCGACCAGCCGGAAGACATGTGCACCACTGTGCCACCTGCGAAATCCACCGCGTGAATTCGGGCCGAGGCGTTCCACACGCCGTTCATCAGGCCGTCGATGCCCCACACCATGTGCGCCAACGGGAAGTACACGATGAACATCCACGCGCTAGTAAATAACAATAAAGCGCTGAATTTCATGCGCTCGGCGATGGCGCCGACGATCAGCGCGGGCGTGATGATCGCGAACATGAGCTGGTACATCGCGAACACGTTATGCGACACCCACTGCGAGTAGTCGGCATTGGGCAGCCCATCGACGCCGGCGAACATCGCAAATTTGGTGCCGCCGAGCAGCGCGCTACCCGGAGCAAACACGAGGCTGTAGCCGATTGCCACCCACAGGATGGTGACGATGCCGGCCAAGGCCAAACACTGCGCCATTACAGACAGCACGTTCTTGGTGCGCACCATGCCGCCGTAAAACAGCGCGAGGCCGGGCAGCGTCATGAACAACACCAGTGCGGTACACACCATCATCCAGCCGTTGTGCCCTGGGCCAGGACCGGGGATCTTGGAGTCTTTGCCCACGCGCGCGCCGTTGTTGACGTAGGCCTCGAGGTCACTCAGGCGCTCGTCCACGCTCTTGGCGTCGACGGCCTGCGCCGTTGCGGTGGGAGCCGGCACCAGCTTGGCTGGTTCGCTGCTTGGCGCGATAACGGTTTGCGCAGCCGCGCTCTGCGCGCTAGCGCTCTGCGGCAGTGCGAGGCCGAAGCCGAGTAGCGCGAGTAGCAGCGCCAGGCTGAGTTTGAAGACAGCGGCGAAACGAATCGGTGCGGAGCTACGGCGCATTCAGATCTTCTCCCGAACGAGGAGGCCGCTACCTAGCCCATCTTTTGAGCCTAGTGGACTAGACTTTTAGGTAGTGACCACGGCAGCCGGGATGATGAGCCAGGCCAGACCCTGCAATTGGCGCAAATTTGGCAAATCTGTATGATTCAGGCTGGCACAGGAAGGTCCCAAAACTCCCCGTTCTCGCCGTCCGCTTTGCACCTGGCTGTGATCAGACGTCGCACCCGGCGACCGTCACAGCGTCGAGCATCAGCGGCGAGGCAATGGCGCCCACGCCGGGCACGCTCGCTGATGGGGAGCTTCTCACACGCTTCGTTGCGCCGAGGGCTGTCAGGTGGGTCGCTTCGGTCCGCGCGGTTGATAGAGCTCGCGGTGAGTTTCCGCGAGCAACTCGCGTAGCGGGATGCCGGCAGGCGCGCGGCTCACGTCGACCTTGGCGAGGTTCTCTGGCGTTGCGTAGGCGCCGGGTACCCAGTCGTCAGCGGGCGAGAACATGTTGTATCGATACAGGCCGAAGCTTCGCATGTCGTAGCACTTGAGCATGCGGCGGAAGCGCAACACCTCCGGG
>JBDTJC010000197.1:0-16326 GCA_039936055.1 Polyangiaceae bacterium | reverse complement strand
CGCCCAGATCCACCGCTTCGTGGCGCGTCACGCGTAGGCCCAAACGGCGCGCGGTGGCGGCGGTTTGATCGGGCAGCGGCGACAGCCAAACGAGGCGACCGCCGGGTGCCAAGGAGCGCGCCGCGTTGGCTAAGAAGGCATCCAGCAACGTGGCGAGCGTGCCGTCGCGCGCGACGCGGCGACCCATGGGCGGATTGCTGATGATGAGCGACACGTTGCGCACGCGGTGGCTGCGCGCGTCGGCTTTCGTCAGTTTGAGCGTGAGCTTGGCGCGCTCGGCGTTGGCGCGCGCGGCATCCAGCGCGGCGGTCTCCATGTCCGTGCCGTGAAGCTCGCGGTACGGACCCAAGAGCCCGCGTTCAATCAGTTCCAGCCCGCTGCCCACGAACGGATCCCAGACGATGTCTTCTGGTTGTGCGCCGGCCACGCGCGCGAGGGCCGCGGCGAGCGTCGGGTGGGAAGCGGCGCGCACGTCTTCCTCGCGGTAGGCGAAGCGCGGATCCTCGAAGCGGCGCGGGCACAATTCGAGCGAGCCGCGCATGGTGTCGATGACGACCTCCCAGACCGATTCCTTGGGGTCGTTGTGGAACCACGAGATGCGTTCGGACACCGCGGCGGCGATGCGCCACACTTTGTCGCGCTGGTGCCCGCCCTCGGCAAAAGCCAGGCGAAACCGCGCGCGGCCGTTGGTCCACGCTAGCACTGCGCGCTCGGCGTCCGGTTGCGCGAGGGCCGCCACGACGCGCCCGGCCAAGCTTTCCTGACTGCCGCCCGGCAGCGGCACTTCCAGCCCAAAACCAAGCGCAGTGCGCAGCCGCAAGAGCTCACCGAAGCTGCCGCGATGGCTGAGCCGAATGCGGTCCGGCGCGATCACGGTAGCCGGCGCTGGGCCGAGCGCGCGCGCTTCTTCGGCGAGCACCGAGGATAGCCCCGCGCGGCAGTGCACGACGACCGATTGCGGCGCGCCGAGCGCGCGGTCTAGCGCGATGCTGGACGGGTGCGCGCGCGCGTGATCGCGTTCGAGCATCAAACAGGCGCGTTCGATGATGCGCTTGAGTTCCGGGTCTTCCGTGCGCTCCGCGCGCAGCAGTTTCAGTGCGCGTTCGCTGCCGCTTTTGCCGAGCGCTTCGGCCAAGCTGCGCCGTTCCAGCGCGCTCGCTTCCGGCCAACGCGCAAAGAGGCGCTCTTCCAGATCCGGCACTTCACCCAGCTTGCCCAGCGCGGCGCTGGCGACGCGGCGCACGCGCTCGTCCGTGTTTTCGAGCGCGCTGAGCAGCGCGGCGCGAAATTCCGGCACGGCGTGGTCCTGCGCGACGCGGCCGAGTACGCCCAGCAGCCGCGCGCGTTCGCGTTCATCAACGCTGGCTGACGCGGGCGCGAGCCGAGCTAAGACGTAGCGCCCTGCGGCTTCACCCGCGCGACCGAGAGTGCGCTCGATCTTGCGCGCGTCTTCCCGCTCGGCTTGGGCCAAGGCTGCGAACAAGGGCGCTAGGTGCTTGGCACCTGGCGTAAACCCGGGGTCGGACAGCCACGCTAGAACCTGAGGCGGAAGAACGCTTGCGGACGACACGGGAGCTGACTTAGCACTGGATCGTGTTGCTTCGTTGCTGTTTCCCCCGTGCGGTCGAAAGTCAGACCAAGAGGCTGATGTTTGGGCCATCGCGACGCTTGCGATCGCCGCCAGCATGCGCCGGTCCCGCCGGTTCTTCTCGTTGGGTCGTGGCCACTCGCGCCGATCGCGATCTGATCCTACCAACGACTGATCAAGTAATCCCATGAGGTATTTCGCGCCACTCCGCGCCTGGCAAGTGCTCACCGACACGGTGCTGATTTCGCAACGTTGGCTGGAGGTGCGCGAGCAACGCGTGCGCCTGGGGAACGGGCACGAGATCGATCAATTTCACCTGATTCATGGTCCGAATTGGGCTGGCGTGCTGTGCCTGACCGACGACGGCCAGGTCGCGCTCGTGCGCCAGTACCGCCATGGCTTGGGCAGCACGAGCCTGGAATTGCCGGCGGGCGTGATTGAGCCCTCGGAGACGCCGGTGGAGGCTGCGCGCCGTGAGCTGCGCGAGGAGACCGGTTTCGAGGCGCGGCACATCGAGCTTATCCTGGAGATGGCGCCGGAACCGGCGCGCAACCGCGCGCGCGCGCATTTCTTCTTTGCTCGCGGTGCACAGCGCGTGAGCGAGCTTGCGTTGGACAACGGGGAAGATCTGGAAGTCGTGCTCGTGCCCGCGTCTGAGCTGCTCGAGTTGATCGAGCGTGGCGTGATCGTGCACGCCGCGCACATCGCGGCGATCCTACTCGCCGCGCGCCGCGGGCTGCTCGGTTAGGCTCGCGAGTACCGCTCTGAGTTCGCCGGGCAGCGGCGCTTCGAGCGTGCGCGTTTCGGCGCCGAGCGTGAGCGTGAGCGTGGCGCGGTGCAGGAAGCTGCGGTCCAAGCCGTGCCGGTGTTCGAAGAACGTGTTGGATGCCGCGTCACCACGCGCGTCACCCAAAACTTGGTGCCCGATGCTCGCCAAGTGCTGGCGCAGGTGCAGCGCGCTGCCGTGTTCGGGGCTGAGGCTGAGCAGGCTGTGCCCGCCGTGGACTGCGCTGCGCTCGTAGCGCGTGCTGGCGGCCACAGAACGGCGCGCGTCCCGCACTGGCCGGCGAATTCGGCCCTTTTTGTGGGTGACTCCGCGCGCTAGGGCCACGAAGGTGTGCGCGGCCGTGGCGCAAGCCCGCTCAAGTTCCGCTCGGGCGGCGGGGGTGCGGGCGAATAGGCACACTCCGCTGGTATCGCGATCGAGCGCTGTGGCTTGCACGATGACGGCTTGCTCCGCGCCCGGCAAACGCCGCACGCGCTCGAGCAAGCTGCCGGCATTGCCCGCTTCGCGCGCGCCTGGTTCGTAGCCCGATTTGACGACTGCGAGGCACTGCGCGTCCTCGTACAAAACCGTTGGCGTCGGGATTTCCGTGCGCCGCAGTGTAACAAGGCACTCGACGGCCGCGCTGTGCGGGATCATGTCGAACGGCGCGACGTCCGTTGCAGCGTAACCGAGCAGGCGCAGATGACCGAGATCTCGCGCCAGCGTGGCCGGATCACACGACATGTACACGATGCCCTGCGCGCCCAGCGCGGCCGCATTGCGCCGTACTTCCGCGGCTAAACCGCGCCGCGGCGGATTGACAATTACGGCGTCGAAATGCGCGTTTTTTGCGGAAAACTCGCGTAAAGCTCGCTCCGCGAGGCCTTCCTTGGTGGTGAGGGTGAGGCGTTGCTCGCGCGCCGCGTGTGCGGCTTGTGCCAATGCCGGCGCGAAGGCCTCCACCGCGGTCATGCTGAAGCCGTGCTGCGCGAGGCGAAGGGAGAGTGCGCCGGAGCCTGCGTACAACTCGAGCACGCGCTCCGCGTTGAGCTCGCGCAAGGCGGCTTCAATCGCGCGGTGCGCAGCGTTCGCTTGGCCGAGGTGTGCT
Organism: Polyangiaceae bacterium; assembly: GCA_039936055.1. Lineage (GTDB taxonomy): Bacteria > Myxococcota_A > Polyangia > Polyangiales > Polyangiaceae > PMG-095. The sequence goes on along the minus strand of JBDTJC010000197.1, from coordinate 12,864 downwards.
TGCGTGAACGCGCCGTGCGCGGCTAGGTGATACGGGCCGTCAGGCGCGAGGTGATGCGGTTCGACTTCTTCGCCCAGCAGGAGCACGTGCCCCGAGCCGAGCAGGGTGGCCGAATTCGGCGCGCGAAAGCTGGCCGCGACCGAACGCACTTCGGGGCTTGCGGCGCACAGCGCGGTCGCCAAACGCTTCAAATCAGGGATCGGCGTGGCTTGCGGCGCGATCAGCGTGACGAGCACGCCGGCATCGACCAAGCGCAAATCCAGTCCGTCGAGCGCGGGGCCAACGCCGGACAATGTGCGGCGTGCGGCGTGTGCGACGCGCGCAAGCTCGGGCGCTAGTACGCGGCACTCCGGGATGTTTACGACTTCGTGCGAGTCACGCGCGTACAACCCGAGCGAGCCGTCTGCGCCGAACACGAGCTTGGCGCGTGCACGGTAGCGGGTAGTGGGTGACGCCGCCGCCACAGCCGCCAAGCGCAAGCCGGAGTGCTCGGCATAGCGCGCGAACGCGAGCTGCGTGGTCGAACCTTTGAGCGCCAGCTGCTCGGGGTAGGGAACGCCCAACAGCGAACAACCGCCACAGCGTGCTCCGTGCGGACAGTCCAGTGCTGAGGTTTCGGTCATGGGTGGGTTAGTCTGTGAGCTGATGGCCCGGACCCGGCATGGTGCTCAAGTATGCCCTTTCAGCTCCCTGCGCAGTTCTCGAATACGATGACTCCGCTCGCGCTGCATGTAGTTGACGGAGGCAGCGCGGTTTGCGGGCACGAGAAGGTGGCCCAGAGCGAGCCCGGTTTAGCTTGGTTCTGGAGCGCCATGACGGTGCAAGGCGCGCTGCTGCTGAGTGTTTCGCCAAGCTGCGGGGTGAGCACTGACACGTCCGCGCTGCCTTTGAAGTCCGCGCCGAGCATGCCGTTGCGAAACGAGACGGTGATGAGCTGACCGTCGGCGCTCACGCCGTGGATCGAACCGGAGAACACGAACGGCCCGCGCCCGGTGACCGAGCAGCTGACGCTGTAGCCCTGCTCGCCATTCACAACGCTCGTGCCGGGGTTGAGCTCGGTAGGCACTTTTGGTGCGCCAATCGCGGACAGCTCGCCTTCGACGGGGCAGGCCATGTCGTTCACCGGCTGAGCCGGCTTGCCAACTGTGATGCTCACGGCGCCTTGGTTCTGCACGTTTTGGCTGGACGGACGGTCGTTCACGGTCGGCAGACCAATGCCGGTGACCGACGAGCACGCGCTACCCCCGAGCACGCCGGCCAGCGCCAGCCACGCGAAACTCCGCTCAAATTCCAAGGGTCCAGCTCCTTTGTTGCGGCGCGTAGTCTGCCTGCGCCGCGAGTTGTGTGCAACCAGGGTACAGTCTCGGCCGTGAGCGAGAAAGACAGTAAGCCGGCACCCAGGGTGCGCAACCTGAACGCCGTGGGGGTCGGTACCTACCGCTTCGACGTGCGCAACTTGGACCAGCGCTGGTTCACGGACATGTATCACTACATGCTGGCCGTGACCTGGCGTCGGCTGCTGGCGCTGTTCTTCGCCGTCTATATCGGGACGAATGCGGTCTTCGCGTTTCTTTTTTGGGTGGGTGGGAATGACATTTCCAACGCGCGCCCGGGTTCTTACGCCGACGCCTTCTGGTTCAGCGTGCAAACCTACGCGACGATTGGCTACGGTGGGATGGCGCCTGCCAGCACGTACGCGCACGTGCTGGTCACGCTCGAGGCATTCGTGGGCATGATGGCCATGGCGCTCGGCACGGGCATCGTATTTTCAAAATTCTCGCGGCCGAAGGCGCGCGTCGCATTCAGCGACAACATCGTGGTGCACGTGCGCAACGGGCGGCCGGTGCTCGAATTTCGGGTGGCCAATCAGCGGCGTGGCTCGCTCAGCGATGGGCTCATGAAGTTCAGCGTCGTGAAAGACGAAGTGACCGCGGAAGGGCAGCCCATGCGCCGCGGGCACCCGCTGGAGCTCGAACGCTCGCAAATGCCGGTGCTCAGCTTGGCTTGGAACCTGATTCACGTCTTGGACGAGAAGAGCCCGTTGTATGGCTTCGCCCCCGACCGCGTTGAGCGCATTTCAGGCTTCATCGCCATTCTTAGCGCGCACGACGACACGAGCTCCGACACGGTGCACGCGCGCCATTTCTACGCGCTGGAAGACGTGCTCCACAACGTGCGCTTCGTGGACATGATCGATAGCAAGAGCGTGCCCGGCGTGATCAGCATTGACCACGCCAAGCTGAATGACGTCGGCCCTATCCCGCTCTCGAGCCTCGTTCCACCGGCGGTGGTAGCGTCGGATGCGAACTCGGAGGACAGCTCCGGCGGTCCCTGAATCCGGCTCAAATACGAGCCGTTGACGGCCCTCAGCGGGCGAGGGGCGACGGTCCACGGACTTTGTCTGACCTTGGCCGCGCCGGCGTGAGGTGCTAGCGCGGTGGGCATGAAGCTGTTTCGTTTTGGGCAGGTTGGCGCGGAGAAACCGGGCCTGATTGTGGATGGCGTCGGGCGGGTGGATGTGTCCGCGTTTGGGGAGGATTTCGGGGAGGCGTTCTTCGGGTCTGAGGGGCCCGCGCGGCTCGCGCGTTGGTACGAGGCGCACCCGGCGGAGTGCCCGCACGTTTCGGCGGATGCGCGCATTGCGCCGGCTGTGCTGCGCCCGAGCAAAATTGTGTGCGTGGGCATGAACTACCGTGATCATGTACTGGAAACGGGCGCGCAAATTCCGGCGGAACCCGTGCTGTTCATGAAGGCCACGAGCGCCATGTGCGGGCCCTATGATGACGTGCAGCTGCCGCGCGGCTCCGTGAAAGCGGACTGGGAAGTGGAGCTGGGCGTCGTGATCGGGAAGGTGGCGCGCTACGTCCCCGAGGCGGAGTGGGCCAATCACGTGGCGGGCTACGTACTGATGAATGACTATTCCGAGCGTGAGTTTCAGCGTGAACGCGGCGGCCAATTCACGAAAGGGAAAAGCGCGGACACGTTCTGCCCCGTGGGCCCGTTCGTCGTGACGACTGACGCGCTGGACGTATCGGACGTGCGCCTGTGGTTGAACGTGAACGGTCAGCCGTGTCAGGACAGCCGCACCAGTTCACTGATCTTTGGCGTGCCTCATCTAATCGCCTACATCAGCTCGTTCATGACTCTGCTCCCGGGTGATTTGATCAGTACAGGAACTCCGGCGGGCGTTGGCTTGGGCCGCAAGCCGCCGAGCTTTTTGAAGGCGGGGGATGTGGTGGAGTACGGCGTGGAAGGCCTGGGTGAAGCTCGGCAAACCGTCAGCGCCTGCGCCTGAGCGTGTTAGAAGCGCTCCGATGAAGTTCGTGCACGCGGCCGATTTGCACTTGGATAGCCCGCTCTCGGGGCTGTCCAAGTACGAGGGCGCGCCCGTGGAGCAGATCCGTGGCGCAACGCGGCGCGCGCTCGAGAACTTGGTCAAGCTGTGCTTGACCGAGCGCGTTGAGCTGCTGCTGATCGCGGGTGATTTGTATGATGGGGATTGGCGGGACTATTCGACGGGCCTGTTCTTCAACAAGCAGATGGCCGCGCTGCGCGCAGGCAACGTGCGCGTGCTGTGGATCCGGGGCAATCACGACGCTGCCAGCAAGCTGACCGCACACTTGAACTTGCCGGAAAACACGCGCGAGCTCTCGTACAAGAAGCCGGACACCGTAAAGCTCGAGGACATTGGTGTGGCCGTGCATGGCCAAGGCTTCGAGACTCGCGATGTGAGCACGGATCTGAGTAGCCGTTATCCGGAGCCGCTCCGCGGGCTGCTCAATTTGGGCTTGCTGCACACGGCGCTCGAAGGCCGGCCGGGCCACGCGCCCTATGCGCCGTGCAAGCTGAGCGCCCTCGTGGACCGCGGCTACGACTATTTCGCGCTCGGTCACGTGCACACGCGCGAGGTGCTGAGCGAAGCGCCGTGGATCGTGTTCCCAGGGAATTTGCAGGGGCGCCATGCCCGCGAGACGGGGCCCAAGGGCGCCAGTTTGGTGACTGTCGAGGGCGAGCAGGTGCGCTCGGTGGAACATCGCGCCTTAGATGAAGTGCGCTGGCACTTGGCGGAGGCGGACGTATCCGGTGAGCGCTCGATTGACGGCGCGCTGGAGCGAGTGAGGGAAGCGCTCAACCTGGCTGTTGCGGCCAGTGATGGCCGTTTGGCGGCGATTCGCGTGCGCGTGCATGGCGCCAGCGCCGCGCACGAGGCGCTGGCCTCGCGCTCGGAGCGCGTGCTCGAAGAGGTTCGCGCGCTGACGCTCGACTTGTCGGGCGATGCGTGGTTAGAAAAGGTGGAGCTGGCCACGCGCCCCTTGGCGCAACGAGTGCCGCTCCGTGAACGCGAAGACGCGATCGGGGAGATGCTGCGTGGCCTGAGCGGCATCGCGCGGGACGACGCCGCGCTGCTCGAGCTAGCGGGTGAGCTGGCCGAGCTGAAGCGCAAGATCCCCCCCGAATTGCGGGAAGGCCCCGACGCAATTGACTTGGACAGCCCCGAGGCGCTGCGGCGTTTGCTGGCCGAAGTCGAGGACACCTTGCTGCCCGCCGTGCGCGGTTCGGAAGAAAGCGCGCCGTGAGGTTCGTCAAGCTCGGCTTTTCCGCATTTGGGCCTTTTACTGGGCTGGAACTCGATCTTTCGGGCGGCGCTCCGGGCGGCTTTCACGTCATTTTCGGCCCGAATGAAGCCGGCAAAAGTAGCGCGCTGCGTGGCGTGCACGACCTCTTGTTCGGCTTTCCCGAGCGCACCCCGGACGCGCATGTGCACCCCAACCCTGATCTGAGGATTGCTGCGTCGTTGGCCAACGAGCAGGGCGCAGTGGTCACGGTGCAGCGGTTGAAACGGCGCAAGGACGCGCTGCGCGGTGCACAGGACGCGCCCATCGACGAAGGCGTGCTGAGCTCGCTTTTGAGCGGTGTGGATGCGCAGCTGTTCGAGCGCTTGTTCGGGCTGGATCACGAACGCCTGCAACGCGCGGGTGAGGCCCTGCTCAAAGACCAAGGGGACGTGGGCGAGAGCTTGTTCGACGCCGGGTCGGGCGGGCGCGGCATTCGCGGTGTGTTGCAAGAACTTGAGCAAGGGGCCGACGAGATCTTCAAACCGCGCTCGAGCAAAGCGCGCCTGAACGTGCTCTTGGAGGCCTACAAAGATGCCAAAACACGGATGCGTGACGAGCAGGCGTCCCCGGAAAAATGGCTCTCGCAACGCCAAAAACTGGACGCCGAGCGCGCCCGCCTGAGCGATCTCGGTGAGCAGCGCAAGAAGCTGCGCGAAGAGTCCAACTCGCAAAGTCGGCTGGATGCGGTGCTCGGGCCGATCGCGCGGCGCAATGCCTTGCGCGACCGCTTGGACGAGCTCGGCACGCTGCCGATTCTGTCGGCGGACGCGACGGAACGCCGTATCCGCGCGCAACGCACGCTGGATGAGGCCGCACCCGAACGCGCGCGCCTAGAACGCGAGATCGCGAAGAAGAAGGAGCGCCTGGCTGAGCTCGTCATCCCCGCGAATTTGCTGGGCGTGAATGCGGAGGCGATCGAGAAGCTGCGCGATCGCGTGGGTAAGTTCCGCGCCGCGGAGGAAGATTTGCCGCGCCGGCGCGAAGATGCGCGCGTGCAGGAGGCTGAACTGCACCGCTTGGTGGCGATGCTCTATCCGGGCCAACCGCTCAACACGCTGGAGGCATTGCGCCCGAGTCCGGCGCTGCTTTCGACCGTGCGCAAGCTCCCGCAACGCCAGGTGGAGTTGTTGGCCGCGCTCACCAATCAGCTCAAATTGCAGCGTAATCTGGAGGTCCAGCGCGTGCAGGCTGCCTCCGCACTGGCGGAAATGCCGGCTGCGCGCGAGCTAGGCGTGCAGCGGCGTGTGTTGGCTATGGCGCGTGTGAGTGGGGATGTGGACCGCCGCGTGCGTGAGGCCGCGGCCGCGTGCGAAAAGCTGGCCGCGCAAACGCAGCTCAAGTTATCGGCACTCGGTCTGTGGTCGGGCACGGCGGAGGCGCTGCCGGGCTTGCCGGTGCCGCAGGAAGAGTGCGTCGACCGCTTTCAGCGCGAGTTCGCCGAGCGCGCCGCGCGCGGGGCGGAGCTCGAACGAGAGCGGACATCGCTCGCGCAGCGGCTTTCGCAATGTGCGCAGAAGATCAAAGCCATCGAGGGCTCGGGCAGCGTGCCGAGCGAGTCCACGCTCGATTCGGCGCGCGCGCACCGAGATGACGGCTTGCGCCGCGTGCTCGGCGCGTGGACGCGCGGCGAGGCGAGCTCGTTCGTGGACCCTGAGTTCAACGCGGCAGCTCCGCTTGCACAGGGCCTAGAGCACGCTGTGAAGGCCGCCGATCAGCAATCGGATCGCTTGCGCCGTGAAGCGGAGCGCGTCTCAATGCTGGCCGCGCTGGCTGCTGAGCGGGAGCAACTGACGAGCGAACTGGGCGTTGCGTCTACGCAAATCGTCGCGCTGGGCGAAGCCGAAGGCCGCGCCCAGCAGGCTTGGCTCACGGTCTGGAACGCTGCCCAAATCCAGCCCGGATCTCCCGCAGAAATGCGCTCTTGGCTGGCTCGCCAACGCCAAGTCAGCGAGCTCGTGTCGCGGCTGGGGGACGCGCGCGGCGAGCTCGCTACAGCGCGCGCTGAGCGCGAAGTGTTTGCCGCAGCGTTGGGTCAGGCGCTCGGTCAAGAGTCGGTGGCAGGTGCGCCGCTCAGCCCACTCTTGGCCGCGTGTGAAGAGGCCGTCGAGGCCGGCTCTCGCGCGGCAGATCGCCGGGTCGAACTACTGAGCAGCATCAAGGACATCGAGCGTCAGAAGGCGGAAGCCGAGCAGGACCTCGCGGCCGAACGCGAGCGCGTCGCGGCCTGGCAGGTGGAGTGGCGTGCAGCCACTGGGCGTTTGGGCTTCGAGGGCGAGCTGTCGCCAGATGAAGTCGTGATGCGTTTGGACTCGCTGTCTGGCTTGTTCGACGGTTTGGTCAAGCTCACCGATCAGCGCCGACGTGCCACGCGCATTGAGGAAGACCGCGCGAAGTTCGAGGCGCACGTCTCGGAGTGGGTGAAGACTTACGTTCCGGAGTTGCTCGGTCGCGCTCCGGACGTCGCGGCGGAGGAGCTAGTACGCCGGTTTCAAGCCGCCGAGCACCAACGTATCGAAAATGCCCAAATTAATAGCGACTTAGCGGAGGTGACGAGCGTGCTGTCCACGCTCGAGGCGCGCACGCAGCAAGCCGCGACGGAGTTGGAAGGGCTGCGCGTTGCGGCCCAAGCGTCGGACCTCGGCTCACTGGCGTTGATTGAGGAGCGCGTGCGCGAGGCACGCGGCCTGCGTGGCGAACTCGAGTCCTTGGAGGGCTCGCTGCTCGAAGACGAAGGTGTGCCGCTCGAATCCTTGATCGAACAAGCGCGTGGCGTAGACAAGGCAGCACTGCAAGTGCGGCTGCGCGAGCTGGAGGAGGAACTCGAGCGGCTGGACGACGAGCACCAGAACCTGAGCGCTCAGGTACGCGATCTCGATGCTGGCTTGCAGCGCTACGCCGATACGGACGCGGCGGATTCAGCGCAGGGCCTGAGTGTGCAGGCGGCGGAAATCCGGGAGCAAGCACTGCGCTACGCGCGTTTGCGCTTGTCGTCGGTCGTACTGCAGCGCGAGGTGGAGCGTTACCGTGAGCTCAATCAGGGGCCAGTGTTGAAGCGTGCGTCGGCGCTCTTCCCGCGCTTGACCTTGGGCCACTTCCGCGGGCTGCGCGTTGGCGTGGAGGAACGCCAAATCGTCGCCCTGCGGGATGACGGCAAGGAAGTGTCCGTGGACGGGCTCAGCGAGGGCACTCGGTATCAGCTGTATTTGGCACTTCGGATTGCCAGCCTCGAGCGCTACCTTGAGCGGAATCCGCCACTCCCGTTGGTGCTGGATGACATTCTGATTCATTTCGATGACGAGCGCGCGTCGGCCGCGTTCGGAGTACTGGGTGAATTGGCTGAGCGCGTGCAGATCCTGTTTTTCACGCATCACGCACGCGACCTGACTTTGGCCGCCGGTGCCATCCCGAAAGAACGCCTGTTTCGGCACAGCCTTTCGGGGCCGCTCCTGAAGTAGTTGACCGAAACGCCGCAAGAGTTCGGCCGTCACCGTGGCGCCGGCAGCATGTTACGTGCCCAGCACTTCCGGCTGTTCCCGGATGATGATGGCCAAGTACACGTCAACCTCCGCGCCCATTTGCAGAGCGTGCTCAGTGGCGTCTTCCATGTCGTGGAAATCACCGGGGCCGTACCAACGCTGGTCGTGGTCGAAGTATCCGCCTTCCAAGATCAGGACGTGCTCTGGGCCCAAGTGCCGGTGGCGCGGGAAGGGCATGCCCTTCTTGAGGCGCACGAAGCCGGTGTCCAACCCAGCTACCGCGGGGCCGCCATCCAGATGGAACAACGAGACCCAGGGCAGGGGACCCTGTTGCCATTCGCTTTCCTGCTCCGCGCGCGCGAATACCGCGCGGATGCCTTCCACACTCAGGTCGAAGAACTTCGCCAGCTTGTCGAAGAAGGGCGCGAAGCGCTCCTCATTGTTCGATACGGTCGCGAGCAAGCGCACGCGGCCGCGCGCCAGGCCCGCAGCGCCCGTCTCCTCCTCCTCAAGCGAAGAGAGCTTCGAAACGAGCTCTGCAAGCTCAGTCTCGCTCGCGGCGTCACTCGCATGACCCGCCAGGAATTCAGGCAATTCGCTGGACGACAGCCAACTGGGGCGTTTCATGAAGTGGTTCCCCCCTGATCCGCCAGCGCCGCGCGTAGCGCGCTGAGCGCGGCCGCGACACGAGACTTCACCGTGCCGATCGGAATCCCCACCTTCGTTGCAATCTCACTCGAACTCAGGCCCTCGAAGTAGCCCAAAAATAGAACCTCGCGCTGCTCCGCGTTGAGCGAAACCAGCACGCGGCGCAGGCGCGCGCGGTCCGGCGCTTCGGAGTCATCCGTGCGCGGGTCGACTAGCGACGTGAGCCAGGCTCCGTCGCCGGCGGGCACCGTGCGAGCCACTCCGGCCGACTTACGAAAATCGATCGCGCGGCTGCGCGTACGAAGCAGCAGCCAAGCTTTCACGCTGCCGCGATTTTCATCGTAATCAGCCGCGCGGCGCCAAGCTTCTACGAACACGTCGTGCACGATATCCTCTGCTTCGGGCTTGCCACCGACGATACGCCGCGCAAGCCCTAGCATGATCGCCCCGTGACGGTCGTACAACTGGGCGAGCGCGCCGGTATCACCGTTGGCGATGGCGCGGACGAGCGCCTCGTCAGCGGTAGCGTCTGAGCTGGCTCGTTCATCGGTCACGAACGCTGGACCGTACCAGCGCCCCCCCCGCCGATCCACCCGGCGAAAGGCAGCCTGCGCAGTGCGCGGGGAATCGGTCTTGCCGGCGAGCGACTAGCTGAAACTTGCTACACCCTTTTACGTACGCTGCAGGCACCGCTTCGGATCGCTGTATCGGCCGAGTTTGTGGCGGGGCTTGACAGCAGCCTCGCCACGGCGAAAAACGTCGGTAGTTTGGCGGAGTTGCCCGAAGAAATCACTCTCGAGCTGGGCCTGGACGAGGCCCAGGACGAGGCGCACTTGCGCCGTCTGGTCGAAAAGAAGCTGGGCATCCCGGCTTCGGATCTGCCCGGAGTGGTGGTCGAGAAGCGCTCGATCGACGCGCGCCGGGGCCGCATCCGATTTCATCTGCAGGTCGCCTTGTCTAACCCTGCGGCGCGCCCTGCGCTCGGCGGCGCGCCGCCGCTCGAGGTGAAGGAGCGCCCGCGCGTGGTCGTGGTGGGGGACGGTCCGACGGGCTTGTTCTGTGCTTACGAGCTCGCGCGTCACGGCGTATTTGCGCACGTGTTGGAGCGCGGGAAGTCCGTGCAGCCGCGGCGCCATGATCTCAAGGCGCTGAACAAGCTCGGCCACGTCGACGCAGATAGTAACTATTGCTTCGGTGAAGGTGGCGCCGGGACCTACAGCGACGGCAAGCTGTACACGCGCTCACACAAGCGCGGCAACGTGCGCGACGTGATCGAACTGCTCGCCGTGCACGGCGCGCCCGAAGCCATCTTGAGTGATGCGCGCCCGCACATCGGCAGCAATCGCTTGCCAAAAGTGGTGACCGCGCTGCGCGAGCGGCTGGAAGCCGTGGGGCAGAAGTTCGAGTTCGGCGCGCGCGTGGTCGGATTGGGGCTTGAGACACGCGCCGGCCGCAAAGTCGTCACTGGTGTTCGACTCGCAGACGGCCGGGAGATCTCGGCCGACGCAGTGGTTTTGGCCACCGGACACTCCGCGCGCGACGTGTTCGAAATGCTCGCCGCCGCAGGCGTCGCCCTCGAGGCCAAATCCTTCGCGCTCGGCGTGCGCATCGAACACCCGCAAGCATTGATCAACCACATCCAATACGGCGCGGCCGCGAACCACCCGTCACTCCCCAACGCCGCCTACCGCATCGCCGAGACCATTGACGGCCGCGGCGTGTTCTCGTTCTGCATGTGCCCCGGCGGCTGGGTCGTGCCCGCGTCCACCGCGCCCGGCGAGCTGGTCGTCAACGGCATGAGCCTCGCGCGCCGTGATTCGCCGTATGCCAACTCCGGCTTGGTGATCGGCATCGAACCGGGCGATTGGCTCAAAGCAGGCTTCACTGGACCGTTGGCTGGGGTTCAACTGCAGCGCCAATTGGAACAAGCAGCATTCACCGCTGGCGGCGGCGCCCTCGTGGCGCCCGCCACGCGCGCCTCCGATTTCCTCGCCCGCAGAGCGTCGTCGACTCTGCCCGAATCCAGCTACATCCCCGGTCTATTCGCTACCGACGTGGCCGCCGTTCTTGACACCGTCGGAGCTAACCTGAGCGGCCGCCTGCGCGCCGCACTCTCACGCTTCGCCCGCAGCATGCCCGGCTACGTGAGCGACGAGGCCGTGCTGATCGGCGTCGAATCCCGCACCAGCTCCCCGGTGCGCGTCCCGCGTGACGCCGAGACCCTAGCCTCGCCAGAAATCGACGGCCTGTACCCCGCAGGCGAAGGCGGCGGCTACGCCGGCGGCATCGTCAGCGCCGCCCTCGACGGCATACGCATCGCCGAGGCCCTCGTCCGAAAATTCGCCTGAGCCATCGCGAGCACGTACCCGCCGAAAGCGACGCGCTGGACGCATCCCGCCGAACGCGGTCCCGCCGCCTACTCGCTGAACCACTAGCTGACCACTAGCTGACCACTAGCTGACCACTAGCCGACCGCGCACAGCAGCGATGAAAGTCACCCCGGTTACTTTGACAAGCCGGATTCGAGCCCGTTTTGTCCGGTACGCGGCGATTCGCTGCCTCAAACGCCAGGCAGGGGGTCACTCAAAGTAACGTCGGTTACTTTGAGTGACACGATTTGCGGGCTCCGCGGCGGGCACGTTGCCGCGCTCCAAGGTGCGTGGCTGGATCGCGAGCGCCCACCAAGCCGGTGTCGGGCGCCACAGTGGTGAGCTTACGCCGAGCGCAACGTCAGCTCAGTGATTTCCGACGGCGCGCCGAGGCGCATGGGGGGGCCCCAGTACCCGGTTCCGCGACTCACGTACACGAGCGATGTGCCGAACCGCGCTAGACCGGCGACGACGGGTTGTTGCAGGCGAACCATATACGTCCACGGCCAGATTTGGCCGCCGTGGGTGTGACCGGAGAGTTGGAGGCCGACGCCATGGTCTTTCGCTTCGAGGATGGTTTTGGGCTGGTGGGCGAGCAGAACGAGCTCGCGCGCGGGGTCGCGGCCGCTGAGGGCTTTGGGCAGGTCTTCGCCGTGGCCTTCGCCGAAGCGATGGGCGGAGTGGTCATCCGTCCCCGCGAGGTCGAAGCTGACTTCACCCTCGCCGATGCTGACGCGCTCGTTGCGCAGCACGCGGATGCCGAGGCGTTCGAGCTCCGCGCACCACTCGGGCGCGCCGGAGTAGTACTCGTGATTGCCGGTCACGAAGAATACGCCGTACTTGGCGCGCAGGTTCGCGAGCGGCGCGGTGTGCTCGCGCAGTTCTTCCACGGAGCCGTCCACCAAGTCGCCCGTGATGGCGATGATGTCGGGGTTGAGCGCGTTGGTCTGCGCGACCACTGTCTCGATGAAATGTTTGTGGATGGTCGGCCCGACGTGTACGTCCGAGAGCTGCGCGATGCGGATGCCGCTGAGGGCACTGGGCAGACGGCCGAGCTTCACCTCGACACGCCGCACCTGCACACCGCCCAGCGCCGAGCGCACCGACCAGAAACCGAGCGACCCGCCCAGCACAGCGGCGGCGCCGGCGACCAAGCGCGCCAACACCTGACGACGCTCTGCGTCGAGGGGGGCGAAGCCGCTTAGGGCGCGGCCAAGTCGGAACAAAACGCGCACCAGATCCGCCGTGCCGAGTGCGAGGACCAGAAACAAAAGTAAACCGAGCCAGGTCATCGCGACCCAGACCAGCCCTTCAAGTGCATTGGCGAACCCACTACGCCGCAGAAACAGGCTGCCCGGGATGGCCACGAACAGGAAAATCAGCGCATAAGTGGCGACGCGCGCGACTTCCGGCGGCAAACCCGGGTCACGGACCAGCCGGGACCAGACGTAGTAGTGCGCCGCCCCCGTCAGCGTGACCATGATCGACAGGAAAAGCGCAAACGTCAGTAATCGGGGCATCTATCCGTCATTTATGGAGTCATTCGGGAGCCCTGCCAAGGGGCTCAAAATAGCGCCGGAATGGCGCCCGTAAGGGTTGAAGAAACGGCCCCAAGGGCCTACTTATTGGGGGCGAGCGGCGAGCGCCCGCACCCGAGCGGTTTTCCCATTTGCAGCAGGAGCTAGCGTTGGACAGCTACAGGCCCGAATCAGACAAGGACCCCGTCGAGACGCGGGAATGGATTGATTCGCTCAA
>JBDTJC010000196.1:0-4029 GCA_039936055.1 Polyangiaceae bacterium | reverse complement strand
CGCCCACCTCGTCAATCGGCGGGTCCGTCACCTCATGCAGCAGCGCGTTCAAATCCGCGCCTTGCCCCATGCGAAAGCGCCGCTCCGCCAGCAACGAAAGCAGCACATGCTCGCGACTCTTCGCCGGGTCCGGATCGCGCCCCAGCAGCCGCAAAACCAGGGAAATCGCCGCGCTGAGCGCCGAGCGCCCCGCCTCCGGATCGGTATCCCAACGCGCCGAGCGCCGCTCCAGAGAAGAAAGCAAATGCAGGGATTCCCCCGCGCTCGAGCCCGGCGTGATCACGCGCACCTCCGTGCTGCTCGCGAACTGCGCGAGCTCCGCCTCGCGAATGCGCCACGCCTCCAGCCCCGTGCGCCGCTGCTCAGCCAGCGCGCGCGCAATCTCTTCCGGGCTGCGCGTTTCATCCGGCGCCGCGCAGCCCTCGACCCAGGGCATGAACCGCCCCGAGTCGAAGTCTGGAAACGCGAGCAACAAATTCGGCAAATCCCCCTTCACATCAATCACCAGCACCGGCACCCCGCTGCTCATGGCCTCCTCAATCATCACCGTCGTGAGGCCGGTCTTGCCCGACCCCGTCATGCCCACCACCACGCCATGCGTGACCAAGTGATGAGCCGGCAACCTCAAATCAACCGCCGCACCCGCGCCATCCAACGCGCGCGTGCTGCCCAAATACAGCGCAGGTGCCTTCGCCATGACTCAACCCACCGCGCCAGCGAACGGGTTGCCGCCGGGGAGACCGGAGGAGGCAGAGGCGGCGGGTTTGGCGGCTGAGGCGGCCGGGGTGGCGACGGTCGGCACGGAGCCACCCGGTGCAGTCGGAGTCGCGGCTTGGCCGGCAACGGGCGCCGGCACATCGGTGCTCGGCGAAGCGTCCTTACGACCCCTGCCACCACGCCCGGCGAACAATGAAGGCGCGATGTTCTCGAGGTCTTCGGCGTCCCAACGTAGGTAGCTGAGCGCGCGCCGAATTTGATCATAGGAGCGCGAAAACAGCGTGAAGTTACGTTGACGCTGAAGCGCTACCTCAGCCGTCACGGAGGGGGCCTGTTCACGAGCGCCAACGGCATCCGTCATCCGCTTGCCCAGCACATCAGCGTGGTCGAGCTCACTCAGCTGCAGCGCGGTCTTGCTGGAGATCAGATTCCAGTGCGCGCGCAGCACGCTGGCCAAGCCCAGTAAGTCAAAGGCGACGTTCTTGTAGCCGGTCGCGCCCTTGAAGACGCCGAGCTTCTCACCGTTGATGATGCCGCGGTTCGAGAGCGCGATGGCATCTGAATAGAGCGTGTCTCGGAGCGCCGTGCCCTCCTCATTCAACGCAATCAACTCTGCCGGCGGCCCCGAAGCGCCCACGAACTGCAAATGCGCGTCGCCCGCTGCCAGCGTGTGCGTCTCGAGCAAGTCGAAGAGCGAGATATCAAACTTCGGCAGCTCCTCCACGACCTGAGCGCGCAGCGCCAAGATCTGCGGCAAAGCGCCCGAGGCCGTGATCACCGCCGACGGCACGTCCACATTCACCGGCAGCAGCTCATCCAGCGGAATTGCCTTCGAAGCAGCCAGGGCGAGCAGGAAAGCCTCGCGATACAGCAGCCCAGTTGCAGGGTCGACAGCCGGAGCGCTCGCCCCAACCACCGAATTCGAAGTTTGAGTCACAGATACATCAGCCATTTTGAACATCTCCTTGTGGGCACCGCGCAGCAGCTCGCTGCACGCCCACTCGTCGGTCCGCGCCCTCCGCCCGTTGCGTAGAAAATTCAAAAAGGGATCCGGCCCGCGGCACTCGGAGCAGCTAGCTGCTCCGATCAGCTAGGTGATGGCCATCTGGAGCAGCTAGCTGCTCCGATCGGCCATGTGGTGGCGACTTGGAGCAGCTAGCTGCTCTGATCGGCCATGTGGTGGTGACTTGGAGCAGCTAGCTGCTCGAGATCGGCCACTCACGGGCGACTTGGAGCAGCTAGCTGCTCGGATCTGCCTGCTCGTGGGCAGTGAGGAGCAGCTAGCTGCTCTGAATCGGCCATGTGAGGGCGACCGAGGAGCAGCTGGCTGCTCGAACCGACTACACGATGGCGACCGGGAGCAGCTGGCTGCTCGGCTGCTCGGATTGGCGATCGGCGAGGTTCGGGCCGGGTAGAGGGGTGGCAGAGCAGTCCGGCTCCAGGGAGAGCATTGTGCTCGGCAAGAAAACCGGAGGCTTAAATCGCGGGGGCGCAAGGCGGGCTGTATACCGCGATATTGTTGGGGTTTGAGCGAGCGCTTACGGCTGCGTGACGCTCAGCCAGGCAAGCCTTCCCCAGGCGAATGTTATCCGACGGGCTGCGTGTTACATTCAATGAGGAAAAGGACGACTACCCGTGGGATTCCCAGCTTTTGCCTCTCCCGCCCTGCCCGAAGCGGCTTTCTTCCTGGACTGGGAAGCGCTTTTTCGCAGGCTCCCGGCCTCCGCAAGGGCAAAGGTCACCTGGACGAAGCCACGGATCGACGCCGGATTGAAGCGACTCCTGACTGAGTCGGTCAGCGATGCCGTCCTCGATGATGTGGCCCGCGATCTGATGGAGCCGGTGCGAGCGCTCAGCCGAGCGATCCTCGAATTGCTTGCTTCGAACCGAGACGAGTTTCGGGCATCCGTCATGGATGATCTCCTGCGAGAGGAGGGCCGCCTCAACGCCTTTTTACCGGACGACGACTCGCGCGATACCCTTGCGTGGGTCTTAGGGTTCCTTCGATCATTCGTCGGGCTCGTCATGACGATGGTGGAGCCCGAGCACCTTGCGTCCCTCGATGCCGAGCAACTAACCCAAGAGTCGACTGATCCGGACCTAGCATCTTTCATGAGGGGCCAGGTGGCTCTTATGGCGGCTGTCGAGGCCGTCAGGCAGGGTGCGGGCGGGGATCGCTGCTCGACCTTGATCGACTCGGCATTCCTGAGTTTCATGGCGTTTAGGTCTGCGATTCGCAATCACGGGTTGTGGCTCTCGCCATTTCCAAACGAGACTTCCGCCGAACGGCAGCAGAGTCTATTGCGCTATGCGGCGCGCCTGCGCGAGACGCTCACGGACCAAGACTGGCAAACGCTCGAGCGCGCCTGCGCGAGACGCTCACGGACCAAGACTGGCAAACGCTCGAGCGCGCCCGCATGGGTGATCTCCGCTGATGCTTCTGGACACGAACGTTGTCTCGGCGTTCCTCAAACCGGGCGCTGAGCAGCGGTCGCCGAAGCTGGTCGCCTTCGTTACTGCAGCCGTTGCCGCGCAGAGCCTGACTATCTCGGCATTCACCGAATTTGAGTTGCGTCGTGGCGTCGAAGAGCTTGTCACGAAGGGGCAAGGGCAGAGGCGACTCGTTGCGCTGTTGAAGTTCCTCGATCGGTGCGATGTTTTGGGCTTGGATGGGGGCGGAGGGTGGGACTTCGCAGCCAAGCTTTGGGCAAGGGGACGGGCTCTCAAACCCGCTGTCGTGTTGACCGACCTGGATCTATTGATCGCCGCCACAGCTGCCTTTCACCGGCGACCTTTCGCGACGTCCGAGGTCAACTTGGTCAAGAACCTAGCCGCGATCGGGTTGTCTGAGGTCACGCTCGTACCTAACGAGTAGTGGCGAAGCAGGTCGGGCGGAGGATATTGATCTCCACGATGTCGCCGCTTGTCACCCGGCGGGCTCTGTCAATTCCGGGAGCGCGAAGTCGACGCCATCCGGGGCCTCGACGGTAACGGCGATCGCGGCGGCAATTGGGCCCGACCGGTTGTACAGCAGTTGCTCAAGGACGGTATCCGGTGCGCCGAGCGCGTTCTTCGCAAGCGGGTGATTCGTCGGCATCTTCGTGGGCATGAAGCCAAAAACGGAAGCGTATCCGGTGCGCCGAGCGCGTTCTTCGCAAGCGGGTGATTCGTCGGCATCTTCGCGCGCATGAAGCCAAAAACGGAAGCGGTCTGGGCGGGGCGGATCGAAGAATGGGGACGAAGCGGGCAATCCGCGACGGAATTTGCCGAGGGTAAGCCGTACACGGGCGGGACTCTGTCGTGGGCGGCGTC
>JBDTJC010000195.1:0-5331 GCA_039936055.1 Polyangiaceae bacterium | reverse complement strand
TTCGTTGCTGGCGGAGCGGCGCTTTCGCATGGGGCAAGGCGCGGATTTGAACGCGCTGCTGCATGAGGTGACGGACCCGCCGATTGACGAGGTGGGCGCGCTGGCCATGAATGATTTCTTGCCCAAGCCCGAGCGCAAGGCGCTCGCGGCGGCGCTGAACACGTTGCTCGCCTCGCCCACGTTTGCCGCGTGGCGTGAGGGCGCGGGCTTGGATGTCGGTGAGTGGCTGACGCCTAAGAATGGCCGCACGCCGGCGGTGATCTTGAGCGTGGCGCACTTGGAGGATGAGGAGCGCGCGCTGGTGCTGGGCGTGGTGCTGGAGGAGGTGCTGGCTTGGGTGCGTTCGTTGCCCGGTAGTCAGCGGCTGCGCGCGCTGGTGGTGTTCGATGAGGTGTATGGCTTTTTGCCGCCGCACCCGCAGAACCCGCCCACGAAGCGGCCCTTGGTGGCGCTGATGAAGCAGGCGCGCGCGTTCGGGGTGGGCGTGCTGATCGCCACTCAGAATCCGATGGATTTGGACTACCGCGCGCTCAGCAACGCGGGCGTGTGGTGTGTGGGGCGGCTGCAAACGGATGCGGACCGAGCGCGCGTGATAGACGGCTTGGCGGCAAGCATTGGCGCGGACCGCGCGGCCACGACGGCGCTCGCGCGTACGGTGCAACGGCTGGCGCCGCGCTGGTTCGTGATTCGGGATGCGCATGTCCCGAACGGGATTGCGCTCTTGCAACCGCGCTGGGCAATGTCGCTGCTCCGTGGGCCGATGACGCGCACGGAGTTGAAGCGAGCGCGGGACGACCACGCGCGGGTGATTTCAGGGGTGAATGCTGTGCCGTTGAGTGCCGCGATTGCGGAGCCCAATCCAAAACCAAGCATTGTGGCGGCTGCGGAGGCCGCGGCGTGTTGAGCGCGGCGTGAAAGGAATGAGTCATGGCGAGCAATCCTCTAATCCCTTTGGGTTATCGACTCATGCCGCAGCGTGCGGTCACGGCGGCAATGACGGCTTGGGCCGTGCAGTTGCTGCACGATGCGGCTGGGTTTCCGATGTTTGCGACGGCAACGCGCGTTTTTGATGAGCTCTTCGTGCTGGCGCGCGCGGAGTGGCACCAGGCGGATTTTCAGAATCACGCGCTGCACCGCGGCGTGACGTTGTACGAAGCGGTGGCGACTGACTCGGCAGAGGGCGTGGACGTTTCCGCGTATCAGGCGATCGTGAATTGGGACCAGGTGGCGGCGGCGCGGCTCGGGTTCGCGTTCATCAAGGCGACGGAGGCAACGGCGCACGTTGACGCGCACTTTGCCGAGCATTGGGCGGCGGCGAAGCGTGCGGGGCTGATGCGCGGCGCGTATCACTTCTTCCGCCCGCAGCAGGATGCGGCCGCGCAGGCGCGTCACTTCTTGGCGCAGCTGCCGGACGGCGGGGAATTGCCGGCGGCGTTGGATGTGGAGCTGACGGACGGCGTTGCGCGCGCCAACGTGGTGGCGGGCGTGCGCGCCTGGGTAGAAGTGGTGACGCCCGTGCTGGGCAGGCCGCTGATCTACACCTCACCCGGGTTTTGGAACTCGCTACCGGGCACGGCTGCAGTAGCCGCCAAGGCGGACTTGTGGGTCGCGCACTGGAATGCGGCCAGGCCCGCCGCCCTTGCCGGCTGGGCGCACTGGCACTTCTGGCAATTCGCCAGCGTCTCCAGCGTGCCGGGGGTGCACGGCGCATCCGACCGAGACCGTTTCAATGGCTCACTCGCGGAGCTCAACGCTTACAGCGCTGCACACATCGCGGCACTACCGGCCGCTTCCGGCCCGAAGTCACTGAACCAAGAGATGACCCCATCACCAGGATTGAACCCATGACCATTCCGATTATGATTTTGTTGTACGCCGTAGTGCTGTTTTTGGCTGCGCTCGAAGCGCTCATCCTTTGGCAGATCGCCACGCGCAGGATCGACCTGCACTTGTTGATCAATAACGGCGAGGGCAACGCGAGCTTGTCGCGGTTTCAGTTTTTGATTTTTACGTTCGTGGTTGCGGCAAGCTTCTTCTATTTGACGCTCAAGGACGCGGCATTTCCGCCGGTGAATGACGGGGTTTTGGTGCTGCTTGGGATTAGTGGCGTGACTTATGCGGTGGGGAAGACCTTGGACAGACTTGGCAAACCGACGGCCGCTGGCGGTGCAGCCACGAACGAGGCGCCTGGCGGCGCCGTGGGTTCACCGGCAAAGGCGTCGCGGGCGATTTAACGACCAAATCACGCGCGCTTTCACGACTCGGCTTTGCGCAGCGCAATTCGGCGTACGCGCGGTTACCCACGGGAAGAGGGCTGTGTGGACAACGTCCACACAGCGTGATAAATCATCGGCATGGGCGCCAAATCTTCCGTCATCAATTTGCGCACGCCGCCGGAACAACGGGAGCTCATTGATCGTGCGGCTCGCCTACAAGCCAAGAGTCGCACTGAATTCATGCTCGAAGCGTCGCGCGAGAAGGCCGAGCAAGTGCTGCTTGACCAAGTCATGTTCACCGTGGCTCCCAAACAGTTCAAAGCGTTCGTCGCGCTGATGAACGCCCCGCTCGACAACCCGGCGCTCGAACGCCTCCTGGCGAAGCGAGCTCCCTGGGAAAAGTGACCGGGGCGGACCTCCACGCGCCGGTTCCGCTGGGCGCCGATCACGATATCTCCGGTTTCTCGTGCCAGCACGATTCGCTCAACACCTGGCTCTTGAAGCGGGCACTCACCAACGGTGCGAGCGTGGCATCGAGAACCTATGTCGTTTGCAGCGGGGAGCGTCTCGTCGTTGGCTACTACGCACTCGCGACCGGGTCCCTAGCGGCAGTCGCCGCTCCAAGTCGTTTACGCCGGAACATGCCGGACCCACTGCCATGGATCGTGCTGGGTCGGCTGGCGGTCGACCGCGCCTGGACTGGCCGTGGGATCGGCAGCGGCCTACTCAAAGATGCTGTCCTCCGCTCGATGCAAGCGGCGGAGTTGATCGGCGTACGCGCGTTGCTTGGTCACGCGCTGGATCAAGACGCGAAGGCGTTCTACCTCAAGCACGGGTTTGTCGAGTCGCCGCTCGACGCCCTCACCGTCGTGCTCTCCCTGAAAGGCGGAGGGCTGAGCGCATAGCGCTCGCCGTGACTAGGCTGGCAAAGACGGCGGAACGCCTGCTACACTCGCTTGGCGATGAATATCGAGTCTCTCACACCGGCTGAGCGCGACTGGCTGATCGCAGATGAAGCACTTTGGCAACGTGCGCACCGGATCCTTGAGCTGCACCCTCAGCTCGACGCGAGCGACGTCTACCACACCCTACGCAATTTTCAGCGCTCGCCAACAGAGCGCCTACGACGTGGTCTGAGGCATGGACGCGCTCGGCCTTGAACCGTCCGAGCGCGCGTTCCTCGCCGCCCTGCAACACTTCGGCGTGCGCTATTTGATCATCGGGATGTCGGCGGCAGTTCTTCAAGGCGCAAGTGGCGTCACCGAAGTGGTCGTCGAGCTATGGGTCGAGCGGCTCGATGAACCGCGGATCGGCGATGCAGCTCGAGCTGCAAACGGGTTCTGGATCTCGGAGGCGTTTGGCAGTCGACCGCCAGGCCTCGGAGGGCCGAGTCTATCGGATCGCTTTGACGTCGTGACCACGGCCCATGGACTCGCGGACTTTAGGACAGAATATGCCGCGTCGCGCATCGTCTCGCTGGATGGGATTGAGCTTCACGTCCTCCCGTTAACCCGAATTTTAGCGAGCAAACGAGCCGGGAATCGAGCCAAGGATCAGGCGCAAATCCCCGCGCTCGAAGCCGCACTCGCCGTCGAGCGCGACAACGACAGGGCCTGATAGCAAAAAAGGCCCGAGGTCTTCACCTCGAGCCTTTCGCGCTTTTCTCAGCTCCGCATCGCGGAGCCGCTACCTCAGCCGCCCGCCATCTTCGCGACTTCGGTGGCGAAGTCAGGCGTGACCGGCTTTTCGATGCCTTCGCCGCGCTCGAAGCGCACGAAGCGGCTCAGCGTGACGTCAGCACCGAGCTCTTTGGACAACGCAGCGCGCAGTGCTTCGACCGATTTCTCGGCGTCAAGCACGCTTTGCTGCTCGAGCAAGCACACCTCTTTGGCCCACTTGGCGAGCTTGCCTTCGATGATCTTCGGGCGCGCCGCATCGGGCTTCCCTTCTTCGATCAGCTGAGCGTCGAAGATGGCCGTTTGCTTCTCGCGGGCGTCCGCCGGCATTTCCGAGACGTTCAGGAACTGCGGCGCCATGGCAGCGATCTGCATGGCGCTGTCGTCCACGAACTTGTCGAACGCGGGCGACTTTGCGGCTGCGTCCGTAGCGGTGCGAACCGCCAAGAGCACGCCGATTTTGCCGCCCATGTGCACGTACGAATGCACGCGACCGGCGCCGTCAATCGCCAGGCGCTCCCAGCGACGCACGGTGATGTTTTCACCGAGCTTGCC
The DNA here is from genome assembly GCA_039936055.1 of Polyangiaceae bacterium. Taxonomy (GTDB): domain Bacteria; phylum Myxococcota_A; class Polyangia; order Polyangiales; family Polyangiaceae; genus PMG-095. The sequence continues at coordinate 884 of JBDTJC010000195.1, read as the reverse complement.
GACGAGCGCCGCGCGATTCTCTTCCACGGTGCCCGAGCCACCAGGGAACGGCTCGGCACCGAGATCGGAACCGGGCTTGGCCTTGAGCGCGGCTTCCGCGACGTTGTCCGCGAAAGCAACGAACTCCGGATTGCGCGCAGCGAAGTCAGTCTGAATGTTGACCTCCGCGATCGCTGCGAGCTTGCCGTCAGCGCTCACCTTCGTGACGACGACGCCTTCACTCGCGACCGCGCCTGCGCGCTTCACGCTCTTGGCGAGGCCCTTCTTTTGGATGATGACGACTGCGTTCTCCAGATGGCCGTCGGCCTCAACGAGCGCCGACTTGCAATCGTTGAGCCCCGCGGACGTGCGGTCGCGGAGCTCTTTGACCAGCTGCATGCTTACTTGAGCCATGGTTACCTCTCAGTTCGAGCCGTGCGGAGCGCGGTCACCGCGCGGCGCGTAAACGATCTGAGCATCACTGCCCGGACGTCCGCCGCCACCGCCGCTGCCGCCACCCTGTTGGTTGCTGTCGCGGTCACGCTGCTGCTGGAACTCACGACGGCGCGACGCGCCTTGCATGCAAGCATCCGCAATTGCACCGGTGATCAGGCGCACCGAGCGAATGGCGTCGTCATTACCGGGAATGACGTAGTCCACCAGGTCCGGATCACAATTCGTGTCCGTGATGGCGACGATTGGCACGTGCAGCTTGCGAGCTTCCTGCACCGCGATGGTTTCCTGAGCCGGGTCGATGATGAACACCGCGCTCGGTACTGCGCCCATGCCCTTCAGGCCGCCGATGTACTTCTCCAGGCGCGTGCGCTCTTTTTCGAGCTGAACGGTCTCCTTCTTGGGGAGTTGTTCATACGTGCCGTCTTCCTTCATGCGCTCGATCGAACGCA
>JBDTJC010000194.1:0-4411 GCA_039936055.1 Polyangiaceae bacterium | reverse complement strand
GCAACATTTCCGCGAGCAGTGAGAGCGCTTTCAAGCGCGCCTCAGTGGTGAACGAGCCGACGTGGATCTTTGCTAGCTGGGCGCCGAACTCAGCGAGGTAGCGCGGGTGCGCGTAGCCCAGCGCTGCGACCGAAATCCCAGCGACGAGGTCCAAGAAACGGTTGCCGTCAACGTCCAGCAATTCACTGCCGGTGCCCGACTCTACCGCGATGCCGGCGTATTCCCAGATTGCCTGCGTGCCTGGAGCCAAGTGCTCGGCTTCTTGCGAGCGCAGCGCACGCGACTTCGGTCCGGGTAGCTCCGTGAGCACGCGTAGGTGCCGTTTTGAATCCGCGTTCACGGTTGGCCTTTCGGACCGCGCCCTTGTGCAACCAACGCCACGCGTGCCGCGCGCGTGAGCGATACCGCCGCAATATTGGCGACCACGGCGACGACGCCCACGGCCAGCAAAGTGAGCGGCGCATCCACCGGCGAAGCCGCCGGGCGAAGCAGCGGACCGACCAACAAACCAACCGTCAAATAGCCGATTCGTTCGTGGCGGCGCATCAACCCCCCCGGCAAAGAAAGGCTCATTGCCTCGCTTTTGGCACGCACGTAGCTAACCAAGAGAGAGCCCATCAGCGCAGCCAGCACGAGCAGCAGCGCCGGCACCGAGCCGCGATAGAACAGGGCGAGCCCCAACAGTGGCGCGGCATCCGCGTAGCGGTCGACGACGGCGTCCAGCACTTCACCGGCGTCCGAAGCGACGCCGCGTTCACGCGCAACGATGCCGTCGAACGCGTCGAAGGCAGCGCCGAACAGCAACGCAGCACCCGCAGCGGGCAGCATGCCGAGCGCGGCCAAGGGCAGCGACGCGCCGGAGACTAGCAGCGAGATCAACGTGAGCGCGTCCGGCGAAATGCCGCTGCGTGACAGCGCTTTGCCGACGCCGCGCAGCGCCCAATGAAACGCTTCAATCGGGAAGCGGCCCATGAGCACCGTGCTCGCCTCTCGCTGCACGCGCGGGTCGAGCGCGCGGCCCACCACGGCGATACGCACTCCGTACGCTGCCAGCACCAATGCCGGCAGCGCGAGAAAGAGCCCGATGAGCGCTTTCTCTACCAACCCCAGCGGGGTCATGGACGGGAGGGTGCTGCGCGGTGGTGCCCGTTCGAGCGAGCACCGTTCTCGCGGGTCGGGGGGCGTGCGTCGACGATGGCGACCTCACGCGAGCTCAAACTAGCCGACAGATAGGCCGCGGAAATGACCTTGATGCACTCGATGGCATCCCGCGCGTCAGCGCTCACGTAGTCATTGGCGACGATCGCTGCCTTGAATTTATCCAGCAAGCTGCCGAACCACTCCTTGTGACTCGCGTCCATCCAATGAGATGGGACTGACTGCACACCGGCCTTGCGCGCGAGATCCGGACGCGATGCAACGAGGTCGTCGCGAACGAGGAGCTGCACCTGGTCATCGTCCACCGTGATGGCGCCGTATTCACCGTGGATGGTGTACATCACCTTGCGTGCGCCGGCCGTCCAGGTGAGCTGCGCGGTGGCGATGCCGTTCGGAAAAGTCAGCGTGGCGCTGAAATTGTCTTCCGTGTCGTACTCGCTCAGGGTGCTGGCCTTGGCACTCACCGACACCGGATGCGAACCCAGCCACTCGAAGGCCAGGTACAGCGTGTGGCTGCCATGGTCCATCGCGATTCCGCCACCAGAATAACGGCGCTCACGCCGCCAGTCCGGCTTCCATTCCGCCACACCGCGGGCGTGAGTGGTGCGGAAGGTCTGCAACGTCACCAGGTGAACGCGACCGATGCTACCGCTCTCGATCAGCGAGCGCACAGTTTTGATAACCGGGGCGTGTTTGTAGTTATGACACGGGAAAAATACGCGTCTTGCGGCCTTCGCGTGCTCCGCTAGGGACACGGCCTCTTCCGTAGAAACGGCTATCGGCTTCTCACAGAGGACGTGCAGCCCGCGATCCAGCGCCGCGTGCGCGATGGCCGCGTGCGCATACGGCGGCGTTGTGATGTCAACAAAATCAATCCGGCCGGCCTCGGCCTGGAGCATTTCGGTATGGTCCGAGTAGATACGCGCTTGGGGAAAGTCACGAGCTGCCGCAGCGCGGCGCGCCTGGTTCGAGTCGACGATTGCGACGATTTCGAAATCCCTCGCTGACACCGAACGCTCGGCATAAACGGGCGCGTGTCCCTTTCCTGCGATGAAGCCGTAGCCGACAAGGGCGCAACGTAAGGTCTGTGTCACGCGAAACTCTCCTGAAAAAACCGTGGCGTACCGGGCAAGCTGGGGAGAAGTAGGACCGGTTTCGAGTGCTGCTCGCGTTCGAAAACGGCCCGAGTACTCAACAGCTCTGTAACTAGGGCGCGAGGTTGAGGTGTCAAGGTTCCCACCCGACTCCTTGAACCAATTTGCTCCGCCGATCGCCGATTTGGGTTACCGGTCTGTTACTTTTGCGCGAGCGCCGTGGCCGAATTCCCCGCTTTGGCCTGCTCACCGTTTCGACTCGCGAACGTAGATCCCGATGCCCAGGTTGAGGCCGCCGCGCGATTCCTGATTGGAGGACGCATCGATGGCGACAAATCGCGCACTAGGGGCTTTCGGGTTGCCCTCAGAGGCTTCAGGTTCCAGCGTTGACTCGAGTCAGAAAGTAACGATGACCGCGCACAGCCTCGAAATGGAAATCGACACCCCCGCTCCGGCGTCCAATGGCGCGACGTTGATGCGCAGCCTGTTTTCGCTGCTCGGCGAAAAGTGGACGCTCACGGTGCTCACCGCACTGCGCACTGAGCGCCGCCGCTTCAGTGAGTTGAAGCGCGAAATTCCCGGCGTCTCCCAGCGTATGCTGGCGCAAACCCTGCGCGAGCTGGAACGCGCGCACTTCGTGGATCGCATTGTGCTCTCCACTACTCCACCGCGTGTGGAGTACGCGCTGACGGACCTCGGTCGGGGTTTGTTCCCTCACCTTCGAGCGATGCGTGAGTGGGCGCTGCTGCATGAGGACAAGCTCTTCGGCGCGCCGCCCGCCTCGGGCTAAATCACGCGCCAACTTGTGGTTCGGTGCTTCGCGGGCGACTGCGGCGGCCGCATTACACTTTCTGAAATAGTGTGAAGCTGCTTGCTGCGGGCCCCGAACGCCCAGGCGCTGCCCGATGATGAGAGTCCCCCTCAGCAGCAGAGGTTGCGCGCGTTTACCAATGAAGCTGTAATGACTGATTGCTGAATTGATTCAGCATATTGCAGTATCCATTAAGATTCTATGGCAACTGCCCGTTGCTAAACTGGTGCGAGGTCCTATACCTCGTGCGTTCAATTTTTTTCCCAGATGGCGAAGGCTTCCATGGCGACCGCAACCGCAGATATCGAGACTCCCGCTCCGGCACGAGAGGCAAGCGAACCACGCAGCAAGAAACGGTTGGTCCTCGGGCTCGTCGCCGCTGCGGTGGTCGGAGCGGGCGCCATTTGGTACGTGACCCACTACGGTCTGGAGAGCACCGACAACGCGCAAATCGACGGTGACGTCGTGGGCGTGCCCGCGCGGGTCGGTGGCGTCGTGACGAAGGTTGCGTTCACCGAGAACCAGCGCGTCAAAGCCGGGGACCTGCTGGCCGAGCTGGACTCCGCGCCGGCACAAGCTCGCCTCGCCGAGGCCGACGCCAATGTTTTCGCGGCGCAGGCGCAAGCCGATGCCGCTGACGCCACGGCGCGCGTCTCGGAGACGAACGCCGTAGGCGATAAATCAGTCGCGGATGCCTCGTTGGTCACGGCCGCCGTCGGCGCCGCCTCCACCGGGGATCAGATCAAGGAAGCGGCGGCGCAATTGACGTCGGCGCAAACCTCGCTTGCCCAGGCGCAACTGGACCATGACCGCGCGCAGAGCCTGCTCAGCACCGGCGCCATCTCCAAGGCCGAGTACGACCGCACGGACACGCAATTCCGCGTCGCACAGTCCACGGTGGACGTGGCCAAGGCGCGCTTGACCTCCATCAAAGGCTCGGCCGCGCAGGCCCAAAGCCGCGTCGTGGAAGCACAAGCCAAAGCCAAGAGCTCGAACGACGTCGATACGCAAATCAAGCTCGCCCAGGCTCGCGCCAAGGCGGCGCACGCTCAGGTAGACACCGCCAAAGCGGCGCGTGACTTGGCTGCGTTGGATTTGTCGTACACCAAGATCTTCGCGCCGAACGACGGCGTCGTCTCGAAGAAGAGCATCAACGTTGGGCAAATGTTGTCGCCCGGGCAGAGCATCGTCCAGCTCGTGCCCGACAAGCTCTGGGTCACCGGCAACTTCAAAGAGACGCAGATCGCCAAGATGCGCGTCGGGCAACCGGCGAGCGTGGAAGTGGATGCGTTCTCCGGCACCTCCATCGAGGGTGAGGTCGAGAGCTTCTCGGCTGCGACCGGCGCCA
>JBDTJC010000193.1:0-23445 GCA_039936055.1 Polyangiaceae bacterium | reverse complement strand
GCTTGTCGAGCGCGTCCGAAGCGTTGGACACGAGCTCACGCAGGAACACCTCCTTGTGGCTGTACAGGGAGTTGACGACCAAATGCAGGACTTGGCTGACTTCGGCTTTGAAGGAATGCGTGGTGGCGGTGCTGGCTTCGCTCATGGTTCTTCCCAGGTTACGGGCGCCAAAATGGTCCCTCCGTTGGGCCTGTCAAGTGGTAGACAACTGGATGAACAAACTGAGCATCATCATTGGCAGCACGCGGCCCGGGCGTGTCGGCCTGCCCATCGGGCAATGGTTCTTCGAGCAGGCAAAACGCCACGCCAAATTCGAGGTGGAGCTCGTGGACCTCAAAGAAATAGGTTTGCCACTCTTGGACGAACCCAAGCACCCGCGCTTGGGCGAATACGAAAAGGAGCACACCAAGGTCTGGAGCGCGCGCATCAAGGCTTCGGATGCGTTCGTCTTTGTGACGCCCGAGTACAACTACAGCCTCGCGCCCGCGCTACTCAATGCGCTCGACTACCTGTTCCACGAGTGGGCCTACAAGCCCGCCGGCATAGTGAGCTATGGCGGTATTTCGGGCGGCATGCGCGCGGCCCAACAGCTGAAGCAGCCGCTCGTCACGCTCAAGGTGATGCCCATTCCCGAGGCCGTTACCGTCACGTTCTTCGGGCAGCTCATGGAAAACGGCGTGTTCACGGGTTCGGAGGCGCTCGAGAAGGCCAGCGTCACGATGCTAGATGAGCTGGTGCGCTGGGCTGACGCCTTGAAGGTACTGCGCGCTTAGGGCCCGCGAATCGCTGAGTCGATCGCCTTCGCGGCCGATGCATCCCGGCTGGCCGCGTTGCTCCTCAGTTACATACCTGCAGTATGCGCCTTCGTCGCGCCTTGCCAGCCGGGCGCCTCGACCGCGAGCATCGACCGACTTAGCGATTCGCGGGCCCTTAGTGAGCGCCGGGCGGCTTTTCCGGGAGCGGGATGAACTCGACTGCATCCCCGCGCACTTTCGGAAATTGCCCGGTTTTCCAATCGGTTTTGGCGCGTTCGATCCGTTCGCGCGAGCTGGAGACGAAGTTCCATTCGAGGTGGCGCGGGCCGTCGGGCGGCGCGCCACCGAGCAATAGGATGCGCGCTTCGGTTTCGGCGCGCACGCTGGGCGCGCCACCCGGGTTGAACAGCGCGAGTGAGCGCTCCTCGAGCGGAGTGCCGTCACAGCTGCTCAATGCACCGCTGAGCACGTACACGCCGCGTTCTTCGTGCCCTTCGGGCAGGCTGAGAGAGGCTCCGGCGGGCAGCGCTGCTTCAGCGTAAAAGAGCGGGGACACGGTGCGCACCGGTGATGTGTGGCCGTACGCGCTGCCCGCGAGCAGTCGAACGCGCGCCGCGCCGAGCGCGAAATCGGGCAGGGTGTCGGCCGGATGATGCTGAAATTCCGGCGCCGTTTCTTCGTGCGCTTGGGGCAACGCGACCCAGAGTTGCACCAGATGCAGGCGTGCACCGGTCTTGCGCTGTTCAGCCGAGGAGCGCTCGGAGTGCACGATGCCGCGCCCCGAAGTCATCCAGTTCACGGCCCCGGGCCGGATCGCTTGTTCGAACCCCAGACTGTCACGATGGATGATTTCGCCCTCGACCACGTAGGTGACGGTGGAAAGGCCGATGTGCGGGTGCGGCCGGACATCGAAGCCGCTGCCCACCGGCAGCTCGCTCGGGCCCAGGTGGTCGAAGAACACGAACGGGCCGATGTGCTTGCGCTCGAGCGAGGGCAGTACGCGGAGCACGCTGAAGCCGCCTAAGTCGCGAGCGTGACCGCGTAGCACGGTTTCCAAGGCGCCCCCTGCCGGCAGGCGCGGGTCGATTTTTGGCTCGCTCATAGCCCCGAGGCTACCACCGCGCCCGTAACTTGACCCCCTGGGTCCGGGTCCGCCAAAATCCCGAACATGCCCTCCGTGATCGAGCGTGCGTCCACGGGACGCGCCAAATGCCGGGTCTGCGCCCAAGCGATCGCCCGTGGCGACGAACGCTTCGGCGAAGCGCTGCCCAATGCCTATGGCGAGGGCGACGCCCTGTTTTGGTTCCACGTGCCATGTGCCGCCTGCGCTCGGCCCGAGGCCCTCCTGCCGGTGCTCGCTCAAAGCTCGATGCCAGGCAATGAGCGCGCGGGCCTAGAGGCTTTGGCTCGCGCCGGCGTCGCCCAGGGCCGTTTGTGCCGGATCTTGCGAGCCGAGCGTGCTTCCTCGGGCCGCGCCAAGTGCCGACATTGTCGCGAACTGATCGAGCAAGGCGCCTGGCGCATCGCTCTACAGATCTTCGAAGACGGCCGCTTCACGCCGGTCGGGACCATTCATGCCAGTTGCGGCGTCGGCTACTTCGGCAGCGAACCGCCCCTCGAGCGCTTCACTTTGCCCAACAACCAACTCGAGCCAGATGAGCTCGCCGACGTGGTGCGCCTGATACGCGACGGCGCTGCGCACTCGCTGATCTTGAAGGGCTTGGCGAAAGCGGGCGTGGAAGAGGTCGACGAAAAATCGTCACGTAGAACTTCATGACGGACGCGATCGAGCACGTGAGCGATACCGCGTTTTGGGTCGCCAGCTTTCGAGCACTCGAGAGTGAGCGCCCGGACGCGGTGTTTAGCGATCCACTGGCGCGCGTACTGGTGGGCGAAAAAGGCGACAGGATCGCCAAATCCATCGGCGGCGCGCGCACCATGGCGTTCATCATGGTGGCGCGCACCAGCGCTATCGACGGCTTGATCTTATCGGCCATCGAGCGGGGCGTCGATACCGTGCTGAACCTCGGCGCGGGGCTCGACACGCGCCCGTACCGCATGAAGCTGCCCGCCTCGCTGCGTTGGATTGAAGCCGACTTTCCCCGCATGATTGACTTCAAGAACGACAAGCTTGCTGGCGAGCAACCGGTGTGCGGACTCGAACGGGTGGGTATCGACCTGGCGGATCGCGAGGCTCGTCGAGCGCTCCTGGCGCGCGTTTCCGGGAGCACGCGTGCGGCGCTCGTGATCACCGAAGGCGTCATCACCTACTTGTCCGCTGCCGAAGCGGGGCGCTTAGCGGAAGACGTGCACGCCGAAGCGTCACTTCGCTTTTGGATCCAGGACTACTACAGCGCTCGAGTGCGCCGCCGCCAACCGCGCTGGCGCAGGAAAATGCGCGCCGCGCCGCTACTGTTCAGCGCTCCGGATTGGTTTGGCTTTTTCGGCAAATACGGCTTCCACGCGCTCGAGAAGGTCAGCATTGCCGCGGAAGCCAGGCGGATTCGTCGTCGACCGCCCTGGCCGTGGTCCGTGCTTGTTTACGTGATGCCCGCGCGCTGGCTAAATCGGGACGATGGCAGCCTGGGGTATACGCTGCTCGAACGCGGCGCCGTCACGTGAGCAAAGCCTTTACCAAGGACGATGACGCGAATGCGTCAGAGGTCTTGGTCGTGCCGCGGGCGCCGCTGCCCGATGGGGTTTCGAACTATGTGACGCCGCGCGGCCTACGCGCGCTGCGTCTGGAACAAACCGTGATCGAGCAGCGGCGCAGTGCGTTCGAGGCGGCGGATCCTGCGGATCGTCTTGCGCAGCTTCAGGCGCTCGCCCGGCGCGCCTACGAGCTCGCAGCGCGCATTGCCAGTGCGGAGCTCGTACTCGGGCAGAATCAGCCGCAGGGCGAGGTTCGCTTCGGCGCTCGGGTCACGCTACGAACCGAATCGGGCCAAGAGGCGTCGTACCAAATCGTCGGCGTTGATGAAGCCGAGGCGGCTGCGGGTCGCATCGCGTTCACCTCGCCGCTGGCACGCGCGCTGCTCGGCGTGCAGGTCGGTGGCGTTGGGACGCTCCGCACTCCGCGTGGCAGCGAAGAGCTGGAAGTGCTGGCGGTCGCGTACGAAACCGACGAATGACCGCAACTGCTGCGTTTCAACCGGCCGCGGGTTGGGATTGGAGCGGCAAGTTTGCCGATCGCTTCGGCCTATTGGGGCTGGCTTCGGCGCTCGCTTTTTGGTTGGTCAATGCGCACAGCCGACACGCCGTCTCAGGGAGCGTCCGCGAAACGACTCAGCCGCGCGCTGTGCGGGCTCTCTGGATACGCTGCAATGAAGGACCGCGCCCGACGCCGAGCCGCATTTTTGTTGCCGCGAGCCGAGAGTACTTCGATGGCCAGGACTTCACGCTCTTGGCGCAGCACGCCCTGCGGGAATTTCACGCGCAGCTCATTGAGCGTTTGCTGGGCGGCGGTTGCATCCCCGTTGCGCAGGGAAGCGCGCGCTTCGGTGAGCAGCGTGCTCTCTGCACTCAGCTGGTCACTGCGTGTTCTATCGGCGCTTGGCGGCGTAGCCCGCTTGGCGCTGGTGTCCGTGATGGGCGCCAGTTGAAGGGTAGGATCCGGAGCGGGGAGGGCCGCCACGAGGTCGGTGGTGGGCGCGGGTTGTGGGGTGGGCGCGCTGACCTTCGGAGCCACGACAGGCGGAGTGTGCGGCGTACCCGACCAATGCACCCAGATTGCCGACGCACCGATGGCGACTCCGGAGATTGCCAAAGCCACGGCAAGTTTGCGGCCCAGGAGCCTCACGGCGAGTGGCGCAACGGTGCTCGCGCTGCCGGAGGCAGGCGCGCCGCGCGTTGCCGGGCTTGCTGACGCGGCCGCGCTACCGTGCGCCGTACCGACCAAGGCCACGGCGGCGATTTGCGCGGATAGGTGAGCCCAGGCGTCGTCCTTCGCGCCGAGCGGCGGGTCGGCCTTCTTCATACTAGCCAGGAGCTCGCGCTCGAGGTCGTCGCCGCCGGAGAGGGTGCTCAGCAATCGTTGGGGGTCGCGCATCAGACTGCCTGCTTCCTTCCGCTCGCGTCGATGGTCGAGAGACGTTTGACTTCACGCCGAAAGGCGTCGCGCGCTAACCGAAGCCGCGACCTGACCGTGCCGACGGAGATATTAAGCAGAGTGGCGATGTCCTGTCCGGACATTTCCTCGAGCTCGAACAAGACGAACACGGTGCGTTGCGGCTCAGGGAGCTTGTTCAGGATGGCCTCTGCGGCGCGCGCGCGGCGGCGGGCATCGCTCTCGGCCGAGAAATCTTCCTGGCAGGTTGTTACGGCTTCCAGCTCGGCGTTGTCCGTCGAGACCTCACGGCGGATCAGCGCGGAGCGGCGGTAGTCACTGGCGACGCGCTGGGCGATCCCGAACAACCAGGTGGAAACGAGGGAGCGACCCTCGAACTCGGCGAGCTTGACGTGCGCCGTCAAGAACACCTTTTGCGCCAAATCCAGCACATCCGGCTCACGGACCCCGAGCCGGCGCAGGGAGCGCCACACGAAGTCGAAATGCGCGTCGTACAGGGCGCGAAAATCTGGATGGGGCGTGCTGCTCAGGGGCGTCGGCTTTCGGGCCGGTGTCGAGGTGGGGGCATAGGCAGCGCCGCCCTGCAGCTCGGTCACCGAGACCAAGTCATGAAGTAGTGCCACCTTCGAGGTGAGTGGGGGCGGGGGGCCGGAAAGGATCAGAAAATTCAAGCGAAGCGTCAGATTTCTGGACTAGTCCTTCGGTTCGGATGTGCGTTCCGGGTTTCCGCGGCCCTTGAGGGTGAGGGCCGCAGAAACCCTCCAGCGCGGCAAATCTGTCCTCAGTACTCTATCTGTTTCGTCGTACTAGCGCGGAGAAGTCACGCACCCGGCGGCGCTACTGCCCGATGAGGGCGTGGAACCAATGCCGCGGGGGCACCGTGGGCGGGGTGTTCCGCGGAGCGTGTCATGACGAAGTATTGGGGTGGTTTGGCGGTCGTGTGTGGGTTGTCGCTGGCGGCGTGCAGCGCCGGAGCCGGGTCGCAGGTCGAGGTCAGCGAGGCGAATCCAGTGGAGTCACAGGCCGAAGCGCTAGCGCTCAACGCGCTCACCGCGGCGCAGTCCAAAACCGTGTTGCGCCTGATAGACAACATCTGCGGTGACACCTGGTGCGACGGTGACTACGACTTCGGCTTTCGCCGTTTGGCGTGCAGCAACGCGGGCCAAACGTGTACCCTCACACTGCAGGCGTTCCCGGTCGACGGCGTCAGCGCTTCGCAGAAGAGTTACTGGCGCTCCTGCAAGACGCCTGGCTTCACCGGCTTCAGGTCCCTCGTGAACACCGCGCCCAGCGGCTACCAATCCCTGACCGACGCCTACTACGACGTGCTGAGCGAGTGCATCTCGCGAGTGGAAAGCAATCTGCACTGAGAAGCGGCGGCGAAGAGCGCCGCACAGGCGTCAGGTTTCAAGTTCGCGCCACTTGGACGATCATGCGGGAATGAACCACGATTCACTCCCGCCGAGCGCATTTCGAGTTCCGAGCTACGGCTGGCTCGTTCTGGCGCTGGCGAGTTGCGGGGCCACGCTGGCGCCGGAACACGCGCCGCCGGCTGCTGTTCTGACCAGTGCACAGCTAGCTCCGAGCGCATGTGTGCCCGCGCCGGTTGCTGCGAGTGACAGTGCGCCCGCGCCGGTTGTGCCGCCTCCGACGGCAACTGCGCTCGCGTACTCGGAAACTGCGCGGCGTATCTTGGCAGCAAGCTTGGCGTCGGACGGCGCCTTTCAGAAGCTCGGAGTGCTGACGGATGTCATCGGCTCGCGCCTGAGCGGTTCAGCCGCGTTGGAGCACGCCGTGACTTGGGCCAAGGACACGTTCACTGCGGAAGCACACGAGCGCGTGACGCTGGAGTCCGTACGCGTGCCGCATTGGGTGCGAGGGGCGGAGTCCGCGACCGTGCTGGCGCCCCTGGTGCGCGCGCTGCCCGTGCTCACGCTGGGCGGTAGCGTGGCGACGCCAGCGCAAGGCATCGACGCGGATTTGGTTGTGGTCAGCTCGTTCGACGAGCTCGAAGCGCGTAAACTAGAAATTCCAGGTAAAATTGTGCTGTTTGACCACGTGATGGCCGGGCCTGCGAATGCCGGTTCGGGCTATGGCGAGGCGATTCCGTACCGCACCACCGGCGCGTCGCGCGCGGGCGCCCTGGGCGCGGTGGCCGTGCTGGTACGCTCGCTCACTGCGCACAGCCTCGGCGTGCCCCACACCGGCAGCATGCGCTACCTCGACTCAAAAGCAAAAAAGATCCCGGCCGCCGCGGTCACGGTCGAGGACGCCGAACTCCTGCACCGTTTGGTCGAGCGTGGCCAAACGGTCAAGCTGCACCTCGCCCTTTCCCCGAAGACCCTGCCAGATGCCAACTCCGCTAACGTCACGGCCGAAATTCGCGGTCGTGAATTGCCGGATGAAGTGGTGCTGATCGGCGCGCACCTGGATTCGTGGGACGTGGGTCAAGGCGCACAGGATGACGGCGCCGGCGTCGTGACCGTGATGCAAGCGCTGACCACGCTGCGCGGGCTCGGCCTGGTACCACGCCGGACACTACGCGCCGTGCTGTTCACCAACGAAGAAAATGGCGTGCGCGGCGCCGCACAATATGAAAAAGATCATCACGCGGAACGTCACGTGGGCGCGTTCGAGATGGACACCGGTGCCGGCGCGCCGCTCGGCTTCATGACCGACGGGGAACAACCGTTTCTCGGTGAAGCCCAGGAAACCGCGGCGTTATTGGCTCCAATCGGCGCTGCCACGGTGAAGCCGGGCTTCGCAGGTGAAGACATCAGCGCACTCAAGCCGGACAAGGTTCCGCTGTTCGCGGTCATGCTGAACATCGAGCATTACTTCGACGTGCATCACTCTGCTGCCGATACGCTGGACAAAATCGACCCTGAGCAGTTGAAGAAGAGCGTTGCCGCGCTCGCCACCATGGCTTTCGTGGTCGCGGATCAAGCGCGCACTTGGAATGACTCCGTGGTCAATCACTGAGCGCTACAGGAAGAGCTCGCGCAGTTGCCTCGAGAGCTCGTCGTCGCGTGGCGCGCCTTCCAGCAACGGTTCGAGTGGGGTCGCGGCCAACGTGTGCCAATACAGCACTCGCAGCCGCCGACCGTGCGCGGCCGGCAAATCCGGATCGCCGCGATCCAGCAATGCGAGTGTGCTCGCGAACGCTTTGGCGGTGTACGTTTGATCCAATTCGAGCCCCAATTCAGCGGCGATTCGCGTCGCGCGCGCGCCGGCTTCAGTCGCTCGGCCGTAGCCCGGCCCGACGTGCGCGGTGTCGAAAGACAGCCGCGTATTGAGCTGCTTCGAGAGTGGGGCGAACCCAGTTTTGCGCAGCACCTTGCGGGCGAGCCATTTACTCGCGAGCTGCGGCCCGACACCCGACACGACTTGCACCCCGAGCACGTGGCAGCCGAGCCCGCGGCGCAGCACACCTGCCGCAATGCCGCCACAGGTGCCACCCGAGCCGAGCGGCACGACAATCCAATCCGGTTCTGGCACTAACCCGCTCGCAATTTGCAGAGCAAGCTCGTCCACCGCGTCCGCGCAGGCTTGCGCGCCCACGGTGTTCGAACCACCGGGTGGCACGACGTAGTCCCCGCGGCGCAGTTCGCGCAGCGTGGCGAGCGGGAGCAACGCGGGGTAACGCAGCGCGCGCGCATCGAGCCCGAGGCCGATCGCGGCGCGCAGCGTTTGCAGCGCGTGATCCGTGCGCGGCTGCGGAATGACCAGGGCCGCACACGGCAGCCCCGCCGCCCGCGCGAACAGCGAGAGCGTGAGCAGGTGATGGCTGCCCGCTGCACCGAAACTGAGCACGCGCCGTGCGCCTCTGAACAGCGCTTCATCGATCAAACGCTGGGCCTTGCGCACCTTATTGCCGCCGTACACCGGGTGCGAAAGGCCGTCGTTTTTCAGCCAGAGCTCCGCGCGCGCCGTTGTCAGTTCCGGCACGGCGCGCACGGGAGTCGGGTAGCTCGGCCCTGGAAGCACGCCGCATTCAGTCATGGCGTGCCGACAGCGTCTAGGACTCTCCAGCCGGCGCAACCACGCAACCGGTGACCGTCCGGGTCCACTCTTGATCCATAGAAGCGGCGGCGCGCGAGCGCGGCCCCGGTTGAGGGATCGGCCCGGAGCTCGGGAGCGGGCTCGGATGAGGGCTCACCCCTTCGGATGTCACGAAGCGCGTCGGGCAAGGCGATGCGGGGCCGCGCTCGCGCGCAGCCAGGGATCGGTCTCGGAAAGAGTCCGGTATTTGCGTTTGGGTGCGGGCATCGGCCCTTGGTTTTGGCTTTACTACTCAGGGAGATCGGGCGGAGCGAAGTGGTTTGAGTTGGTGTTCTGTCGCGGTGATGAGAGCGAAGAAGATGTAGGAGATGAGCACCTTCCACGGGACAGCTCTCCGCTCATCGGAGCGCTGAGTGACGCCGCGAAACAACGCCAGAATCGTGTAGGCGACGCGGCGCAAGATCGCGACGACGAGCGCCGCTCGCGGATTGCTTTCGATCCACGGGTGGTCGTCTTCCGCAAAAGCGGTGTCGAGGTCTCAACCCAACCCGTCCACTGTGCCGGGCAGGCGTGGCCGCAGCCACGACACGAGCGTCGCTCGCCGGCCCACCATCGACCCGCTCGGTCAAGACTGCGTCCGGGTCAAGCGCCACTGCTCCGACCGTGGCGCGAGCGTAAGCGCATATCGGCGCAATCAGGGCTACAGCTGGGCGATTGCGCCGAGCTCGCGGATGTCTGCCACCTTCTGCTCGAAGGGCACCCAATCATCCTGCTCGGCGATCGCGCTCCACAAGCGTTCGACTTCGTTTAGCACCAGGGTGCACGGTTCCGTGCGCTGGAAGTACGGCTGCGCGAGCGCGCTCGGGTTGGTCGGCGAGTGGCGTTCGAGTTCGGCGCGCAGGGGCTCGAAGCTCGGGGTGCGATAGTGAGCTGCTGCGGGACTCGCGGCTGCGCGCGCCGCACTGAGGGCGCCCCCCTGCCAATCGAAAAAGAATTGATCATCGGGCATGCCGCTCGACGAGCCCGACGCGCTCCGCCCAACGCTGATTGCGAAAGCGCAGTTCCTGGTTTGGAAAGTGCGCAGCCTCGACCGGGTCGGCAAAACCAGCGCCCGGCCCCAAGATTCGAGGCGCGGGGCGGTAACTTGGACTCGGGTGCCAACCTGGGCTGGGCGCGCCGCTCACCATCAGAGCGTCTTAGCGCCGAACGTGTCGCACGCTTGCAAAGTGCCGTTGTCGAAGCCCTTCTGGAACCAGGCCGCGCGCTCGGCGGCGGAGCCGTGCGTCCACGTTTCGGGCGTGACGGTGCCCGTCGTCTGCTTCTCGATGTGGTCGTCACCCACGGCAGCGGCGGCGGCGAGCGCTTCTTGCACGTCCCCCGTTTCCAGGATCTGACGCTGATTGGTGGAGCGAGCCCAGATCCCGGCGAAGCAATCCGCCTGCAGCTCGAGGCGCACGCTCAGACCCGTTGCGCCGAGGCGTTCCGACTTGCTGGCGCGGTCGACTTGCGCGGACAGACCAAGTTGCTTCTGCACGTGATGGCCGATCTCGTGCGCGATCACGTAGGCCTCGGCAAAGTCACCCTTGATGCCAAAGCGCTGCGCGAGCTCGTTGTAGAAGCCCAAATCAATGTACACGCGCTCGTCCACCGGACAGTAGAACGGGCCGGTGCCCGCGTCCCCGGTGCCGCAGCCGGTGCTCGTTTGATCCGTGAACAGCACGAGCTTCGCGTTGCGGTACGTTTTGCCTTCTTGCGTGAAGATCTTTTGCCAAGTGGCCTGCGCGTCATCCAGCACGAAGGCGACGAAGTGCCGGGGTGCGTCGCTGCCGCGCGCGCTCACCACGGCGTTGGCGACGTGCGAGGGAGGAGCGCCACCGAGAGCCCCGCCGCCCAAGCCACGCACAACGCTGTAACCGACGAACAGAACAATCACCACCCAGCCGTACTTGAAGCGCAAGAGCAGGGGCAACAGCCCGAGCAGCGAGCCGCCGGCCATGCGTGGACCACCGCCGCCGCCTTCGCCGCGTTCGTCGATGAGATCGTTGCTTTCGTGGTCTTGATCGTAGCGCATGGCCCAGCGAAATTGGACCGGGGTGCGCGGCGCGTCAAAGAATAATTCGGCGATTGCTTCCGCGCAGATACCGAGCGGATGCTGCGCCCGTAGCTAGCTCGAATGTTTTCTCGAATCGTTCCCCACGCCGTCGGCTTGATTTCTGCCGCATTTTGCTGGTGTTCCGCTGCTCACGCCGCTGATCCCGAAGGCGCGCGCGGGCTGCTGGCGGATGTGGATCGCATCGTTGCCGGAGAAGAATCCGAGGGCTGGTTCACCGACACAGATGCGTTACGCGAGATCGAGCCGGCGGTGTTCGAGTCTACGTGCCGCGCCTCAGTGGATGCGCGCGCTGAAGCGCTGCAGACCCTGCGCTCGCGCAGCAGCGCCGCCGGTGACGCGCGAGCACTGTTCGCCGCTGCTCACGAAATGACTCCGGCCGCGCGTGAGGCGCTGAATGCGGAGCGGCAGCGCCAGGTGTTCGAACTCGCGCTGTCGCGCGCGGATGCGGAGTGCCCATTTTGGATTCAACCAAAACCCGGGTTCAAGGGGCGGCAGAGCGACCGCCAGCGCTTCACGCTCAGCTTGGAAACGGCGGGTAACGTGCAGCTTCGGCGCACGGCGGGGCGGTTCGCTTTCGGTGCGGGTGGCTGGGGCCGCATCCTGCCCGGCTACGGCATCAACGACAGCCTCACGTTGCTGGCGGGGCCGGAGCTGGGCGGTGGGGCGATGGTGCGCCCCAACACGGGCGCGTCGCAGTTCATCATCAATTACTTCCCGGCCATCCCGGTCGTGCTGCGCGTCCACCACCGTACCTGGCACTACGATCTGGAAGGCGCGCCGGTGGCGCTGTTCCAAGCGGACAACACGCAGCTCAGCTACGGCTTCCGGGTCGGCGGCGGCGTGGGCTTTTCCGCCCTACGCCGGCACAACTTCCTGCCCTGGGCCGGGCTCGCGGCCAGTTACGAGCACTACTTCGAGGGCGGTGGCCGAGCGGCAGCCGAGTTCCTGCGTGCGGATTTCCGGGTCGGCTTCGTCTGGGACCCGAACTAACGCTGGCGCGGCGCTCCTGCCCGAGGATCAGGAGCGCGCGGGCGGGGTGGCTTCCGTTTGCGTGAGGGCGATGGGCAAGATTGCAGCTTTGGTGGCAGCGCTGAGCGCGCCATCAATTGACCCGCCGTCCGTGCGCTCGATCACCACGCGCTCGACCAAGCGGGGAGAACGCGCACGCGCGTGATACGACGAGACGACGATGCCTAGCGCGAACAGCGTGCGCTGCAGCACCGCAATGACCGGCGAGCGTTGCTCGCGGGTGATTTCAATCGCCGTGAGGCGCGAGCCATCTTGCTCGAAACGAATTTGTGGGTTTTCTTGAGACACTTCGACCCTCACAGGCATGGGCACCGCTCTCTGCTCTGTCAACGGCCTGGCAGGCCGATTATGCCCCTCTGAGCCGCGATTCTTTCTCGTTCGGCCCTCGGGAATACGTGGTGGTTTTGACTTGTTTCCGTGCGTAAGCAGGGGCGCTCAGGTGACGTCTAGGTGATTTCGGCGCGGGGGTCGGTGCTACGCTCAGGCCAATGATCAAGCACGTGGTGATGTGGAGAGTTCGCGGAACATCCGCGGAGGAACGGCGCTCGCATGGCGAGAAGATGCGCGCCGCCCTGGAAGCCCTCCGCGGGAACATTCCGGGCATGTCGAGCCTCGAAGTCGGGCTCGGTGCAGGCGGCGACGAACAGCTGGCTGACGTCGTCCTCCTGTCCACCCACGACAACTGGGACGCACTCAAGGCATACCAGGTTCACCCCGCCCACGTGGACGCGGCGCGCGTGATCGGTGAGCTTCGCATCGAGCGGCGCGTGCTGGATTTCGAAGTCCCCGCTGGCTGAGCCGCCGGCGCCCCTCCCGCGTCGGCGCTGCACGCTGATGCGCTACTGGCTTGCGCGGCGCGTGAAGTGCGGCTCGGTCGCGAGCGCCGCGTAGTAGTCGGCAATGCCCAGCGTGCCCGCCTGCAGCTCCGGCAAGCGCGTGGCGGCGAGGCAGGCGTCTCCCGTGCCGTACGCGTAGGTAGCCAGATACGCCGAAAAGCACTGGTAAACCACCGCCTGCTGCGCCAGGCCCTGAGCCAATGATTCCTGGTCCTGGAACTGGAACAGTGCGCTGCCGTCCAGCTTCGGTACGGAGCTCACGGTATTGATTGGGAGGCCGCTGTCGGTTTCGCGATAGCGCCCGCCTTCGTCGAAGTGCTCGAAGCCGAAGCCGATGGGATCGAATAGCTTGTGGCAGGTGTTGCACGCGGGCGACTTTGCGTGGTCGTCCTCGTAACGCTGGCGAGTCGTCTCTACGCCCGGCGCCGGCTCGCTGATTGTCCCCACGTTGGCGGGCGGGCTCGGCTTGGTGTTGCACAGCAAGCGAGCGAACACGAGCAGCCCGCGTTGCGTGGGCGAAGAGCCGTTGGGCTGCGCGCGGCTCGCGAGCACCGAGCCTTGCGCCAGCACACCGAGGCCGCGCCCGGTGCCGCGCTCGACTTGGGCGTAGTCCGTGGCCGGTGCGGGAAAGCCGTAATACGTGGCCAATGCTTGCGAAGGATTGGTGGTGCTGGCCGTGAGCAGCTCTTTCAAGCCGCCGTGGTTTTGGATCACGACTTGATCGATGAAGCTGTGTGTTTCAAGGACCATGTCGCTGCGAACGGCGGCGAATTGGTCGATGCCCGCGCGCTCGATGGACGCAACGCGCGGGTAGTCCAGGTAGCTTTCGAAGAAGTGCTGCAACGTCGCTTTGCCTGCGTCCGTTTCGAGTAGGGCTTTGGCTTGCGCCGCGGCGTCCAACGGCGTGCCGCTTTCAGCTTGGCTGAGCAGCGCGTCCGTGGGCGTGGTCCCGGTGTACGTGTAGGCAAGCTCGCTTGCGAGCTCTAACTGGCTCAAGGTCGTCGAGCCATCCGCCGCGGGGCTGCCTATTTCGCTGCGATACACGGTATTCGGTGATTGGATCAGGCCCACCGTCAGCCACTTGATGGCCGTTTTGAAGTCCGATTTAGCGAGCGCGCTGTCGTAGAAGGTGAGGTAGCGGGTTTGCTCGGCTGGCGTGAGCGCGCGTCGGAAAAAGCGGCGCCCGTATTGAGTGAGGAATTGCGTGGCGCACGTGCGATCCGCCGTGCTGGCCGAACACGGGAGAATCGTGCCCAGGGCGGTACCGGTCACCGCTGTGGCTACCGAGGTTGCGGTGTCCAGCAGGGCTTGCGCGAGCTGGGGGCCGACCACGGTCGCCGCGTCGTTGTCGAACCCGAAACTGGACACCGGATCGGCGGGCAAGGTGCTGGTCCACGCGCCGCTGACTTGCGGGAAAATATCCCCGATGGTGCTCGCGAATTGTGCGCGGTTGAGCAAGCGCAACACGGGTGTGCCGAGCGCGGCCTCGGTGCAAGCGGTGACCGGGGTGACCGGGGTGACCGGTGTGACCGGTGTAGACGCCCCGCCTCCCGCTGCGCTGTTTGCGCCCGCGCTGCCCGTTGGCCGCATGCTGCTGGTGTCGGGGTTGCTGGCTTGGCAAGCCCACAACAGCGCAATCGGCAGGGTGGAAAGCAAGAGGCGCCTCATGTGAGCACCTCAGTGACCGGCGCGACCGCATCGGGGAACGTTGCGGTGCCTGCGCCCATGGCCTTGCACAGCGAGAGGTACAAATCCGCCGCGGGGCGGTCCGTATCGAAGCGCACGACCTGCCCCGTTTTCAGCGCACCGCCCGCCTTGCCGATGCTGACGAGCGGCAAATAACTAGGAACTTGCGGGTATTCGATGGCGCTGCCCGTGGTGTGATCCGCGCCATCCCCGATTTCGCTCATCCAATAGATCAGGGTGTTGTCCAGCACCTTGGTGCCCGGTGCGCTCGGGTCGTCCGTGTTGGCTAGGGCTTGCAGCAGGTACTGATCCAGCTGATCGGCGAACCAGCGCTGCGCGCCGGCGAACACCGCCCGCGTCGTGGGATCGAAGTTGTTGACCGACAGCGGCGAGTTGTATTGCGCGCCAGCTGCTTGCTGGTACCGAGTGTGAGAGAGCTCTGCGTGATGTGCCCAGCCGCTGGCAGGCGCGCTCGCGCTCGGCTGCGAAAAGTTGAAGTTGAAGTCACACGTGGCGTACATCGGCATCAGCGCCGTGACTTGCGCGGCGTTGCAGATCAACGCTTGCGCGATTAGCTCCAGCTGCGCCTGCATCAAGAGCGGGAAGTTGGCTTCTTGATAGAAGTAGTCGTTCCCCCCGCTGGAGTTCACGACTTGGCCAGCGCTCGCCGCGCGCACCTTCTCGACGTTGGGCAGCGAGGGTTTGCCGGAGCACGTGGTTTGTCCGCTGCTGCCGCTGCCGCTCTGGATGGCCGCAATCGCGTCCAAGTGGCGCTGCAGCTTGGTCTTCTCGGTCGTTAGACCGCCGAGCGTACCCTGCAGGCTTTGGATCTCGGATGCCGTCAACGCCAGCAGGTCGGTGCGTAGCTCCGCGTCGTGGTTCGTGGGCACCGCTGTGGCGGCCCCGAACAACGAATCCGCCGCGGCGACGGGGCTTTTTTGTGGCTCCACGGCGGTGCCGTCCCAGAACAGCTTGCCGTTGTCGTCGAAGTTGGTGGCCAGGTGCGAGCAGGCCCCGAGGATCAACGGTTTGACCCCCAGACTGCGCGCGATCACGTGCTCCAATGAGGTGCGCGGTCGCGTGGAGTCGGGCGTGCCGTCGAGGCCGGATAGGCAGCTCACGATGCCGCTGTGGGTTTGCCCGCCCGGGTACTTGAAGCCCTGATACACGTTCACGGACGAGTTGTATTTTTGCAGCGGCCCCAAGATGCTGACGTTGCTCTTGTCCAGCGCGAAGCTGGTGCGGTCGCTGTCCGATACCTGCGGGTTGTAGTGCTCGGGCGCGATGCCGTGGGGCATGTAGAACAAGAAGAAGCGCTTGGGCGCGGCGCTCGTGGCGGCGGTGGCGGTTCGCGCGAGCCTGATTGCGGCCGGCAAGGTCAGGCCCAGGGCCAAGGCCTTGAGAAACATTCGGCGTTCCAAACGCCCAGTCGCGCGTATCAAGCGAACATGCTGCTGCATCGAAGCTCCTCAAGAGTTCACGGAGCGCGGACGTTAGGAACTGCGGTCGGCGCGCTCGTTGTCGAAAGTAGCACGCAGGCGTGCGACGCACTGTGTACGCGCGCGTTTTCTCGCAACGCCGCGCGCGGTTGGTAGCGCGGCTTGCGGCATGCGTGCGACGAATATTCGTTCGAAACTGGAACCAGTCTCAGTGAGCCGGCGCTCGATAGTCCGCACGGCGCTCCACCGCGCTCACCGCTACATCGCTCATCGCGCGATCTGCGCAAAGCTGCACCGCGAGCAGAAAAATCGCGCGCCGCACGCGCGCTCAACTTACCCGGTCACACGCGCGGCTAGCATGTAAGTGTGCGTAGTCCGCGCTCTTAGCAGTTTCGCTTCCTGGTGCACAAAGCTCTTCACAGCAAGGGGGAACTCCCGTTCACTGAGGGACAGTGATTCGATCGACCGCGTGCGCTCTTGTTCTCTCCTGCTGGTCCTTGTGTGCGCACGCGCAGAACACTGAAAGTGCGGCCTTGCACAGCGCTGGTTCCGCGCTGACTCAGCGCGCGCTGGCTGCCTTCGAGCATCACGATTATGTCGCTGCTTTGGCGCAATTTCGGCGCGCTGCGGTGGTCACGCCCGGCCAAACGGTGAGCCTGTATTTGGCACGCTCACGGGTCGCGCTGGGCCAACTGGTGCAGGCCGCGGAGGACTATCGCAGCGTGCTCGCGAGTGCCGAACCGGGCGTGAAGAGCGCCGCGCTGGCCAGCGCCTGCGACGAGCTTGCGCAGCTTCGCCCGCGCATTCCGAGCATCGAGATCGCGCTCGGCAGCGCCGAGGAGCGCGCGCGCAATTTGCGCCTGGTCCTGGACGGAAAAATGATTCATTCGGGGACGCCGGTCGCCGTCGACCCCGGTCATCACGACGTCGTGGCTAGTGACGCTGACGGCGAGCAAGCGCGGCTCAGTTTCGACACCAGTGAAGGCGAAACGAAGACCATGGGCATGGCTTGGTTGTCCGCTTCTGGGCACCCAACGAAGCGGCCAGAACAGCTCGTTGGCGGCTCTTCGGCGCGTCACGCGTGGGGCGTCGTCGCGTTGACCGTTGGCGCCACGGGCCTCGGCTTGGGCACGGTCACCGGCATTGCCGCGCTCAGTCGTTACTCTGCGGCGGAGCAGCATTGTCCCGCCAACAAATGCACCGAAGGCGCGCCCTACCCGGAAGACGGCTCCGCGTTCAGAACGCTGCGCACGATCTCCGCGGCCGGCTACATCGCCGGCGGCACGGGCATTGGCACGTGGCTCGGCTTGCTCTTGACGACGCCGACTACGACCGCCGAGCACCCGACCGTGAGCCCGTGGACGCCGGTGGTCGGCATGGGCAGCGCGGGCGCGCGTTACGTCTTCTGATGGGCGTTCGCTCTCCCGCCATGCACCTCGCAACTCGGCTGTGTGCCTTCGCGGCGTTGGCCAGCGCGTGCGGCGTCGCGTGCTCGAGTTCTGATCAGTCCATTGGCGTGCCTGCAAGCGCGGGTTCCGGCACGAGCAGCGCGGGTTCCGGCATGAGCAGCGCGGGTTCCGGCACGAGCAGCGCGGGTTCCGGTTCGGGTGATACCGAGCCCGCGGCGCAGCAGGGGATGACTGCGGCGCACAACGCGGCTCGTGCTGCGGTGATGCCCGCCGCAACGCCCGCGATCCCGCCGCTCGGGTGGTCAGCCGAACTCGCGGCCACCGCCCAAGCGTGGGCAGCCGGCTGCAAGTTTCAGCACAGCGGTGGCAAGTACGGGGAGGATTTGTATGCGAGCGCGGGTCAAGCCGTGACCCCCCAAGCCGTCGTCGACTCCTGGGTGGGTGAAGCGAAAGACTACGACTACGCAGCCAACAGCTGCAGTGGCGTGTGCGGGCACTACACGCAAGTGGTCTGGCGCGATAGCGCAAAGCTCGGTTGCGGCGTCACGAACTGCTCGACGAACTCCCCGTTCAACGGCTTTCCGGACTGGCAGATCTGGGTCTGCAACTACGACCCGCCCGGCAATTTCAATGGCAAAAAACCGTACTGACGCGGGCGCTCTTGCCTGCGCACGCGACGACGGCCCGCACATCGCCCGCCGAACACGCACCCGGCGCAGCGGCGACCTCGACGGCGGCGTAAGCCTCACAGCACTCGCAGAGAACGATGGCGAACTGCCGGGCAGGCGTGGCCGCAGCTACGAACGGTGTCTCGCTCGCTGGCCTACCGTTGACCAGCTCGGCTAGCGCGCCCTTTTCCTCGTGGCCCCAAACCCCATCCCACTTGCCGCTGCGAATTTGTATCGCCCCAACCCATCCCCAGATCGCTCCCGACTAGCCGCTCCCGCGCCTCGCCCCGGCGCCTTCTCCCATCAAGGCTGGCGCCGGCGCTGTCTACCGTCGTCAAATCGCGCTCGAAGCCGGTAACCGTTTGCGGGCTTGGACGTACCGCGCCCAGAGAGCCCGGGCCCTCTTCACCGCTATCGATCTATCCCCAGGAGACGGTTATGCATTTTCCTCGCTATTTTGTGGCGCTTTCTGTGTGTGCTGGCGCGCTGACCGCGTGCGGCAGTGACAGCATGACTTCTACGCCGAGCACGAGCGCTGGTGACGCGCAAACGCCACCGACCACTAACGGCACTGACGTGGAAGCTTGGCTCACGACGGGCAGCTACAAAACGTGGAGCTGTGAAACGGCCTCGCATCCGCAGATGAAGGTCTCTCCGCACGGTATCAATCGGATCTGTTCCAATGATCTGATCTCCAAGTTCACCGGCGCCGTGGGCGATGAGCGCCCCAAGGGCTCGGCCGCGGTGAAGGAGCTGTACGATGATTCAATGGCGCTCGTCGGCTACGCGGTGTCGGTCAAGGTTGCCGACACCAGCAAGGGCGGCGCCAATTGGTACTGGTACGAACGCGTCCCGCAGGACAGCATGGCCCCGCACGACGCGAACGGCATCGTCGCCGACGGCATCGGCCTGACCCCCGAGAAAACCAGCGCAGGCAAAGGGATCTGCGTCGGGTGCCACTCGGGTGCGGGCTCGGATAGCGACGCGCACCTCGTCAACAAGTCGGGCGACTTTGTGTACGACGTCATCGAGTAAGCGACAGACCTCGGGCTTCGGCGGTTGCTCTCCGCGCCTTACAGCGCTGCGCGCTTCAGGCGCAGCGCGTTGGCGATCACCGACACCGAGCTGAGGCTCATCGCGGCGGCTGCGAACATCGGGCTGAGCGAGATCCCGAACGCGGGATACAGCGCGCCCGCGGCGAGTGGCACGCCGACCGAGTTGTACAGGCACGCGAAGCCCAGGTTTTGGCGGATATTGGCCAGCGTCAGGCGGCTCAACGCGCGCGCTCGCGCAATGCCGCGCAGATCACCCCTCACGAGCGTGACGCCGGCGCTCTCGATAGCGATGTCCGTGCCCGTGCCCATGGCGATGCCCACGTCCGCGCGTGCGAGCGCTGGCGCATCATTGATGCCGTCCCCGGCCATGGCGACGACGCGGCCAGCCTGCTGCAGGCGTTCGACGGCGCGCGCCTTCTGATCGGGCAATACCTCGGAGATGACCTCCGTGATGCCGAGCTGTTCTGCCACGGCTTGCGCCGTCGCGCGCGCGTCACCAGTCAGCATCACGATGCGCAGGCCCGCGGAGCGCAGCTCAGCGATGGCCGCGGCAGTGCTCGCTTTGAGCGGGTCGGAAATGGCGAGCACACCGGCCAACTGCTCATTGACCGAGACGAACACCACGGTTTGACCGCGCGCTTGCAGCGCATCAGCCTGGGCATTGAGGGCGTCAGCAGAAACGCGATGCGCCGCGAGCAGTGCACGGTTCCCGATCAAGATGCGTTGCTCGCCGACCACGCCGGACACGCCTTGCCCGGTAACTGAAGCGAAACCGAGCACGGCGGCAGGTTCGAGCTGCCGCTCCTTGGCTGCCGCCACGATGGCCTTCGCCAGCGGGTGCTCGCTGTGCGCCTCGAGGCTCGCGGCATAGCGCAAGAGCGCGTGCTCTTCGCCGCCCGGCGCACTGAGGAGGGTGGTTAATTTTGGTTTTCCCTCGGTCAAAGTGCCCGTTTTGTCGACGACGAGCGTGTCAACGTGCTGCAGCCGCTCGATGGCTTCCGCATTCTTGAACAGCACGCCGAGCTCCGCGCCCCTGCCGCTAGCGACGAGGATGGACATGGGTGTGGCCAAGCCCAACGCGCACGGGCAGGCGATGATCAGCACCGCGACCGCATTCACTAGCGCGTGCGCTAAGCGGGGCTCGGGGCCCAACGTGGCCCAAAGCACGAAGGTGAGCACGGATATGGCCAAGACTGCCGGGACGAAGTAGCTCGATACCCGGTCGACGAGGCGCTGAATCGGCGCGCGGCTGCGTTGGGCTTCCGCGACGAGCGTGACGATTCGGCCAAGCAATGTCTCGGTGCCGACATGCTCGACTTCGATCAGCAGTGAACCCGTGCCGTTCACGGTGGCGCAGCTCACGCGCTCGCCGACGCTTTTTGCGACGGGGTTGGCCTCACCGGTGAGCATGGCTTCATCCACGCGGCTGGTGCCTTCGAGCACGATGCCGTCAGCCGGGACCTTCTCGCCCGGACGAATGCGCAGGCGGTCGCCCACGCGCACGGCTTCGAGCGCGACGTCTTGCTCTTGCCCGTTCGCTGCCACGCGGCACGCGGTTTTTGGCGCTAACTCCAGCAACTTTCGAAGCGCGGCGCCGGTTTGAGCGCGGGCTCGTAGCTCCAGCACTTGTCCGAGCAGGACGAACGTAACGATGACCGCCGCGGCCTCGAAATAGAGCGCAACCCCGCCATGCATGTCGTGCGAGCTCGGCGGAAAAGCGCCCGGAGCGAAGAGCGCGACCACGCTGTAAGCGTATGCCGCCGTCACGCCCAGGCCAATCAGCGTGAACATATTGAGCTGCAGCGTGCGCACGGAACGCAGGGCGCGCTGCAAGAACGGAAGGCCAGCCCAGGCGCACACCGGAGTCGCCAGCGCGAACTGGAGGTAGCCGCGCCAATGTTGCGTCGCGCTGTGGTCCAGCCCCGGGAGCATCTCGCTCATGGCGATCAGGAACAGCGGCGTGCTGAGTGCAGCGGCCACCCAGAACCGACGCGACATGTCGCGCAGCTCAGTGTTGTCAGGTGCGGCGTCGACCGACGAAATCTCGCGCTCGAGCGCCATGCCGCACTTCGGGCACGCGCCCGGGGTACTTTGACGCACCTCCGGGTCCATCGGGCAGACGTAGAATACGCCGACGGGGGCGACACTGGGGGCCTGCGGCGGGGCGAGCGGGATTGCGGAAGGCCCAGGAATTGCCTCCATTTGAAGGTATTTCTCGGGTTCGGCCGCGAAGCGCTCGCGGCACTTCGGACCGCAGAAGAAATGCGTCACGCCTTCGTGGGTGAAGGAACCGCCGCGCGCTTGGGCGGGGTTCACGCTCATGCCGCACACCGGATCGCGCACCGGCTGCGGCGAAACTTCATCAACCGCTGCGGACATTGGCGTCTGCCCAGGCTTTGGAGGGTGCATCCACATCGACGCCATCACGCGCGAGGTCCGCGGGCGGCGCGGTTTGCGCCAGGGTACCGGCGGGGGCCTCGTACCAACCGGGGTCAGCGTAACTCGCGAGCTCGTCACGGACCTTCAGGATGGTGAACATGCCGCCCATGGTGATGATGTCGTATTTGCCGCGGCCGCCCAGCATGGGAATGCTGTTCTTGGGCACGCCCATGTGCATTGCGCCCATGTCGGCCATGCCCGCCTGGCCCATGGTCATGTAGCTGGGCAAAAGGCGCTGCACTTTCGCATCGAGCTTGCCAGGTTTGACGCCGATCATGTTGGGCAGTCCGTGACCCATTTGATTCATTACGTGATGCGTCATGTGGCAGTGCATCGCCCAATCCCCAGGTTCATTGGCTACGAACTCCACCGTGCGAGTGCTGCCGACCGGCACCAAAACCGTGGCTTCAGGCCACTGCGCCGATTCGGGGATGGCACCGCCGTCCGTTTCGGTGGTCTTGAATTGGTAGCCGTGTAGATGGATTGGATGGTGGTCCATCGCGCTCAGGTTGCCGATGCGGATGCGCACGCGTTGGCCCTTTTTGACGACGAGTGCGTCCGTGCCCGGGAACGCTTTGCCGTTGATGGTGAGGAGGTTGAACTCGACCATCTCGTTCGGATCGGGGCGCGCTGCGCCGACGTTAACCTTCCACTCGTGGAGCATCAGTGCGAAATCACGATCCACGCGCGGGTCGCGCGGGCGCCGCGGGTGGACCACGAACAGGCCGGTCATGCCCAAGCCCATCAGCGTCATTTCATCGTGGTGCGAGTGGTACATGCCCGTGCCACTTTGGCGCAGCGTGAACTCGTACTTGAAGGTTTCTCCCGGTTGGATGGCTTTCTGGTTCAGGCCTCCCACGCCGTCCATCCCGTTCTCGAGCAGGATGCCGTGGCAATGCAAAGTGGTTGCGGCCGGCAGGCGATTGGTGACGTAGATGCGGATGCGATCTCGCTCGACGGCTTCGATTGTCGGGCCGTGGACATGCCCGTTGTAGCCCCAGCAGAGCGCTTGGATGCCAGGCGCGTATTCGTGCTTCACCTCTTCCGCAACGAGGTGGAAGACTTTGACGCCAGCCACCACTTTCCAGGGCAATTTAGCGCCATTGGGCACTACCACCGGCTGGTAGTCGCGGCCGGGCTGGCCGGGCGTCAGCCAGTCCTTCACGCCCACGCGAGCGGCGCTTGGAGTGGGGGCTGGGGTGAAGTTCACGGCAGCGGGTTCAGCTGCTGAAGCAGGGCGGGTCAACGTGGTGAGCGCGCTCGCCGCAAGGGTGATTGCGCCCGTGCCGAGCACGCGGCGCCGGCTGAGCGCGTCGCCAGCGAGCGCCGGTACGGCCGTATTGTCGGTCGGGTTGGTTTCCAGATTGCGGTCGGTCATCCGGCGCTCCCAGGCTTCTTGGGTTGAAGGTCCGTCGCGCGGCCGCCCAGGGCTCGCTCAAGCTCTGCACGCGCAACCCAATAGTCACGCACCGTTTCCAAGTAGGCTCGCATCGTTTCAGCCTCGGACTTTTTCATCGCCAAGAGTTCATACAGGCCCATCTGCATCGCGTTGTATTCGAGCTCGGATTGCTCCAGCACCGTGCGGCGGAGCGGCAGCAGCGCGGTCAGGTATTGTTCGGCGGCATGGCGGTTCAGCTCCAGCCGAGCTTTGGCCATGCGCACCTCCGAACGCACATCCAGCCCCACGCCCTCCAGCCGGCGTTGAGCCTGCCGGCGTTGGGCCTCTAGGCGGCCAATCAAGGCCTGGCGTTGGTCGAAAATGGGCAATTCCAACGACAAAGACGGGCCAAGCAGACGAGGGCCGGTCACGTCTTGGTGCAGGTGCGCTCCGACGTTGACCACGCCCGTGTAGCGTGACGTGCGCGCGACGCTGAGCGCGTTGTCCATCATTTCAACCTGTTTGCGCGCGGCCTGCACATCCAGCCGCTGCGTGAGGGCGCGCGCTTCC
>JBDTJC010000192.1:0-5514 GCA_039936055.1 Polyangiaceae bacterium | reverse complement strand
TGGAGCTCCTGACTAAGGGCATGCACATCGTGAAGCCGATCATGGGCGTTGCGCACTGGAAGGCCGACACTCAGGTGGCGGCGGAGGACGTGACGATCGCCTTCGAAAACGGCTTTCCGGTGAGCATTAACGGCCAGCGCTACAGCGCGCTGATTGATTTGATGTTGGAAGCCAATCGCGTCGGTGGCCGGCATGGCCTGGGCATGAGCGATCAGATCGAAAATCGCGTGATCGACGCGAAGAGCCGCGGCATTTACGAAGCGCCGGGCATGGCTCTCTTACACATCGCGTACGAGCGCCTGTTGTCCGCCGTGCACAACGAAAATACGCTCGACCTGTACTTCACGCTAGGCCGCCGTTTGGGTCGCGTGCTGTACGAGGGCAAGTGGTTCGACCCCGAGGCGATGATGCTCAAGGACGGCCTCACGCGCTGGATCGCGCCCAGCGTGACTGGCAGCGTGACCGTGCAGTTGCGCCGCGGTGACGACTACTCGATCCTTGAAACGCAAGCCGAGTACATGGCCTACGCGCCCGAGAAGCTGAGCATGGAGCGCGTGGAAGATCCGGCGTTCTCTCCGGCTGACCGCATCGGCGCGTTGGAGATGCAGAACTTGTCGATCACGGACAATCGCAACTTCCTCATGCACCACTTGGACAGCGTGGCGCGCTTGGGCCAGAGCACGAACCCGCTCTCAGAGTTGCTCGGCAAGACCGAGAAATAAGCCAGAAATGGGCGCGCGCGGTCAGCGCGTTCGCAATGCAGGTGCCAGCGTTCGCGCTCTGTCCGCCGGCGATGTGCGTTTCACGGTTTCGCGACCGGCTTCACGGCAGGGTGCGCCAGCGCGTAGCGAATGATGCGCTTGAAGGAGCTGAGTGGCTGCGCGCCTGAGACATAGAAGCCGTTGATCACGAACGCGGGCGTGCCGTTGATGTTCGCGTCTTGGGCGATGGCCTTGTCGTGAGCAAGTGCGCTGTCGAAGCGACCGTCGCTTTGCGCGGCGGTCACGCGCGCAGGGTCTAGCTTCAGATCCTGCGCGTATTTGCGGAACGCTTCTGGGCTAAACGCGCCGTCCACGCCTTGGCTGCGGAACAGCAGGTCGTGCATTTGCCAGAACCCGGCGTCGCCCTTTTCGGCGCGAGCTTCACGCGCCAGGAGCGCGGCCGGCAATGCGTGGGGGTGGAAGGGCAGCGGGTAGTCGTGCCAAACCCAGCGCAGCTTGCCCGGAAACGCCTTGTCTAGATCGGCCAAGGTTGTCTCGATGCGGCCGCAGAACGGACATTGGAAGTCCGCGAACTCGTGAATCACGACCGGCGCGCTTTCGGGGCCACGCGCGGGGTTCTCGGCACTGGCCGCCGGCATCACCTTCTGTTCGGGGGCGTCCGGGTCCTTCGCGCGCTTCATGAGTTCATCGTAAACACCGGCACGCGGCGTGCCCGAAGCGACCAAAGCTTTGGCGACCTTGAGCTGCGCGTCGATCACCGTGGCGAAGCTTTCGAGCGGTTGCGCGCCCGACAAGCGCTGGCCGTTGATGAAAAAATACGGGGTACCCGAGGCTTTGAAATCACTGGCTAGGTCGGCGTCCGCTTCGATTTCCTTGGCGTGGGTGTTCTTGGAAATCGCGGCTTGAACGCGCTTCAGATCGAGCTTCAGGTCTTTGGCGATCTGCAGCAGTGCGGCGTCATCCAGAGTTTGATGCTGGTCGTCGAACAACGCGGTGTTGGCGGCAAGGAAACCGGCGTCGCCTTTTTCGGCGCGCGCTTCGAGCGCCAAATTGGCGGCCGGTAGGGCGCGAGCGTGGAAAGGCAGCGGGTTTTGGCGGAGCACGATCCGCAGATCATTCGGGTACCGCAGCAGGAGTTCTTTCATCGTGCTTTCGACGCGGCGACAAAACGGGCACTGGTAGTCGAAGAACTCCACGATGGTGACCAGGGCGTCTTTCGGGCCCTGCACTGGCGCGCCTTGCACCGGCATCCTCCAGATGCTGAGGTCGTCCTCGGGCTCGTCGCGCTCTTCTGGCTTCGGGAGCGTGAAATTCGCCGCGACTCGCGTGCGGTACACGGCGTTGGGCGCGGTGCCTTGACGACTCAGATCCGCAGTCGCCGCGAGCTCGGCGTCGATCACAGTGGTGAAGTCACTGAGCGGCACTGCGCCGCTCACCGTGACGCCATTGATGCGGAAGGCCGGCGTGCCATTCGCCCCGACCTTGCCGGCCAGCGCCGTATCGCGATCGATCTTCTCCGCGGTATCCTGAAGTTCGGCGCGCTTCATGATGAGCGCTGGATCCAGCCCGATGCGCGAGACCCAATCACTGAGCGCTTCGTCGCTCAGTTTGGCTTGCTCGCTGAAGGCCAAATCCAAAAATGCGAAGAAGGCCTTCGAGCCGCCTTGGCGCAGCACTGCGTCCGCGACTTTGGCGGCGGGGCGTGCGTTCTGATGGAACGGCAGCGGATTGTGCTTGAACACGATGCGCAGTTTGTCCGGGCCGTAGGTGGCTTCGAGTTGCTTCACCGTGGTGTGTACGCGCGCGCAAAACGGGCACTGCAGATCTGAGAACTCCATCAAGGTAACGGGCGCGTTGGCCGAGCCCCAGACGGCGTCGTCTTCCGCAACGGGCAAGGCATCCGAACTCGGTTGCGGAGCTTGACTGGTGCTGGACGTTGCCAATTGGAGCGGACCTACCGGCAAGCTCTGCTGCGGGCGCGTAGGGGCGTTCGCCCCTGACGGGCGCGCACAACCGGCGAGCTGTACGGCGAGCAACATTCCGAGCGTGACGCGCGCTACACGGTGAATCCACATGTTGCGCGCGTCATAGCGCCCAGCGCGCGCGGCGTCTATCGCTTCGCGGCGCGCGTTTCAGCGCTGAATAGCGCGTCGAACAAGGCGCGCAGCTCGTTCGGGGCGAGCGTCAGGGTGAGCTGCAAGCGCGCCCCCGCCCGCGTCACTTCCACGCGCTGTGCGGCCGCCATGAGCGCCGGAGCTAAGCCGAGCATGGCGAGCGAGGGGAGCCGCTCATCGAGCAGGGCTGCCAGCCGCGCGGTGCCGTCGGCATCGGCGCAGTCGAGCAGCACGGCGAGGCGCACGTCAGTGCCGACTTGGACGCGCGCGCCGAGCGCTTTGAGTGCGCCGAGTGGCGAGAGGCGCGCACTGTCGTCACCGGACACGCGCTGGAACCAGCCGTCCGCGAGCAACCAGGTCGCGATGAGCTGGCCGGGGCCGAGCGCGCGGCGTAGCTCGGCGTGTCGCGCGTCGCGCGCATCGTCGTGATCCGGTTTCGCGTGGCTGCCTTCGGCGGAGTCGAGCAGCTCGCGGAAGTAGCTGCCGCCGCTCACGATCAAGAGGCCGTTCTTGGCCGCAACTTCGCCCCCGCTGCCCTTACGGTCGCGCACGGAGCTAAAGCCGCCCAGCTTCGAAAAGGCCGCGTCGCCGCCGCGTTGCGCGATCGCTGCACTGGCGCAGCGTGTGATTTCTGCGGCTGAAAATGGCCCGCTCGCGACGATGCCGAAATCATCGGCGTGAGCGTCGTCGCTGCCGGGCATGCCCGCGCTGGGCACCGCCAAAGCGAGCTGTGACAGTCGCGTCAGCGGGTCGAAGCCGCAGCGCGCTGCCAGCTCGTTGGTGCGCCCCAGCTGGCCGAGTCGCTGCGCGAACGCCGCACCCAACGGCGCACGTTCGAGCGCC
This sequence comes from Polyangiaceae bacterium, assembly GCA_039936055.1. Taxonomy (GTDB): domain Bacteria; phylum Myxococcota_A; class Polyangia; order Polyangiales; family Polyangiaceae; genus PMG-095. Next base: position 1,835 of record JBDTJC010000192.1, on the reverse strand, counting down.
GCGACGTCTGCGCTGAGCACGAAAGCAGAGCCTGACGGGATGATCGCGAGCGGCGAGACCGCGCCGGCGCGCGCCGGGCTTGCGTTCTCGTTCTGCGCGCCCAACTGAGCCTTCGGCTCAGGCCGCGTGAACGCCCAAGTAGTGAGAGCGATGCCAGCAATTAGCACGCCGAAATGAATCGCCCGTTCGCTCACGGGCGCTACGCTACCTCACTCGTTCGAGTCAGTCGCCCGGCGTCCCGCCGAGGCGCGACGGCCCTCGGGACGCGCCGGGAACGCCCTGCGATCAGCGGGCGCGCGGCGCTCAAGCAGTGAGCGTTTGCCGCGCCGCTCGGTGAACGACTGACGAAGCACGGCCACGCTCGCGGGCGCGGCCGAGCGGACTTTGGCGGCGTGCAGCTCGCACAGCGCGATCACGCGATCCTCAACGAGGACGCGCTTCAGCTTTGCCGGTTTCGACTTTTGCTCGGACACTGACCCGCGCGTTTTCAGTTTTGCACAGAGCTCGCACTTCCTAGCCATGCCCTTCGGCTAGCGTACTACGCGCAATCCGGACAAATTTTCGGCGCTCAGCGCGCGGAGAATGCGCGCTTCTCCACCCAGGCAATCACGTCTTGTTCCGGGTGATTCCCCTGGTGACGTCCTAGTTCCTGGATGCCGGTGGGGCTGGTCACATTCACCTCGATCAATTTTTCACCGATCAGGTCGAGGCCGACGAACCACAGCCCATACTCGCGCAGCTTAGGGGCCACGGCGCTGACAAGCTCGCGTTCGCGTGGCGTCAGATCACAAGCCACGACTTGCCCGCCCGCGTGAATGTTGGCGCGCACGTCGTCTTCGCGCGGTACACGCAGGATTGCGCCGAGCGGCTCGCCGTCGAGCAACAGCACGCGCTTATCACCTTGGCGAATAGCCGGCTGATACTGCTGCACCATCGCTAAGCGCTTGCCCTCCATGGTCATGATGTCCACCATCGAGCGCACATTGCGATCGCCCGCGCTGAGCACGACGACGCCGGAGCCACCCGCTCCGTCCAGCGGCTTGAGCACAGCGGTGCCGCCCACGGTGTTCACGAACTCGATGATTTGCGCGCGCTCCGCGCTGACCAGAGAACGCGGCATGAATTCCGCGAATTGGAAGGCGAACAGCTTCTCGTTCGCGTCGCGGATGCCGCGCGGGTCGTTCACGACCAGCACGCGGTCTTTGACCATGTCTAGCTGTTGCGTCAGGTACAGGTAAGCCGCGTCGAAGGGCGGATCCTTGCGGATGAAGACCGCGTCCAGCTTGGCCAGCTCCACGCGCTCGTCACTGCCCAGGGTGACGTGCGGCGCGGTATCACTGACGCTCACCCGGCGAGCGCGCGCAAATACCTCGCGACTCTCGTTCGAAACCTCGCGCGGCAGGCAATGCAGGCATTCATGGCCACGGGCCATGGCCCCGCGGATGAAGGCAAACGTGGTGTCCTTGTCGGCCGTCATGACTTCGGCCGGGTCCATTACGAATAGAATGCGCACGGTGCGCAAATCTCACACGCAATGAGCAACGGAGCAACGGAGCAACGGAGCAAACCGGACACCCAACGCGAGCGCGGCTACACGCCTCGCCCGAGCGCGCTCGAGTTTGCTAGAGTCCGGCCTGATGAGCCCTGTCAGTCGCAAACCGCGCGCCGTGCAGAAAAGTGCCGCTGAGCGGGTGTTCCAGGCTTTCGGTTCGGCGAGCTCGGCCCCAGTATTTGCTGGTTTGTGCGCGCTCGGCCTCGTGCTGTGCGCTCCGGGCGGTCATGCGCAAAGTAAGCCGGCGCGCGTGGCGGTCGCCACCGAAAACGCGCTCTCGTCG
>JBDTJC010000191.1:0-58801 GCA_039936055.1 Polyangiaceae bacterium | reverse complement strand
GAATTTGGAGCGCTTCCTGGCAAGTTGGGTTAGCGTTGCGTGGGCTGCGAGGGCAGGCGGAGAGCATGACCGATCCGAAGGACGACCGTATTCGAGCGCTCGAAGACGATGTGAAGCGCCTGAGCGTGCTGCTCGAGAGCGCGCCGGACTTCATCACGCGCCTCACCGTCGAGGGGCGGCTGCTCTACATCAATCGCCTCGCTCCCGGCTTTCGGATGGAGGAGGTACTCGGCACGTCGATTGAAGCCTACGTCCCGCCGTACGCTCGAGAGCAGTTTCGTGCGGCGATTGCTCGTGCACTCGAGACCGGTGTCGTTCAGCAGTATGCCAATCTGGGTCGCAACGGCGTCGACACGATGGGTCACTACCTGACGCGCATCAGCCCGGTGCTGGAGGAAGGTGAGATCAAGTCACTGGTGCTCATCGCGACGGACGTGACCGCGCTCGAGGAAAACCGCCTGTTGCTCCAAGTCGCGCTGGACGCGACCGGCCTGGGCACGTGGACCATGAATCTCGATGGCACGGGCTCCTGGGACGAGACCACGCAGCGCATCTTCGGCGTGCCGCTGGGGCTTTCGCCGCCCAACTTGGCCGGCATGATCCAAGAGCGCATTCACGAGGGCGACCGCGAGCGCATTGCCCAGCGCATCCAACAGGCCATACACGGTGGGAATTACGGCCCGGAGGAGCACCGCATCGTGCTTTCGGATGGGGAAGTGCGCTGGGTGGCTGCTTCCGGCATCGCGGTGCGGGATCACGAGGGCCGCTTCGAGCGCTTGGTCGGCACCGTGCAAGACATCACGCATCGGCGCGCGCTGGAGGCGCGGCTTTCCGAAGCACAAAAGCTGGAGAGCATCGGGCGCCTAGCGGGCGGCGTTGCGCATGATTTCAACAACATGTTGACCGCCATTCTGGGCAATGTGGATCTGGCAACCACGGCGGCGTCGCTGCAAGAAGTGCGGTCGCTTTTGGCAGAGGTGCGCGTCGTCGCGGAGCGTAGCGCGGCGCTCACGGCGCAGCTGTTGGCGTTCGCGCGCCGCCAACTCATCGAACCCAAAAACCTGGACCCGAACGCGCTGATCGAGCGCTTCGGCGCCCTGCTTCGGCGCCTGCTGGGCGAGCAAATCACCCTGCAGGTAGAACTCGATAGCCGCGCGTTCGTGCGTGTGGACGCCAGCCAGTTCGAGCAGGTCCTGCTCAATCTGGTCACGAATGCGCGTGACAGCATGCCACGCGGCGGCGAGCTTCGGCTCTCCACCAAAGACGTCGAATTGACGGAGCGCCACGTCGCCGGGCAGTTAGGCGTCGCGCACGGGCCATACGTGTGTATCGCCGTCGCGGACACCGGCGCGGGCATTGCGCCGGAGGCTCTGCCGCACGTGTTCGAACCGTTCTTCACCACGCGCCAGGGCGGCACGGGGCTCGGCCTGGCTACGTGCTACGGCATCATCAAGCAGAGCGGCGGGCACATTGACGTGCACAGCGAGCTCGAACGCGGCACGACGTTCGTCGTCTACTTGCCGCGCGTGGACGCGCAGACCGTGGAGGGGCCGGGGGCACCAACGCCCGCGCCGCCTGCGGCTACCGGTGAGCGCGTGCTGCTCATCGAGGACGAACCCGCGGTGCGTAGCGTGATCGAGCGCACGCTTGCGCTCTCGGGTTACCGCGTGACCGGCGCGAGCAGCGGTGAAGAGGGCCTGCGCACGGCCGAAACTCAGCCTCCATTCGACCTCTTGATCACGGATGCCGTGATGCCCGGCTTGAGCGGCTGGGAGGTCGGCAAGCGCCTCGGCGCGCGCTACCCCAAACTCAAAATCCTGTACATTTCCGGGTATACGGAGGACGCCGTCGCGCAGGGTGGCGTGCTCGACCCGGGCATGAGCTTCCTGCAAAAGCCGTTCAGCCCGTCGGAGCTACTGCGCACGCTGCGCCGTATTCTGGACAAGCCACGCGGCTAGCACGTGGCGCAGGATGGCCAAGCCGCACAAAACGAAGTTCAGCCTCGCCCCGGTTGAGTTCCGCGAGCGGAGCATTGCCGGTCGCGGCGTGTTCGCGAAACGGCGTTTCAAGCCGGGTGACGTCATCACGCCATACGCGCCCAAGCAGCGCCGCGTGGACATCGAAGATCCGGAAGCGAGCGCCGCGGCGGAGACCAAACTCACGCTCGTGTCCGAGAACTGGTGGGTGATCATTCCCGACACCAGCGTCCCGGGCGGCTGGCTGTGCAACCACAGCTGTCAGCCCAACGCGGCCATTTTTTCGGATCGCGAAGGCCGCATCCAATGCATTGGCCCGGTCGCGCCCGGTGAAGAGGTGACCATCTTTTACGGCTGGGTGACCCAGAACGAGCCCGAGCGCGACCCGTGTCTGTGCGGCTCGCGCGGCTGTCGTGGCTTCATCAATTTCGATGTGAGCGATCGAGACGCGGCGCTTGCGCATGGCGATGACCCGGACAGCGAAGCCGTGCGGGAGCGGCTTCGTGATTACTCGGCCTACCTGCGGGCAATCGGTCAGGAGCAAGTCGAAGACACGATCGCGCGCACTCTCGAGACCCTGCGCGCGCGCCGCTAGACACGCGGACCGTTCAGGATTTGGGTCGGCTCTGCCGCTACGGCGTAGCGAATCCGAAAACCTGCGTGAATTGCGCGGCCAGCGCGCTGTTGGCGGCGCTTTGGGCCGCGGTAGTCACACGGATTCTATAGGTGGTTGACGGGAGCAGCGGGGCGGGGGCGAACGTCGCGACGGTGTTCCCAGCGGACATCACCGCGGCGGCGGCGGCGAAGGCGACGCAGGTCGTGAAGTCATCGCTCGAGACTTGGACAGAGGCGGTGCACGCACCCGCTGTCGTCTGGCCGTTGAGCGTACCGGGCGTCATTGGAACGTTGAACGTCACCGCGATCGCAGTATCCGTTTGCACACTCGCCGACTCGCCGGGTGAGGTGCTCAGCACGGTGGCATTGGTGCACGCGCCGGAGCTGTCACACACACTGTCGCCCCCTTGGCTGCACGCGCTGCCCGCCGCGAGCTGCGGGTGCGAAGCAACCCCGCTGGTGCAGACTTCGTTCGTGCACTGATTCCCGTCGTCGGCCGGCACGTCGGCATCGTGCGCGAAGGGAGCAATCTGCCCCGCGCCATCGCACTCATTTTGCTGGCAATCGCCCGCCGTTTGTACGGCCGTGGCCGTACCCAGCGCGATGTTGTTCACGCCGCACGTGTTGTTGGTGCACGTCCTCACGTGGCATTCTGTGTCCGTGCCCGTGCAGTCCGCCGCGACTAAGCATGGCACGCACGAGCCGGCCGCGCTGCACACCGAGCCTCCGCCCTGAGTACAGGCCGAGCCCGTGCTCTTGAGCGGGTTCGAGCACAGCCCCGTGCTCAAGCTGCAGGTTCCCGCGCTGTGGCATTCGTCCAGTGCCGTGCAGGACACGGCGGCCCCGCCGCTGCAGGTGCCGCTCTGACACGTGTCGACAGTAGTGCAAGCGTTGCCGTCGTTGCACGAGGTACCGTTGGTTTTCGCGGGGTGCTGCGGCACGCCAACGGCGCACGTTTCGTCCGTGCAGGCATTGCCGTCGTCAGCGGGTGGGTCCGTGTTGTCCGCGATGTTCGCCACGTTGCCCGCGCCGTCACAGGTTGCTTGCAGGCAGTCACCCGTCGTTTGCGCGGCGACCGCCGTGCCGCTCGCGCTGAACGTCACGCCGCATTCGTGGCTGACGCACGTGCGCGTTTTGCACTCGTCGTTCGAGCCGGGGCAATCCGCCGCCGTGTTGCAGCGGCCGCTGTCGCCTGCCATGCCGGCTGCGCCGCTGTCGCCAGCCATGCCGGCTGAGCCGCTGTCGCCTGCCATGCCGTTGCTGTCGCCGGCCCCACCAGCGCCGCTCTCGGGCGAACCGGCAGCGCTGCCACCGCTACCGCCACCCGCCACGACGGAGCCCCCTTTGGACCCGCTCTCGCCAGCCTCACCTCCGCTTGCTGGCACACCGCCCGCACCGCCGAAATCAGTATTCACGTCGCCAGTGATGAGCTCACACCCGAGCGGCAGGACGCACAACCCAACTAGCAACGCCCCAAGCAAAGACACACGGCTCATACAAACCCTTGTTTTCGACATGCTGTTCACCCGGTGCGGGCGAGCACGGTAGCGCATTTCCGTAGAACGCGGGAAGGGCGAGCGGCCGAGCGAGACATCTTCTACAAAACGCTGGGTTTAGTGCTGAGCAGAGGGCTCCAACGCAGCCGTCAAACTACATTGTGAGTCCGATGTCGCCACTCGATCGCGTTGCCTCAGCCGGCTTCTGGCCGCTTTGCCAGGGGCCGCTCAGGCGAGTTGGGCGCGTAGCTGTTTGGCCGCGCTAACCATGTTCTGCAGCGCCGGCCGCACTTCTTCCCAGGTTCGGGTCTTGAGGCCACAATCCGGGTTCACCCAAAGACGAGCTGCTGGAATCCTTTCGGCGGCCTTGTGCATCAGCGCCACGATGTGCGCCACGCTCGGCACGTTCGGCGAATGGATGTCGTAGACACCCGGACCGATTTCGTTCGGGTAAGCGAAGCGGTCGAACACGTCCAGCAGCTCCATGTTCGAGCGGGATGTTTCGATCGTGATCACATCTGCGTCCATCGCGGCGATGGCCTCGATGATGTCGTTGAACTCCGAGTAGCACATGTGCGTGTGGATCTGCGTGTCGTCCGCGACGCCGTTGGCGGCGATGCGAAACGAATCGACTGCCCATCTCAGGTATTCTTGCCACTCCGAGCGGCGCAGCGGGAGCCCCTCACGCAGAGCTGCTTCGTCGATTTGAATGATGCGCACCCCCGCGCGCTCCAAGTCCTGGACCTCTTCTCGGATGGCGAGCGCCAGCTGGTAGCAGGAGGCCGAACGCGGCTGGTCGTCGCGCACGAAGGACCAATTCAGGATCGTGACTGGACCGGTCAGCATGCCTTTCATCGGTTTTTTGCTGAGCGATTGCGCGTGTTGCGTCCACTGAACCGTCATCGGCTCGGGCCTGCTGATGTCACCGAATAGGATCGGTGGCTTCACGCAGCGTGAGCCGTATGATTGAACCCAACCGAGTTCGCTGAAAGCGTAGCCTGTCAGCTGCTCGCCGAAGTACTCCACCATGTCGTTGCGTTCGGCCTCGCCGTGCACCAGAACGTCCAGCCCGAGCTGTTCCTGCTCCTGCACGGCCCGCGCGATTTCCCGCTGCATTTGCGCGGTGTACGCGGGCGCATCGAGCTTGCCAGCCCGGAACTCGCTGCGCGCCTTGCGGATCTCGAGCGTCTGCGGAAAGGAGCCGATGGTCGTGGTCGGGAACAGGGGCAGCTTGAAGGCCTGTGCTTGCGCTCCGGCGCGCGAGGCATATGGGGATTTTCGCTGCCCAAGGCTTGGCGACAGCGCCTCGACCGCCGCCTGCACCTGCGGATTGTGCACGCGCCTCGAGCACCGGCGGCCCTCGAGCGCGCGAGCATTCTCAGCCAGGGCTTCTTGAACAGCGGCGCGCCCTTGATTCAGCGCGCTACCGAGTAGCTGCACCTCTTCCAGCTTTTGCTGCGCGAATGCCAGCCAAGACCGCAGCTCGGCATCGAGCTTCTTCTCACTCGTGAGATCCACTGGCACGTGCAGGAGCGAGCACGAAGGCGCGAGCCACAGGCGGTCGCCGAGCGTCCGCTGGATCGGCTCTAGGTAGTCGAGCGCCTCGCCGAGATCTGCTTTCCAGATGTTCCTGCCGCTCACGACACCGAGCGAGAGCACGCTACTCTTTGGCAGCGCGCCCAGAAGCCGATCGACTTCGACGCGCGCGCAGATCGCATCCAGGTGAATGCCGTCTACCGGCAACCCAGCCGCCAACTCCAGATTCCCGCCGAGGCGACCGAAGTAGCTGGTCAACAGCAGCTTGCTGCCGGCGTTCTTGAGGCTCTCGTACGCCGTGCGATATGCCTGCTTCCATGTGGCGTCGAGTTCGGTCACGAGTGCGGGCTCGTCGATTTGAACCCAAGCCACGCCTTCTCGAGCCAAGAGCGAGAGCAGTTCGCGATACAGCGGCAGCAGCTTGGCCAATAGAGACAGGCGATCTGAGCCGTCCTTCGTCTTACCCAGCCACAGGTAGGTGACGGGGCCGATGATGACCGGCTTTGCGGGCACGCCCGCTTGGCGCGCTTCAGCCAGGTGGCTGAGCAGGCGAGTCGCGTCGAGGCGAAACGTCGTCTGCGCCGAAAGCTCGGGCACAATGTAGTGGTAGTTGGTGTCGAACCACTTGGTCATCTCACCGGCTGCGACGCCGCCGTCGGTATCGCCCCCGGTGCGTCCCCGGGCCAGGCGGAAGTACGCATCGAGCGGCTCGCCGACACCGGCACGTGCACGCGCGGGAACGTTGCCGAGCAAGAAGCTGGCATCCAAAACCTGGTCGTAGAACGAGAAGTCACCTACCGGGACCCAATGAAGCTTTGCTTGACGCTGCCAGTTTTGGCGGCGCAACTCGGCACCGAGCGTTTCCAGCTCCGTGTGCGTCAAGGCGCCCTTCCAGTGCTTTTCTTGAGCGTATTTGAGCTCACGCTGGGAGCCGATGCGGGGGAAGCCGAGGTTGTGCGTACGCGCCATGTCTGTCGCTTTCTTTGGAGGACTTGCGCAGACTCTAGGCTCCGGAATCCATGAGGAATAATGGTAAGTTCTCATGCACCCATGACTGAAAGTAATCAATGAGCACGCTGGAGCGCATTCACCTGACTTTGTTGCGTGAGGTTCACCGACAAGGTTCGCTCACCGCCGCTGCGCGCAGCTTGGGTCTCACCCAGTCAGCGTTGAGTCACACGGTGCGAAAGCTTGAACAACAGCTGGGCACGCCAATTTGGGAGCGAGAGGGCAGGGGACTCAAGTTGACTGCCGCAGGAGATCAGCTGATGGCGCTGGCTCAGCGGCTGCTGCCGCAGTTCGAGCACGCCGAGCACTTGCTCGCACAGATTGCGCGCGGTGAACGAGGCACCTTGCGTATCGGCATGGAGTGTCACCCTTGCTATCAATGGCTGCTCACGATTGTGGAGCCGTACTTGAACGCATTTCCGGATGTGGATCTCGACGTGAAACAGAAGTTTCAGTTCGGTGGCATCGGAGCGCTCTTCGGTCACGAAATCGACATGCTCGTCACGCCTGATCCGTTGCGGCGGAAAGGGCTGCATTTCGAGCCTGTCTTCGAGTACGAGCAGGTGTTGGTGGTCGGCAAAGCCCATCGCTTCGCGGCGCGTAGCTACGTCGTGCCGGCGGAGCTGGAGCAGGAAACCTTGATCACGTACCCGGTGGCCCTCGAACGGCTAGACGTTTATAGCCAATTCTTGCTGCCCGCGGGCTCGGTCCCCCAGCGTCATCAAACCATCGAAACCACGGACATCATGCTGCAAATGGTCGCGAGCGGTCGGGGGGTGGCGGCCTTGCCGCGTTGGCTTGTGACTGAATACCAGGGCAAGATGCAGGTCGTGCCAGTCCGGCTAGGTCGCAACGGCATCGCCAAGCAGATCTTCCTGGGCGTGCGAGTGACTGACATCGACATCGACTATATTTCCGCGTTCACCAAGTTGGCCAAGAGCAAACGCAAGCCACCTCGCGCCGCCGCGCGCGCCTTCAAACGAGGCGCGCCGCCTTGATTGGGTCATCACCCAGACCGCAAACCTGTGCCCGGCATATCCGCCAACAGTCCCGTGCTGAGCGCGCTCTCGCGGTGCTGCGCTGAATCTGGGCATTGGGGAACTATTTCCGAGTTCAGCCGTACGAACCTGTGATGACGCGCGTTTCTGTGGCTTCCCTCCGTGTCAGCCGTGTGACCCTGAAGCTGGTGCTTCGCGGGGGCGTGCTGGTGGCAGGGGTGGGTCTGGTGGCGTGCCACCGCCAAGCGACAGCCCGGGAGCAACAAGCGAGCGCCGCCGCGTCTGCCCAACCGACGCATGTCGCTGCGCGGGTGGAAATCAGCGAACGTGGCTTCGAGCCGCAGCACGTGCTTGTGGAAGACGCTCAGCCGTTGGTATTCCGCCGCACGACGGACCACGGCTGCGCGACAGCCCTGGTTTTCCCTCAGTTTGGCATCGAGGAGCCGCTGCCCCTGAATACGGATGTGTCGATCGTTCTCCCGCCGACCGCCAGCGGTGAGGTCGCCTTCCAATGCGGAGTGGGCGAGAACCGCGGCAAAGTCGTGGCGAACGTGGAGGGCAGCTGAGCGCCCGGTCTCAGTAATTCCCAGGGGAATTACTGACCGCCGCTACGCTGTTTCGCCGGGGCGTTGCCCCGCAGCCCGCGCCCGCTTCGCATCCGCCTCGGCCCCTCCGCTTCATTCGCCCAGCAACTCCCCGAGGACCGCCTTCTTTTCTCCTTGGACCACCAAACTTGGGAGCCGGCCATCCCCGACATTTCGCAGGATGATGCTGCGCGGCTCACGGAGTGGTTCCCGCGCGGTTCAGTCCAGCGCTAGGTGCCTCCCCGACGCAGGTCGCGAGCGCTTGCTCTGACCAGAATGCTAGGATTGCGTCACGAATGGGCGTGGATTCGGTGGCTCTCCGCTTGCCGAACTCCGCCGCGCCTCGAGCGAGGTTGCCTGGGGCGGACCGGTGTGACCCTACTACCCGAGCGGCGGAGTGTGCGCCGAGCGAGGAGACTGAAGCGGGTGGTCAACGCAGAAGCAGGTCTATTCGAGCGCATGCTCGGTGCGCTGCCCACCGCCGCGGGCTGGGTGAGCTCGGACGGGCAGATCGGGTTTTGGAATCGTCGTGCGCGGGCTCTGTTCGGTTACTCACTCGAGCAAGTGCGCGACCGCCCCACGTGGCACCGGCTAGCCTACCCGGACGAGGACTATCGTCGAGACGTTGTGGACAGGTGGGAGCGTGCGGTCCGAGAGGCCGAACACGACGGCAGCGAGATCCGACTCGATGCGGTGCGCATACGCACCGCATTCGGTAGCGACGTGTCCGTCGAGGTGCAGGGTACATTCGTCGACGACAAGCTGCTCCTGGTGTTCCACGACGTGACCAGCCGGGTGCAGGCGGAGAGCGCACTGCGCGAGAGCGAGGCGCGTTTGGTCGCAGCTTTTTCCGCAATCCCAGATGCCTGTGCGATCAGTAACGTAAACACGGGGCAGTACGTCGTGTTGAATGATGGCTTCGCGCGCATCACGGGCTGGAGCGCCGCAGACTCGCTCGGTAAGAGCTCCGCGGATCTCGAACTCTGGGTCAACTACGACGATCGCAACGAGGTTGTCCGTCAGTTGGTTGAAAACGGCACGGTCGACGACTATGAGGCCGAGTTCCGCCGGCGCGACGGCCGGATCATTCAGGGTGTGGTTTTCGGTCGCGTGATCGAGGCGGGCGACACGCGCTTCGTGATCACCCTGACGCGGGATGTAACCGCGCAGCGCGTGCTGGAACGCAAGGTACTAGAGGCGCAGCGTCTGGACAGCTTGGGTCGCCTTGCCGGCGGCGTTGCCCATGATTTCAACAACCTTTTGACAGTTATTCAAGGGAATCTGGAGTTGGCCCTGAACCGCTTGCCAGCGGACCACGTGACCCGCGCCGGGCTGGAGGAAACAGTCGTGGCGAGCCAGCAAGCCGCCGCGGTGACGCGACAATTGCTGGCCTTCGGGCGCAAACAAATCTTGACCGCTCGGGCCGTCGATCTGAACGCGGTTCTGGAGCGGATGCGGGATCTGATCCGGCGCGTCGTGGGGGAGAGCATCGAACTTCGGTTCAGCCTCGCGCCGAACGTGAGCCCGGTGCTCTTGGACGAGACGCAGCTGGAGCAGGTACTGCTCAACCTGACCCTCAACGCTCGTGATGCAATGCCCAGCGGCGGCCAGCTGTACATCACCACGCGCGAACTCGGCGCACCCGTAGCTTCCGCCGCAAACGGCGGCCGCGTTCGGCTCACCATCGAGGACACGGGGACCGGGATCTCGCCAGAGGTGCGGGATCGGATCTTCGAACCGTTTTTCACAACCAAAGAGCAGGGCAAGGGCACGGGGCTCGGCCTCGCTTCGGTGTACGGCATCGTCCAGCAGAGTGGCGGTGCGATCGACGTGGAGACCCAACTCGGCAAGGGGACCGCCTTCCACTTGGATTTTGCGCGCTCCACGCTGCCTGCGGCCGAACCAGCCGCTACGCCTTCAGCTCCTCGAGTGCTGCCCGACCGACGAACCCTACTCGTCGTGGAAGACGAGGTGAGTGTGGCCAAGCTCGTGCGCCGGGTCCTGGAAAACGCTGGGTTCACCGTGCTTCTCGCGCACAGCGCCGAATCGGCCGAGGCGCTCGCAGCGGCCCACCCGGGGCGCATTGACCTGCTGCTGACCGACGTCGTCATGCCGAAGGTCAGCGGTCCCGTGCTCGCCGACCGCTTGTCGCACCGGTTCCCAGGCCTGCTCGTGCTGTTCATGAGCGGCTTCACCGACGACTCCCTCGAGCTGAATGCGGTGAACGGTCCCGCGCGCTCCTTCCTACAAAAGCCATTCACACCCGAGATGCTCCAAGCACGAGTGTTCGAAGTCTTGGGCCAATAAGCAGCGCGCTTTACAGCACTTCCTCACTCACTACGTGCGCGTAAACCATGCGTTGCGCGACGGCCCCAACGTCAGCCACATCAAACGTGCCGCGCAGGCCAATGCCGCTCGGCTCGACGTTACCGCCCGAACCGATCGACTTACCGCTCGGAAGCTGGACCTTGCTCTGCACGCTGAAGGTGACGCGCAAGCCGCGCGCCCCTGCGGGAACGCGCACGCGTTTGCGCGCCGCAAGCGCGCGAAATGACGCGATCGCTGAAGCCCAATCGGATGCGGCGCCGCGCGTGAACTCGACCGCGGACACACTGCCGTCCGCGCCCACGATGACACTCAGCAATGCCTCGCCGCGCACTGGACCGCTCGCGCGCACTGCCTCATTGAGCGAGCCCAAGAGCACGTTGCCGCGCGCCGCCCCTCGCTTCACATCATCAGCCAAGATTGCGGCTTCGAGCTGCCGTTGAAGCTCCGGCTTGCGCACGCGCAGCAGATCCTCACTGGCGGGCCGCATGAAGAAACCGTCGTCCAGGTGCAGGTCGATCTTGGGGGTGGCGTTCGCCTCGGCCGAGCCAGCGGCAGCAGGAGGACTTGTGCCTGCGCCGTTTGACGCTGTGTCAGCGCCCGTTGCGGCGTCAGGGGCCGGCGCCGTGCCGAGGCCAGGCCCGGCAGGTTCAGTCGCGTGATTGCTGGCGCGTGCGACAGCCCTTGATGCGTTTGGAGCTACCGCGGCGCGTAGCGCTTCGCTCGGCTCTGGCGCCTCCGGCGCTCGGTCCAGGGTAGGCGCGAGCTCGACCTCGTCGAACTCCTGCGTAGGTGGTGCGGCGAGCGGCATTCGGTGCGGCGCGTGTCGCGAGCGCATCAAAAACAGCGCGCCGTGCAAAGCGAGCGCCGCTACCAGTGCATAAGACAGCCGTGACACGCCGCACCATGAGACAGCCTCGCGGAGTGAGCAAGCATCGGCTCACTTTGGGCCTGTTAGTGCCGGTTTCAAGCGCTCCGGCCGAGCCCAGCGCTCGTCGCCAGCGCGTGCGACGTCACACATGCGCTATTCAGTCCGACGAGAGGCCTTCGACTGCAGCGCTCATGGCTGCCAGCAGCGAATCTGCATCGAACGGGCCGTCGTGGCGGCGTCCGTTGATTAAGAACGTGGGTGTGCCGTTCCCGCCGTTCCGCATGCCACTGATGAAGTCCTCCTGCACGCGCTCGGAGAACGTGCGCCCACGGAAGTCGTTCTCCCAGCGGGAGGTATCGAGGCCGAGCGCCTCTGCGTACAGGCTGAGCGATCCGTGACCCAAAGCCTGTTGATGCTCGAAGATCACGTCGTGCGCCCGCTCGTTTCGGGGGCTGCGCGTGACCTCGTCGCCAGTAAACTACTGGCCCCGGTGACCAACTGTCGTCACCGGTGTCCACGGGTACGTCTGCCCGTTGCTCGCTGCGAAACCGCGCGTCAACCCTTCGGAATATCCCGTTCCGCCGCTTGCACGGTGTTCAGCAGCAGCATGGCGACCGTCATCACGCCAACGCCACCGAGGCGGGGCGTGATCCACGATGCCTTTTCGGCGACCGATTCGAGCACGTCCGGCAGCAGGCGCTTGCCTTGCCAGGTGATGCCGGCGCTGACGACCACGGCTCCTTCGCGCACCATATCGGGCGTGACGATGCCGGGCTGTCCCACGCCCGAGACCAAGATGTCCGCGCGCAGCGTGTGCAGCTTGATGTTGGGGACTGCAGAATGAACGACGGTGACAGCAGCGTCCCCGCCGCGACCTCGGCTGCTGAGCAAAAGCGAGAGCGGGCGCCCGAGCGTCGGTCCTCGGCCGATGATGACGACGTGCCGCCCGGCAGTGGTGATGCCATAGTGAAGCAGCATCGCGCGCACGGCTCCAGGCGTTGCTGGCACCGGGCCGGGCAGGCCGACGGCGAGGCGCCCCACGTTGTACGGGTGCAGCCCGTCCGCGTCTTTGCGCGGGTCCATCTCGAGCAGCGCGCGATCGAAGTCCAGGTGTGCGGGCAACGGGTGTTGCAACAGAAACCCGTGAATTGACGGATCCTGATTGAGGCGCTGGATGGCTTCGTGCAACTCGGCCTGCGTCGCGCTGGCGCTCAGCCGAATATTCTCGGAGCGTACGCCGACGGCCGCGCACGCCTCATGCTTCTTGCGAATGTAGCCAACGCTTGCCGGGTCGTCCCCGACCAAAATCGTAGCGAGGCCGGCGACGACGCGCGCCTCGCGTAGGTTCGTTACGTGCCCCGCAACGTCCCGCATGACACGTTCGGCAACCGGCAGACCTTCGAGCAAATTCGCGGACATTGGACCTCCAAAAACGTGAGAGGCGTATCACGCCTGCCTGACCCGCGCGAGTCAGGACATCAATCGGCCAAGCCGCGGTCCATTCGGTCCCGACTGACAGCCCTCAAGAAACGAAGCTTGAGCCCTCACTGCCAGCCGGGCCCCTCTTCCTATCATGGCCTGGCCCAGCCCGAAAGCCGTCGCAGCGCACATTCCGGCCGGGCTGTCCGACTTCTGAGACCAAGAAGGTGAGCGGTCGGCTCAGCCGCCCAGCGTACCGCCGATCGACACGAACAAGATACGCGGCGCGCCAGCGGTGAACACGCGCGACGGTGTCTGTGGCGAGGGCGTCTGTGTGTGAAAATCGGAGAGGAATGTGAACTCGCTGGAGCGGTATTTCGTATCGAACAGGTTCGTGCCAGTCAGCGCGAGCTCGAGCGACCGCCAGTGTAGCTTCAGCGCGGCGTCGACCAAGAAATAGGGCGCGCTCGTTTGATTGTAGGGCAGCGAGCGTTCGCCCACGTAGCTGAGGGACGGCCCGAGCGAAGCGCGCAGCGGGTGGCCTTCGAGTTTCACCGGAAGGGTGCCGAAGACCGCGCTTTCCGAGCGAACGATCACGTGCGGAACGTACGGAATCGGCTCGTGGGTGGCATTGACTGTGCCGCGCTCCGCGGAAGCGTTCAGTGAGCTGTCCAGGAACTGACCGACGAATCTTGCCGTGCCCGTCCAGCCCGCTCGCGTCGTCGCCCCGGTGCTCACGGTGCGACCTACGGTGGGGTCGAACACTTCATCTTGCGTGATCTGCGTGCCGAAGAAGACGGAGCTCACCGACAAAGCACCCACCGAGGTCGCCTTCGCGTACGACACGCCGCCCTCGTAGGAGGAAATCTTCGCGAGCGCAGCTCCGGGACTGCCGACTTCGTCAATCGCAAGCGAGCGCACTCCCTGGCCGTAACTGCCGGCGAACGTGACGCCGTCGAATGCGCCGAACAGCACTGAAACACGCGGCAACAGTGCGCTGCTCGCCAGGCTCGTTCGTGGGTTGCCGGTGGGCTGTGCGTTGCAGTCACTGAGGGACGCGCAGCCGTCCTCGACTAGGTACGTGAACAGCTCCTCTCGGAGCCCTCCTCGGAGCGTCAACCAAGACAACGGCTTCAGGCTGGCGTCGGCGTACAACGCGAGGTCGGTGAGCGTGCCCGATAGGCTCGCGTCCGTTGCGTAAGGGGTTTGCGTGTCGCGCGCCACCAGCCGTTGCACGTTGTTCACTGAATCAGCGCGCGCGAAGTAGCCGAGCTCCAGGTCTTGCGTTTGACCGAGGGCTTGCCCGCGCGTGTGCGCCGAGCCACGGGCGCCGATCGATTGTTCTTTCACCAAGAGGTCGAGCATCGACCCGCGTGGCTCGGGGTCCCCGGCGTCACTGACGTAGCCCGTAAAATCCTCGCGGATCCGGGTGGAACGGTCGACGACGAAGAACTGCTGAGCCAGGGTCATGCTGCCGGCGTTGCTCAGCAAATCAGCGGACAGCGAAGAGCGCGTTGAATCTTGACCCTGGTGACGGTCGTAGCTGTCGTAGAAGCCGACCCGCCCCGCCTCGTAGTCGTCTTCGCGGATGACGCCGGCTGCCTGCGCCATCACGGCATAAGCCTGGCCAGTGACTCGCCACGTGCCGTGCGCTCCGAGATTGCCCTCGTACTGAGCGAGGGCAGAACCCTTTTGGTAGGCGCGGTTTTGCCCATAGCCGTCGGAACGCGCGTAGTCCATGGCCGCGAACGTGTGCGTGCTTTGATCTTCAGGACCCCAAGCCAAGAGCGTGCGCTGGCTATTTTCGCTGCCGAAGGTTTGCTTGGCGGTCAGGCCTCGCTGGGCGAGCCCGAGCTCGTAGTCCGCGCTGGCCGCTACCGCAAAATTCCCTTGCCGCGGATCGAACGGGCCTTCGAGCACGCGCAGCGACGTGACCACTTCCGGAATGATGAAGTGCGTATCTGCGTAGCCATTGCCGTGGAAATTGCCGGGGTCGTTGATCGGCACGCCGCCCACCGAAAGCTCCATGTCCTCGCCTTCGCCCGCGTCGAAACCACGCACGATCAGCGAGTCAGCGTGACCCTCGCCGCCCTCGTTGGTGACGAGCACGCCGGGCGCGAGCGTGAGCAGTTCTGCAGCGCCGGCATGCGGAACGTCCGTGAGCGCCGCGATCGGGATTTTGTAGTCCGAGGGCCCACGGCTCGGCGCCAGCGCGCGGCCGGTGACGACCACTTCCGTCGCTGCCGCCGGTGGCGCAGCCGCGGTGGACGGCACGGCCTGGTGAACCGGCACGGCGCTAACCGCTGTTGCAAGCGGCTCGACGACCTCCGGAGGCGGCGCAGGTGGCGCGAAGTGAAATGGAATGTGAATTCGGCTGGCCACTGGCCGAGGGCCGCGCATGGCCGGTACGAAAATCCAACCGCGGGCCGCAACGACGGCCGCCTCGTCTAAATCTGCGCCGCCCGATTCGAAGACGTCCACCTTCGAGACGTGGCCGTCGGCGTCTACCGTGACGGTCAGGACCACATCCGCGTGTTCGCGGGCGGCGAGCGCGGAAGGCGGGTACACGGCGTCCACGTGCTGGACCACGACGGGTGGGGTCACGGCTGGCGGGAGCGCGGCCGGCGGAGCGGGTTCACCGCGCGACCCTTCGGCGCGTGCCAGCGAGGGGAGGAACGTGGTGAGGATTGCCAGCCAGAGCCACGGCTGACGCCGTGTCAGCCGTCGAGTGTGCGTGTGCGTGGGCATGTCGGCCATCTGGTCAGGAGTCGGGTGCGTCGTGCGTGGGCCTAGGCCTAGCGGTGCACTACGGCGTGCGCAACTCGGTGGCCTGAAGGACGGTCGGCCGACGCCACTCTCAGTTCGGGTTTCCTCAGGAAGGCGCTGAAAAAGCAGCGCTCAGCGACGCGCACAAAAAATGGCACGAAGCCTCCCTGGTTGCGCGGTTCGCAACGGAACTCACCTTTACAGCGCGCGCACCTTCGCCGCTTCGCGCCGCACTTCACTGACAACGTGCGTGCGCTGACACCTTGGCAGCAGCGTGCGAACCCCGTAGCGTTTTATCGATGCGCAAGATTCGTTTTCGCTCAGGGCTGCTCGGTGCCCTGGGTTTGCTGCTCGTGGCGTGCGGAAGCAGTGACGCCGGCGTCGCCAAGGGTTCGAACGGCGCGGGCGCGAACGGCGGCGCTTCGGCGAACGGCCGCGCGGGCGCTGAGGGCGGCGCGGGCGCTGAGGGCGGCGCGGGCGCGGACGCAGCCGGCGCAAGCGGTGACGGCACAGCGGGCACGAGCTCCGGCAATGGCGCGAGTGGCAGCGGTACCGGAAGCGGCATCGGGCCTACAGGTTTTCGCCGTGGCGTGAACCCGGGTTACTACGGATCCGGAATCGACCGCCGTGAGAGCGCGCAAATGTCCGTGGCTGCGGGCGCGAGCAGCCTACGTACGCCGCTGCCCGAGTACTATTTGAACCAATGGGGTGATGCGATCGAGGTCTCGGACTACGCGTATTATCAATCGATTGGCCTAGACCGCATCGTGGTCTTTCTGGAAGGGCCGAGCGCCGAGCACTCCAATGCGCCCGCGGGCGCCAGCACGGACGACCTCTCACATTACTCGCCCAAGAACCTGTATCAGCCGATCTTCCTGGCTGACGGCACGGTGAACCAAGACAACTACTGGGCCAGCTACGTGGCGCGCGTCGTGCAAAACTATGGCGCATACGTCGACACGTTCGAGGTTTGGAACGAGCCGGACCAAGTCGGAGGCAACTGGCAAGCCACCACCACGTGGGACACAAGCGCGCCCAAATCCAGCGATCTGATCTGGTGGAATGACACGGTCTTCTCGTACATTCGCATGCTGCGTGTCACCTGGGAGGTCGTACACAAGCTGCACCCGAGCTGCCGTGTGACCGCGGGCGGCATTGGTTACGACACGTTTTTAGCCGCTCTGTTGCGGTTTACGGACGAGCCCACAGCGGGCGCAGTCAGTGCGGACTACCCGGACACCGGCGCCAAGTATTTGGATCTGATCGACTACCACTACTATCCGGTGTTTAGCGGCGGTAGCTCCGATCAGGGGGTGGACGGCTTCCTGCAAGCGCGAGACAGCTACCAAGCCCGCCTCACCAGCGCGAAGGCCGCTGATCGGCAATTCCTGGTCACCGAAAGCGGGGCGCCCCGCTACGCGCTCGGCACCTACCCGGGCGGCACGGACTACTCCGCAAGCTACCTACTGAAGTGCATGACGCTCGCCCACTACGAAGGCTTCGTCGGGGTGGATTGGTTTGCGCAAGGCGACGGCGCAAAGCCCGGCGCCTCGATGGACTCATTTCAATACATGGGCTTGTACCTGAACTACTCAGACGCAATGACGGTGGGCGACGCCAAGCTCAGCGTGCAAGGCCAAGCCTACGCGTGGCTCGGCAGCTGGCTGCCCGGTAGCGCCGCCGACAGCGCCGCGCTCCGCGCACTCGCGCTCCCTACCAGCGTGCGGGGCGCCGCATTTCAAGCCACAACCGGCAGCCACCTGTACGTGCTCTGGGCCGTTACCAGCATGGACGAAAGCGCTAGCGCAAGCTTCGCCTTGCCCGCGGGCGCAGACGTCACCACGCACACCTTCAGCGTGGCCGCCGGCGCAAAAACCGAAACCCAACACGCCACGAACGGCAGCGTGATGCTCGCACTCACCGGCATGCCCACGGTGGTTGAAGTTCCGTAGCGTGAGAGTGGGCGCCCGCGCCCCCGCGCAGCACCTCGCGTTTGCCGCGCAGTTGGCAACGCTTCAGGCGACCGTACGCACCCGACCCGAGTGACGATCGACCAGCGCTCAGCGAGGGCAGGGTCACTGAACCGCTGTCGCGGCCAACCCGGAGCGCTCAGAGTGGCGGCGGGCTAGACGACCTTGAGTGCGTCGCCGAGGACCGCTGAGCTGGGCCGTAACAGGTAGCGCTGCACCAACTTTCTCATACTCTGCGGATCGATCGGCTTCTGTACGCGCTCGTTCGTGACTCGGTCGAGGAACGCTCGCGCCGAGGGACTAAAAGCGCCCCCTGAAACGAAGACCGTTCGCGCCGCACTCTCTGGAAAGTGCTCCGTCAACTGATCGAAAAATTCCATTCCGGACATCTCGGGCATCATCAAATCAGATAGGATGATGTCGAATCGCGAGCCGCTGCCGAGCAGCTGGAGCGCTTCACGCGCCCGCGTAAATACGGTCACGTCGTGATCGCGCAGTACTCGGCGCAGCAGACTGCCGACAGCGAGCTCGTCATCGACGACTAGCACTGACGCACGTCGTGCGCAGGGGGGAGGCGCGCTCCTTGCGGTTGGGACCTGAACCTGTTTCGCTGAAGACGCAGGCAGAGCGATGCGGAACGCCGTCCCTCGGCCCTCCCAGCTCTCCACCGTGAGCGTCCCGCCCAGACCAGTGACGATGTTGTGGCAAATCGACAGGCCGAGTCCGCTGCCGCCACCAATCGGTTTGGTCGTGAAAAACGGATCGAAGATGCGCCCGATGGCGGCGGCCGGAATGCCTTCACCCGTGTCCCGAACCTCAATGCCGGCTCGCCCGTCGGCGGCGGTCGAAGTAACGACTCGAATCTCGTGTGCGTCGCTCTGCCCGTCCGGAAACGCTTGCGCGGCGTTCACTAACAGGTTGATGAAGACCTGGCCCAGCCGAGCTTCGTCGGCATCCACCACTGGAATCGGTCCGAATTCTTTGACGATTCGCGCCCGATGGCTGATCTCGTTGTGCGTCATCTCGATGGCGAGCTCAAGCAGCGGCTTGACGTCAAGAGGGGTGCGTCGTTCCTCCTCGGCTCGCGAAAATGTCGTGAGGCCGTGCACCACTTTGCGAATTCGCTCGGCTCCCACCTGAGCTTCGAGCGCCATCCGGCTCAGCTCGGTTGCCCGCTCCGAAGGAAACTCGGCGCTGATGGTGCGAAGCTCCTCCAGTATCAGCGCGATGTTCGCAGTCACATAAGACAGGGGGTTGTTGATCTCATGTGCAACCCCGGCTGCCAACGTGCCGACGGAGGCCATGCGCTCCGCGAAGACGAGCTGGCGCTCGAGTTGTCCCTGCGCCGCGGTCGCCTCGAGTAATCGGGTCTCCGCCTGTTTTTGTTCGGAGATATCGCGAGCCGAAGCGTACACGAGCGCTCGACCAGCATGGGCAACGGAGCTCCATTGAAACCAGCGATAGCTGCCGTCCTTGCAAAGGTAACGGTTGACGAGCGGCCCCAACGGCGCACCGTTTTTCAAACGCGCCCGGCCCGCCAGGGTCAGCTCTCGGTCCTCCGGATGGACGAATTCCGCCGAAGGTCGTGACATCATCTCTTCCGCGGTCCAGCCCAGCGTACGCGTCCAGGATGGATTCAAGCGCTTGAAGTAGCCGTCGAAGCCGGCCACGCACACGTGGTCCAGCAAAAAGTCGAAGAAGTCTTCGGCCGCAGACTCGTCGCGCAGGGCGCTCGGAGCGTCGACCGGAAGCGGGGGAACGGGTCCCGCCGCTGCGAGTTCGGGGGGCTCGGGCGAAGACATGCACCGCTCACTAGCAGAACGGCGTGCGCGTGGCGCCCGCCCTGGCTCGGGAGGGCGGCGGCAGCGGTTAACTGAGGCACTATTGCGCAGCGAACGGCTGAAGAATTCAAAGTAGAGTCGCTCATGAGCACTCTCATTCTTCTAATTGTCGTCCTCGTCGTTCTTGCTCTCGCCCTCTACCTGGTCGATCTGCTGCCCATTCCGAACAGCGTGATCAAGCGAATCATCCAGGCATTGTTGGTATTGTTCGCGCTACTCTTCATCTTGGACCGCACGGGCCTATTCCACTCGGGTCTCTTGCACTGATTGCTTCAGCTCGCAGATCGGGGCCCAGCTCAGCGTCGTTGACGACTACGCCGTGTCTTACGGAAATGCGCGTCCTTGCGGCCGCGCTTGGCCTGCCGAGCGTACCGAGCGCCCGTGGCCTCGCAGCGCTGCAAAAAGGGCATGAACGTTTGATTGTGGCGCAAATGCATAGTCCGATCGTGGCGCTCCGCTTCTTGCGGGGATTGTCGAGCGGCAGCATACCGAGAAGCACATGAGTCGATCTATCGGTGCGTTCGCGCGCAGCGCGTTCTCGGTCGCCACGTTCGCGTGCGCCGTTGGCAGCGCTAGTTGCGCCAGCCATTCAGCGAATACGCGCGCTCCAACGAATACGGGGGCTGCGCCTTTGCCCGATGATGAGGCCACGGCCGGCTTGCTGGAGCATCATCGCTTTCATCACCACGGCGGCGTTACGCTATTCGTCGCCATGAGCTTGGACACGCTCGGCTTGCCGCCCGAGGAGCGATCGGCGGTAGAGAAGATCCGTGGGGCCTTGCACGTGCACATGCAAGCCGCTCTGTCCGCGGATCAAGCGCTCGCGAAGACCTTGGCGGATGGCCTCGACGCCGCGGCCTTCGATGCGGGCAAGGTTGATGCGGCCGTCGCGCAAGTGGGGACAACCGCCTCGGCGGTGCACGAAGCCGCTGCACAGGCTTTGAACGAGCTACACGGCGTTCTGACCCCGCCCGAACGAGCCGCACTCATCGATAAGGTCGAGTCGCACTGGGCGGTATGGCAGCGTGCCAACGCGGACGAAACCGCAGACAAGCCGGCGAACGGGCACCTCGGCATGCTGGTAGAAGAGTTCGGGCTCAGCCAGGCGCAAGCGGATCGCATCCGCGCCAGTATGGGGGAGGGCTTGAAAGGCGTACCAAGAGTCGATCCTAACGAAGTTACCTCCCAGCTACGAGCGTTCGGGAGCGCTTTTCGAGCCGAAAAGTTCGACGCGAGCGCGCTCACCGGTATGAGTGACGTGAACATTCACCTGGCCAGTTGGGGTGCCATGCATCTGGCGCGCTTCATCGAAGCGGCAAGCCCGGTACTGAGTGCCGAACAACGCGGGGTCCTGGCAAAACGCCTGCGCGAACATGCTTCGCACAATCCCAGTGCACAAGCGTCGGTGTCACCATGAACAGAACCCGCATTGCTTGCCTGCTCGGCCTCGGCGCGCTCGCCCTTGGCGCCTCCGCATGCACAGTAGGCGTTGGCCCGGACTACGCGCCTGACGGGGCATACCCACCAGGCGCGTACGGCGACTATCCGCCGGATGAGTACATCGCTACGACAGAGCCTATCTACTTCGACGGTCGAGCCTCCTACTGGTACGGCAACCGCTGGTACTATCGCGATGGCGCTCGCTGGAATTACTACCACCGAGAACCCGCCGAGCTTGCCCGCCGCCGCTTCGCCGCGCCCCCAGCGCGCCGGACCTACGAATCGCATCATGGACACGCCAGGGGCCACTTCGCCGCACAGGGCGGCACGCATGGCGGCGGCCACGGTCACCATTGATCGCGGACTCGCGACTCCTCGCTCAGCCGGGCCCACTCAGGGCGGGCAGGCGCGGCCGCCTCCACGTCCGGCCCTTCTCCACTCGAGGCAGCAGTTAGGCGCCAAAGATCGTGTGACATTATGCCCACGCGGCGGCGCTTGTTGCGCGGTCGACAAGCTGCCACGGTCCCTCGCATGGCACTCACGATGCTGCTGTTCGAGCGAACGTGCGTTGCTCCACGTGGGGCTCACGCGCCGCAGCGAGATCGGTGAACCGCGCCGAGCCGAGTCAGGCTGCGCCTAGAATGGTCGACGCAAACCCCCTGTTTGCGGGCGGCGGTGAAATCGGATTTTTGCTCAGTCGAATCGACTGGGCCGCCACCCCGCTGGGCAGTGTATCCGGCTGGTCTGCAGCGCTGCGCACGATGGTGGGCATGCTGCTCAAAAACCGCTCACCGCTCGTGCTCTGGTGGGGGTCTGAGTTGGTCCAGATTTACAACGACGCATTTCGACCGATCGCAGCCAGCAAGCATCCCCGCGCGCTGGCGCAGCGAGCAGCCGAGTGCTGGTCCGAAATCTGGAGTTTGGTTGGACCGATGATCGAAGCTCCCTTGCGCGGGGAGCCCGCGACCGGAAGCGATGACCTCATGCTGCTGGTCAATCGCAAGGGCTTCATCGAGGAGACGCACTTCAAGTTCGCGTACAGCCCCGTGCCAGATGAATCGCTGCCAGGCTCGGGCATCGGAGGCGTACTCGGAACGGTCGCCGAGATCAGCCACGAGGTCTTTGCTGGCCGACAGCTGGCGACGCTGCGGGATCTCGCGCGTCAGGCGGGCGACGCAGCAACCGGCGCGATGGCCTGTGAGCTCTCGGCGCGTGTTCTCGGCGGCAATGATCGCGACATTCCGTGTTCGCTGTTGTATCTGCTCGATACCGGCGGTGATCGCGCCGATCTTGCCGGGGCTTCCGGGTTCGGCCAAGCACTGCATGACGGATCGCTACCCCAGACAATCAGTTTGGCGCCCGAGGCTGCAGCCGTTTGGCCGGTGGATCGCGCGCTGCGGGCGAGCATCCGAAGCGCCCTCGAAACGCGCACCGCCTGTGTCGTTTCCGAGGTTGGCCGGATGGGGCTGCCCCAGGGCGCCTGGGACAAGCCGCCGGACCAAGTGCTTGTTCTGCCGCTATTTTCTCCGGAACAGCCGCTGGCGTACGGCGTGCTGTGCGTCGGGCTGAATCCGCATCGCGAGCTCGACACTGACTACCGAACGTTCCTCGATCTCGCTGCCGACCACGTTGCAACGGGGATCCGCAACGCGCGCGCCTATCAACAGGAGCGGCAGCGCGCTACGCGGCTAGCGGAGGTCGACCGAGCCAAGACCGCGTTCTTCAGCAACGTGAGCCATGAGTTCCGTACGCCACTTGCGCTGCTGCTTGGTCCACTCGAGGACCTGCGTGCCGAGTCGAAGTTCGGCACCGTTCAGCGCGAGCGGGTTGATCTGATTCATCGCAACGCGCTGCGGCTGCTTAAGCTGGTGAACACGCTGCTCGACTTTTCACGCATGGAGGCAGGGCGCGCCGAGGCCCACTATCGAGCGACCGATCTGGCGGCTCTCACCGTCGACCTAGCGACCAGCTTCCGGGCCACGATTGCGCGTGCGGGGCTGGATTTGACGGTCGAGTGTCCGGTTCTGCCCGAGGCGATCTACGTCGACCGCGACATGTGGGAGAAGATCGTTTTGAATCTGCTCTCCAACGCATTCAAATTCACGTTCGGCGGAGCGATTCGCGTGGCTTTGCGCGCGGAAGCCGAGAGCGTCGTGCTGGAAGTCGCAGACACCGGGATTGGCATTGCCGAGCAGGACTTGCCTCGGCTGTTCGAACGCTTCCATCGCATTGAGGGCGTGCGGTCGCGCAGCCAGGAGGGTTCCGGCATCGGCCTCGCGCTCGTGCGCGAGCTCACGCGCATGCACCGAGGCGAGGTAAGCGTCCAGAGCGTGGTCGGCACGGGGACCACGTTTGCCGTGCGCATCCCGCGGGGCTCCGCGCATCTGCCGAAAGAACAGCTGCTGTCCGAGGACGCGCTGGATTCTGTAGCTTCCGAGGCGGCATCGTTCGTGGAGGAGGCCCGCAGTTGGGACACGGTGCGGCGCTCTTCGCGACCCTCCGCTCCGCCCACTCCGCCCGCTTCGCCGAGCGCGGTCAGCAAGAGCGTTCCAGCGCGTCTGCTATTTGTCGACGACAACGCGGATATGTGCGAGTACGTAACGCGCCTGCTCGGCAAACTGTGGCGCGTCGACGCGGTCTCCGATGGAATCGCCGCTCTGGAGGCCATTGCGCGCGAGCCCCCGGCGCTCGTTTTGGCCGACGTGACGATGCCACGGCTGGATGGATTTGCGCTGCTGCGCACGCTTCGGGCACAGCCGTTGACCCAGAATTTACCGGTGATTTTGCTGTCGGCGCGCGCGGGCGAGGAGTCAACGCTCCAGGCGCTGCAGGCGGGAGCGAACGACTACGTGGTCAAGCCGTTCTCCGCTGGTGATCTGCTGGCGCGCGTGACGTCTCAGCTGAAGATTGCCGCGCTCCGCGACCAGGTGGAACACGAGCGCGAAGCGGCGCGACGCTTGATGGAGGGGCTCTTCAACGCAGCTCCCGCCGCGATTGCGCTGATCCGGGGCCCCGATCTCGTGGTCGTGTTTGCCAACCCGCGTTGCCTCGAACTCTGGCAGCGAACGAAGCCGAGTGATGTCGTCGGCAAGCCGCTGCTCTTGGCGCTGCCTGAGCTGCGCGGGCAGGGCTTCGACGATACCTTGCGCCAAGTGATGGCAACCGGCACGCCCGTGTCCAGCGACGAGGCGCCAGCGACTCTCCTTCGAGGAGGGACCGCGGTGCACGTCCGCGTGAACTACGTCTATGTGCCGACTCGAGACGCGACAGGCACGATCGACGGCGTGTCCGTGTTTGCCTTTGACGTCACCCGAGAAGTGGAAGCGCTCGGTCGCGCCCAGCTCGGTCACCAGGTGGGACAAGCCCTGAACACACAGGAAACCCTTTCCGAGCAGCTGGGCCAGTGCTGCGAAGCACTGGTCGCGACGGGCGCCGCCTTTGCAAGGGTTTGGACGTACGACGCGACCCACGACCTGCTCGAATTGCGCGCGAGCGCGGGGCGCTATCAGCACACGACCGGGCCCCAGGCTCGCGTCCCCCTGGGTACGCTGAAGGCCGGCCTGATCGCCAAGAATCGCGAACCGACCCTGATCCAGAACGTCATCGGCGATCCCCAAGTCACCGATCAAGAATGGGCGGCGCGTGAGGGGCTCGTGTCCTTCGCCGGTTACCCACTGATCGTCGGTGAGCGGCTGGTCGGGGTGCTCGCGCTGTACACCTCGGTCGAGCTCTCCCAGGGCATGACCGCGAGCATCGCGACGGTCGCGGGTCAACTTGCAATCGCCGTCGACCGCGACGCGAGCGAACGGTTCCGCGAGCTCTTCATCGGCATCCTCGGACACGACCTGAGAAACCCCCTCAACGCGGTATTGATGGCGCAACACCTGCTGCTCGAGACCGCGCCGGAAGCTGAAAAGGGGCTGCTCATGCGGCTGGGCAGAAGTGCCAAGCGCATGGAACGGATGATCGCTCAGCTGCTTGACTTCACCCGAGCGCGCTCCGGCGGAGGGATCGCGCTCCTACGTGAGCCCTCCGACCTAGGCGTGATTTGCGCTCAAGTCGTCGAGGAGCTGCAGACAGCGAATCCCGATCGTCAGATACAGATGACCGTTTCGGGCGATGCTCAGGGGCTGTGGGACACGGATCGCATGGCGCAGGTGTTTTCTAACCTGATCGCGAACGCGCTGACTTACGGCAGTCCGCAGACCGCGGCGGAAATAGAGCTGGTGGCGACCGTGTCGGAAGTCGCTTGATCGGTTCGAAACTTCGGTACACCGATCCCGGCTGAGCTCGTGCCGTATTTGTTCGATCCCTTCCGGCGCGCCCGCCACGCCAAAGCTGCGGCCACGCAGGGGCTCGGGCTCGGTCTATTCATCTGCCAACAGATTGTGGCGGCCCATGGCGGAGCCACGACCGTCGAATCGAGCGCATTGAAAGGCACCCTCTTTCGGGTGACCTTACCCAAGCAACTGGTGATTTCGTGATGGCAAGGATGCCGTGTTCGGGGGTCGTGGTCCTGGTCGAAGATGACGAGGACACGCGCGAGCTCTTGAGAGTGGTGCTCGAGCGGCGGGGCTATCGGGTGGCGACCGCGGCCGACGGCGTGGAGGGCCTCGACCTGCTCCGTGCCACCAGTGCCGTTTGCTTCGTGCTTTTGGACCTCTTTATGCCCCGGATGGATGGCTTTGGGGTGCTGCGCGCGATCGCCAGTGACCCAAAACTGGCCGACTTGCCCTTGTGTCTGTCGACTTCTGCCCCCGACGCTGCCCCAAAGGGTGTCGCGTGTCTCCCGAAACCGATCGACTTAGCTCGTCTGTTTGCGATGATCGACTTGCATTGTCTGACGGTCGGCGCGGCGCTCCCGGCTTGAGCATCAAAGTCGGCACGGGCCGAGCCAAAGGGCGTAGGCTCCATGACTGCGGAGCAATAACGAGCGGCGGCTTACCGCGCTTGCAACGCTTAAAAATCCAATGCCAACCAGCGACGTCGCAGAGCCCAATGACACTGAGCAGCCCACGCCGGACGGCGCGTCCCGTCAGGAGGATGTCGAGAGCGCGCGCTTCCCGATCGTGGGCATCGGCGCTTCCGCCGGCGGCTTAGCGGCATTCGAAGCGTTCTTTTCTGGGATGCCCGCGCATGCAGACAGCGGCATGGCGTTCGTCTTGGTGCAGCACTTGGCGCCGGACCACAAGAGTATCTTGGTGGAGCTCGTCAAGCGCTACACACGCATGCAAGTGTTCGAAGTCGAAGACGGCATGCGTGTTATGCCGAATTGCGCGTACATCATCCCGCCCAATCGGGACATGGCGCTGCTGAACGGCACCTTGCACTTGCTCGAGGCCGTTGCACAACGCGGTCTGCGCTTGTCGATTGACTTTTTCTTCCGCTCGCTGGCGCAGGATCAGCGCGAACGCGCGATGTGTGTCGTGCTCTCGGGCTCCGGTAGCGACGGCACCCAAGGGGTGCGAGCCATCAAAGCCGAAGGCGGCATGGCCATGGCGCAAAACCCGGAGTCTACCGAGTATGACGGCATGCCGCGCAGCGCGATCAGCACGGGCCTGATCGACTATACGCTGCTGCCCGCCGAGATGCCCGCGCAGCTCATCGCTTACGCGGGGCGCGCGCTCGGCAAGCTACCGCTGCGGGACCCCGAGCCAGCCGCCAAGACGGAGGACGCGCTGAAAAAGATCTTCGTGCTCCTGCGCGCGCACACGGGGCATGATTTTTCTCAG
Source organism: Polyangiaceae bacterium (assembly GCA_039936055.1). Taxonomy (GTDB): domain Bacteria; phylum Myxococcota_A; class Polyangia; order Polyangiales; family Polyangiaceae; genus PMG-095. The sequence continues at coordinate 32,224 of JBDTJC010000191.1, read as the reverse complement.
TACAAGCAGAACACGATCAGCCGGCGCGTTGAGCGGCGGATGGTCGTAAACCAGATCGAACAAGTGGAGCTGTACCTCCGGTATTTGCAGGAAACACCCGCAGAAATCGACGCGCTCTTTCGCGATTTGCTGATCGGTGTGACCAACTTCTTCCGTGACAAGGAAGCCTTCGAGGCGCTCCAGCAGCAACTGGCGCTGGTGCTTGCGGCCAAACCCGCGGACTCTCCGCTTCGAGTGTGGACGACTGGTTGTTCGACTGGTGAAGAAGCCTATTCGCTCGCCATTCTGCTTCGCGAGCAGATGGATGCACTCAAGCGAACGTTCAAGGTTCAGGTATTTGCCACGGATATCGACGCGCGAGCGATCGATACGGCTCGTGCCGGGCTGTATCCCGCAAGCATTGCTACCGACGTTTCGCCGGAACGGCTGGCGCGCTTCTTCTCCGCGGAGGACGGCGGCTACCGCATCCACAAGAACATTCGGGATCTTTTGATCTTCTCGGAACACGACGTGATCAAAGATCCGCCGTTTTCCAAGCTCGACTTGGTGAGCTGCCGAAATTTGCTGATCTACATGGGACCAGAACTGCAACGAAAGCTGATCCCGCTCTTTCACTACGCGCTCAATCCGAGCGGTCTCCTGCTGCTCGGCTCGTCCGAAACGGTGGGGGACTTCGGGGAGCTGTTCGCGGCCGTCGATCGCAAAGCCAAGCTGTACCAATGGCAGGGGGATAGCCGCGCTTCTAAGCATGCTGCGTTTGGCCGGTTTTTGCCGCGTCAAAACGATGCCTCGGGCGGCTTGATTCAGCCGCCGCGCTCAGCCAAGGCGAGCGACCTGCCTTTGCGCGAGCTGACGGAGCGCGCGTTGCTTTCGCGCGGCCCCGTTGGTGCTCTAGTGAACGAGCAGGGGGACATTCTTTACTTGCATGGCCAGACCGGCAAGTTCCTCGAGCCGGCTCCGGGTGAGCCGGTTCTGAACGTGCTCAAGATGGCGCGTCAGGGCTTGCGGCAGGAATTGAGCAGCACCTTGCGGCGCGCCGCGGCGCAAAACGAGCGCGTGTCGTGCCCCAACGTGCGCGTCAAAACCAACGGTGATTTCACGACTATCGACCTCAGCGTTCAACCCGTCTTTCCGAAGACACCGAGCCCGGATCCGCTCAGTCTATTTCTGATCCTATTCGAAGAGGTCTCGCCGGTCGACGCGGGCCTCGCCCTGCACCAGGCCGGGCCAGCCACCGAGCCGAGCAGCGATGCGCAGCGCCAGATCGCTCGGTTAACGGAGGAGGTTCGCGCCAAAGACGAGCATTTGCTCAGCACGCACGAGCAAATGCAAACCTCGAACGAGGAGCTCCGGTCATCGAACGAGGAATTGCAATCCACTAACGAGGAGCTGCAATCCACTAATGAAGAGCTGGAGACGTCCAAAGAGGAACTTCAGTCCGTCAACGAAGAGCTGGCGACGGTGAATTCGGAGCTTCAGACCAAAGTCAGCGATCTGTCCCGTGCCAACAACGACATGAACAATCTGTTGGCCGGCACCGGCGTCGGCACGGTGTTCGTGGATCACCAGCTGTGCATTCAGCGGTTTACGCCCGCGGTCACGCAGTTGATCAATCTGATCCGGAGCGATATCGGCCGGCCACTGGCGCACATTGTGAACAACCTCCAGGGCTACAATCGCCTGGTTTTAGACGTGCAAAACGTGCTCGACACGCTCGTTCCGAAGGAGGTCGAAGTTCAAACGCATGCGGGTGCGTGGCACCTGCTGCGCATTCGGCCCTACCGAACGCTCGAAAACGTGATCGAAGGCGCGGTCATCACGTTCATGGAGGTGACCGAACAAAAGCGAGCCCAAGCCGTGCTGCTCGAGCACGAGTCCATGCGCCGGATGGCAGCCGTGATGCGCGACGCCGAGGATGCCATCACCGTGCAGGCGTTGGATGGTCGCATCCTGGCCTGGAACCGCGCAGCCGTTCGGCGCTACGGCTACACCGAAGCCGAGGCGCTGACCATGAACATTCAGGCTCTGTTCCCGGAGAGCCAACGCGGGGCAGCGCTTGCGGTGATCGCACGCTTGATTCAAGCCGAGGTGCTCGAACCGTACCACACGCAACGCCTGACGAAAGACGCGAAGGTCGTCGCCATCTCTCTGACCGCAACCGCGCTTCTCAACGAGGCCAGCGAAGTGTACGCGGTGTTCACGACCGAGCGGGAAGCAAAGGGGAATGCGGATGGCTGAAAAACACCTTGCTGAACCGGTGCCGCACGCGGAGTCCGGCACGTTCGCCGCTGGCGAGGCCGAGACGGCGCGTAGCTTGCGAGAACGAGCCCAGCGAGAGGCACGGGCGCGGCACTTACCGATCCCTGAAGATCTCGGCGCATTGTCGGTCGAAGATGCACGTCGCTTGCTCCACGACCTGCGAGTGCACCGGATCGAACTCGAGCTGCAGAATGACGAGCTACGCTCGTCACAGGAACAATTGGAGCTGGCGCGTGCGCGCTACTTCGATCTCTATGACCTCGCTCCCGTCGGCTACCTCACGATTGGCGAGAAGGGGATCGTGCTGGAAGCCAATCTTACCGCGGCGGGCCTGCTGGATGTCACGCGGAGTGCCATCGTCAAGCAACCGTGGTCCCGCTTCGTTCTCCCAGCCGATCAAGATATCTACTACAGTCACCGCCGTCAGCTGCTTTCGAGCGGCGCCCCGCACGGTTGCGAATTGCGTTTGCTGAAGAGCAGTGGCGAGCCTTTCTGGGTGCGGCTGGAGGCGCGCCTTGCCGAGGGTGACGGAGGCACGCGAGTGTGTCGGACCGTGCTCAGTGAGATCAGCGAGCGCAAACGAGCGGAAGAAACCCTGCGCAGCAGCGAGGCGCGCCACCGCACGTTGTTCCAAAATTCGCCCGCCGCCCTGTTGACCTTGGCGCCGCCCGATTGGCGGTTCAGCTCGTGCAATGCGGCCAGTATTTCGATGTTTGGCGCGCGCGATGAACAGGAGTTGTTGTCGCGCTCGCTCCGCGACTACTCGCGCGAGCGACAACCTGACGGCACGCTGTCGGGCGCAACGGCCGAGGCGCTCTTGTTCGCCGCCTTGCGCGACGGCTCGGCTACCTTCGAGTGGACTTTTCTGCGCGAGGGCTCGCGCGAATTTGCAGCCACGGTGACGGTCTCGCGCATGGAGGCAGGCGGTGCGCCCTTTTTGCAGGCAACGGTTCGCGATCAGACCGAAGCGCGAAAACAACGTGTTGCCGCCGCACAGACCGAACGCTTGGCCAGCATGGGACTACTAGCGGCGAGCATGGGCCACGAGATCAACAACCCGCTGGCGTATGTGCTCTCGAACGTGGAAGACTTGGCGCAGCTGCTGCCCAGGCTTGCCACAGTTGCCGCACGCTGCACGGCCGGTCTAAGAAACGCACTGGGCGAAGCGAGCTTTTCCGCGATCGTCGGCGAGGACTCGGCGTTGCTAGAGCCGCCCGCGTTGCAGGAGGTCGCCCTGCGCGCGACGGATGCGCTGGACGGCGCGCGCCGGATCATGCGCATCTCCAAAGCGCTGGGCAGCTTCGCCCGGGCAGAATCGGCTGACCTGTGCAAAGTGGAGCTTCAGCGTGCGCTTGAAAGCGCGATCGCCATGTCCTCCAACGAGATCCGCTTCAGAGCGAAGTTGGTGCTCGACTTCCAGCCCGTACCGCTGGTTTGGTGCTCCGAAGGCAAGCTGTCGCAGGTCTTCCTGAATCTGCTAGTCAACGCTTCGCACGCAATGGGCGAGGCGGACGCCGAGAGCGAAAGCAATACCATCACCGTCCGGACGTGGGCCGAAGGGGGCAGTGTCTGCGCTGCGGTCGAAGACACCGGCGCAGGCATCACGGCAGAAAACATGGCTCATATTTTCGAGCCGTTCTTCAGTACTAAGCGCATTGGCGCGGGCTCCGGGCTCGGCCTTTCGATCTGTCGCAACATCATCACTGAGTTCGGCGGTGAAATCAGCGCCGAGAGTGAGCCGGGCAAGGCCACGCGCTTCGTGGTCCGCCTGCCGGTTTGGACCGAGGCCACGGCCTCACTGACGCTGGCGCCGTCCTCTGAAGCCGCGGACCTGTCAGGCCTGCACGGCCGAATATTGATCGTCGACGACGAAGCACCATTGCGAATCGTGATGCGCCGCTTACTCGTTGGTCATGATGTCGTTAGCGCACCATCGGGCAAGGCGGCCTTGCTGATTTTGGAGCAGGACCGCGCGTTCGATCTGATTCTATGCGATCTGATGATGCCGGGAGTGACCGGTATGGACGTTCACCAGTGGCTGGTCTCGCGTGACCCGGCGCTCGCCGCAAAAATGGTGTTCATCACCGGTGGCGCGTTCGGGCCGACAGCTACCGAGTATCTGAATGGCGCCGGTAACCTCAAAATCGATAAGCCTTTCACCAATGTTGCGTTCAAAGACGTCGTATCGGGCCGAATCCGAGCGGCGAAGAGTGAGCCGCCAACGCGCCTTGATATCCCGGCGAGCAAACCGGGGGAGCCCTCATGAGCAACGAGAATTCAGCTCAATCGATCGATGACCTGAAGCTAGGTGACCCGCAGGATTACGTCACGCCACCGTTTCTGGTCGCGGCCGTCGGAGCCTCCGCCGGCGGCCTCGAAGCCTTCTCCGCGTTGCTCGGTGCCATGCCGAGTGATGCACCGCTCGCGGTAGTGCTGGTGCAACACTTGAGCCGCACGCACGCGAGTCTGCTGCCGGAAATTCTCGCCGCGCGCACGGCGCTCAACGTGCTGAGCGCAACCGATGGCTCGCGCGTCGAATCGGGCCACGTGTATGTCATTCCTCCCGACAAGCACATGACGGTAATCGACGGGCACCTTCGCTTGCGTCCGCGCCCACAGGGACACGAATCCGTCCAGATCGACGCGCTCTTTCGCTCGATCGCCGAATACTACGGCGACAAAGCCGTGGGCGTCGTGCTCTCCGGCGCGCTCCATGACGGCGCGGATGGCTTCCGCGCGATCCGCGCCGCGGGCGGAGTCACCTTCGCTCAGGCACCCGAGGAAGCACAGACCGAAAGCATGCCGCGCGCTGCCATCGCGACTGGGGACGTCGACATGATTTTGCCAGCGAGGGAAATCGGCCAAGAGTTGTTGCGCCTCGCCGCTCTGCCGCGCTTCAAGCGGGACCACGGCACCCTGCGAGGCGCCTAGCCTCGGCGGCTGGGTCTCAATCTCCGTCCCGTTGAGCCGCTTGTTTAGGGGCTCAATTGCGCTGAACCGGAATGATAGCCGGGGGACAAGTGTTATGGTTGGGTCTGGAACCGTTACCTAAAAAGGCGGCATAAAATGAGCGAAGAAGACGCTACCCATCAGGTTTACGCGATCGTTGTAGGCATTGACTATTCGGAGTCGAGCGCCTTGGCGCTGCGCGAAGCCGTACGTCTCGCTCGGTCGCACGCGCACAGCCATCTGCACGTTGTTCACGTCACGCCGGTTGCTCCGCAGATCGCTCAAACGCTCGGGCTTGCGGATCCGTCGCTTGGCGGCAACGCAATGATCTCGAGCCCGAGCGAGCTGCTGGTCAAAGAGATCGCCGAGAACCTACGAACCTACGTAGAACAAGCCTTGGCGGCCGTCGCCAAGGAGATAGCCGCTGCCCCCATCCGTTGGAGTATTCATGTGCGGCAGGCTGATCCCGCGCACGCGCTTGCCCAGCTGGCGTCGGACCTCCGGGCGGACTTGGTCGTCATCGGGACTCACGGGCGGAAGGGCCTCGCGCGCTTCCTCATGGGGTCCGTGGCTGAGGGGGTGGTGCGGCTTGCGCCATGCCCAGTGCTAGTCATGCGTCCCATCGGCGCGCAATCCGCCCTCGAAGGTGCCGCTCCAGCGATCGAGCCGCCGTGCCCCGAATGCGTCGAAGCACGGCGCGCCAGCGGCGGGCAGGAGCTCTGGTGTGACAGGCACCGCGAGCATCACAATCGTGCGCACACCTTTCACTTTACCCCCTTCCGAGACTCACACTCCTCGGGGCTGCTCATCCGCCCGTAGCTCACTCCTGCTGGGCCCGCCGCTCGGCGCCGCTGGCCAGATTGCTGAGCCTCGCCGTCGCGAGCGTGATCTGCGGCCGTCGGGGATCTCGCGCAAGTTGGCAACGGTGCGGCAACGGTGCCCGACTTTCGTGCGCAGGCGGGCCGAGGGAGTAAGCTGAGGGATGCTCCTGGTGGTCACGCGCATCCCGGCTCCGGCGCAGGCCCGTGTCTTGGCCGCCGAAGCGATGGGAGTGGCCCTGGCAGATCTGAACCGACGACTGGCCGGAATACTGCCGCGAGTGTTGCTCAGCGGTCTCGGCGCCGACGCGGCGTCGGCCATGGTCCCCGCGCTCACGGCCCTGGGGTTCGGGCTTGTGACCTGCGATCCGTCAGCGGTGCCGTGCGATCGCGAGCGCGTGCTCGTCAAGCGAGTCGAATTCGAGCACGGGAACTTCATCGCTACGGACGCGCTGGGGCAGGCGTACCCGTGCAGCCCGAGCAGCATCGAATTGTTGCAGCGAGGCACGAGAAGCTCGACCAGCTCGGAGAAGGTGACCACCACCGAGCGTAGTCTCGATCTGGGCCGCGCGGTGCTCTCGGGTGGGCTATTGCTGACGAAGAAGACCGAGAAGACGGCCGTACAGACCACGAGGCTGGACGAGACCTTTCTCTTGCTGCAGCGCGGGGCAGCGGGTCCTGACCTCATGCTCTACGAGCGGCGCATCGACTACCGCGCGCTAGGGCGCGAAATGCAGCCCGTTAGCCGCGGAAATTTCGAGCTCGTGTGGGCCAAGCTGAAGGTGATGGCAGGAACGCGGGTGGATGATCGCGTGAGCCGCACGGGCTTCGTCAGTGGCTTACTGGTCACCGCGGCTGACCCGATCGATCTGGCGCTGCATTTGGTCGCGCTGGATCGGCGCACCCTCGGCTGACGGAACACTCTGGAGACGACACGAAGTGATGCGGATCGATCGAGCTCGACCACCGCCAATCGTCGACGCTAATCGTCGTCAGTGATGCCGTGCCGTTTGAGCAGCCGGCGGAGGTTCGAGGGGTCGACGCCGGCGAGCTGCGCGGCCCGACCGAGCTTACCGTCTGTGCGCTCCATCAGGCGCTCGAGGTAGCGTCGCTCGAAGCTCGTCTTGGCCTCAGCCATTGGCGACAAGAGCCAAGCCTCGGAGTGGCCCGAGGCCTGGAGTGACGCTTGCGCGCGCAGGACCGCGGGCAACAGATCGACGGTGAAGGTGTCGCCTTTGGCGAGCACGATCGCGCGTTCCACCGCGTTTTCCAACTCTCGGACGTTACCCGGCCAGCCGTAGGCACTCAGCCGTTCGAGCACCTCTGGTTCGACGTGGAGCACCTCCTTGCCCAAGCGAGCCGAGCGCTTGCGCAAGAAGTGATGGACGAGGGCCGGCACGTCCTTGGGGCGCTCACGCAGGGGCGGGACATCAATCGTTAGCACGTCGAGCCGGTAGTAGAGATCCTGGCGGAAGGCTCCGCTCTGCACCTGCTGGGCCAAATCGCGATTGGTGGCCGCCACCACCCGTACGTCGATGTCGCGCGTCTCGTTGGCCCCTACGGGACGAACTTGCCGCTCTTGCAGAACGCGCAGCAGGCGCACTTGCGTGGCCGCGCTGAGCTCGCCCACTTCGTCCAGAAAGATGGTGCCGCCCGAAGCCTCCTCGAACAAGCCGCGCCGCGCTGCGCCGGCTCCCGTGAACGCGCCCTTGGCGTGGCCGAAGAGTTCGCTCTCGAGCACGCTCTCGGTCAGGGCTCCGCAGTTGACGTCGACGAATGCCTTGCCGGCGCGCCGGCTCTGATCGTGAATCGCGCGAGCCACCAGCTCCTTGCCTGTCCCGCTCTCGCCCAGCACGAGGACGGTCGCATCCGTCGGTGCGACGCTGGCGACAAGGGCGTGAACGTCGCGCATTGCTTTCGAATCACCGACGATGCCGGCGCTGCGTGCTGCGACGTCGAGCTGACTTTGCAGGAAGCGATTCCGCTTCAGGAGCCGCCCGTGTTCGAGCGCGCGCCGCACCGCGGGCAGCAGCGTGTTGACGACGTGGACAGGCTTGCTCAGGTAGTCGTACGCCCCGCTGCGCATGGCCGAAACGGCGACGGCGAGCTCCGTGGCGCCCGTGACCAAGATCACCGGCAGGTCGGGCCAGTGGTCGTGGACCACAGCCAGGAGCTCGAGCCCGCTCATCTCGGGCATGCCGAGATCGGTGAGGAGCAGCGCTGCGGCGGTCGGCTCAGCCCGGATGGCGTCGAGCGCCGCTCTCGCACTGTGACAGGCGACCACCTCGAACCCCTCGCGCGATACGGCGCGAGTCACCAGCTGACGTGGCTCGTCCTCGTCGTCGACGACGATCACGCGCTCGGTAGGTGGCGCTCGCACCTCGTCTAGGCCCGTCGACGGCATGAACTGACAGGGTAGGTCAGCTCGCTCCGGCTCTCAATCGGTCCCCGAGACCTACCTCGGTCAATCCGACCGGTCTTACCAGCAAGAAAACCTCAAAATCTCGCAAATTGAAGTGGGCATGGGATCTGCATTCATCAGAAGCAGCAGCAACGCTGTCCAGGAGGGTCCCTCAATGAGCCATCAGCCCCACGCCCAAGCTACCGCACTCAACAGCGCCCCGCGACGTAGAGGAACGAAGCGCGTTTGCTTGATCGTCGAGAGCGATCCCGATCTGCGGAAATCGCTCGAAGCGCTCATTCGCGAGCTGGACGTTGCTGCCCTGGGCGTTGAAGATGCGTTGGATGCGCTCGCGGTGCTGGACACGTGTCCGGTGGACCTGATCATGACCGAGGAGTTTCTACCGGGGCATAGCGGCACCTCGCTGCTGCGCGTGGTGCGCCAGCGCTGGCCGCTCGTTGCGCGCGTGCTCGTCAGCGACGCGCTTGCCCCTGACGTGCTGGTGCGAGCCGTCAACGAGTGCGGCGTGCATCGCGTCTTGTCCAAGCGCATGCACCCCGTCGCTTTGCGCGATGAGGTCGAAGCCGCGCTGAACGAAAATTGGCTCGCCGCCCCGGACTGTCATTCGGGGCGCTTGACCATCCCGCCCTTCTCGCGCGGCGAGCGCGCGCGGGCGGTCCCGGAGCCCGGCCAGCAGCCTCCAGTGCGACTCAGGCTACACGCGGTGGGGGAGTAGGCGCGGCGATGCTGCATCCGGACGCATGACGATTCGGCGGCTCGTGCAGCTGTTGGTCGCGGGCCTGCTGGTCATTGCGGCGCTTTCCGCCGTGCTGGTCAGGAAAGTCGCTTCGGGTCAGAACGCGCTCGTGCAGAGCCAGCGGGCGCGCTTGGTCGCCTATCAACTGGCCGATGAGCTCCGGCAAAGCTCCGACGATCTGACGCGCTTTGCGCGCATGTACGCGGTGACGGGCGACTCCAGGTACGAGCGCTTCTATCGTGATGTGCTCGCGATCCGGAACGGCGAGGCGCCGCTGCCGGAGCACTACGAGCGCGTGTTCTGGGACTTTGCCCTCGTCCCCGAGCAACGGCTGCCGCCCTCGGGGCCGCCCGAGTCCCTGCAGCGCTGCATGCAAGAGGCCGGGTTCACCGCGCTCGAGCTGGGTCTGCTCAAACGGAGTCAGACCGAATCCGACGTGCTGGTCCAGACCGAAGAGACCGCGATACACGCGATGCAGGGCCTGTTTCGTGATGCTCGCGGTAAGTTCACCGCGCGCCGGGCCCCCGACCAAGCGCTGGCGGTCCGGCTGCTGCACGACCCCGCGTACCTTGGCGAAAAGGCGCGCATCATGCGACCGATCGACGAGCTCTTGGGGCTGCTCGAGCAGCGCACCACCGCCGAGCTCGAAGCTTTTCGGCAGCGCCAGGTGCTTGAGCTGCGGCTGCTTGAGGCTTTGCTCGGGCTCTTCCTAGTGACTGCGGCGCTTTCGTACCCGCTCCTGCGTAGTCGTGTGCTTTCGCCGGTCGTGGCGCTGCAACAGCAGACGCGCCGCGTAGAAGGGGATCTGAGCCGCCTCGCGGAAGTGGCCACGCGCATCGCGGCCGGCGACCTGGAGCAGTCCTTCGTCACCAGCTCCTCGCAGATCCGGTCGGCGCGGGCTGACGAGATCGGCGAGTTGTCGCGCCTCCACGACTCGATGCTGACGGAGCTACAAAAAGCCGGCAGCGCCGTGGCAGGCATGACGGCCGAGCTCAGCCGGAACAACGAGGCGTTGAACGCGCAATTTGCGGTCGTCGAGCAGGCGAAGCAAGCGGCCGAAGCCGCGGATCGCGCGAAGAGCGAGTTCTTGGCCAACATGAGCCACGAGGTGCGAACTCCGATGAACGCCATCATCGGCATGGCGCACCTTGCGCTGCAGAGCGACCTGCTGCCGCACCAAGAGGCGTACGTCGCGCGGATTCGGTCGTCGGCCGAATCCTTGCTCGGCATCGTCAACGACGTGCTCGACTTCTCGAAGATCGAGGCCGGTCGGCTCGAGCTCGAGCAGACCGAATTTTCGCTCGACGACGTGCTCGGCGGCGTGGCCACCTTGATCGCGCCGCTGGCGGAGGAAAAGGGGTTGGAGCTCACCCTCAGCTCCTCGGCGGGCACTCCGCGGCGCCTGCGCGGAGACCCGCTTCGTCTGCATCAGATTCTAACCAACCTCGGGACGAATGCCGTCAAGTTCACCCGCGCAGGCGAGGTCGCGATCAGCGTGAGACCTGAGCGGCAGACCGAGCGCGGCACGGTCCTGCGCTTTTCGGTGCGTGACACCGGGATCGGGATTTCCCAAGGACAGCTCCAGAAGCTGTTTCAACCGTTCTCGCAGGCGGACTCATCGACGACCAGGCACCACGGCGGCACGGGGCTCGGCCTCACCATCTGCAAGCGGCTGGTCCAGCTCATGGGCGGTGAAATCGCGGTCGAGACTCAGGTCGAGCGCGGTAGCGAATTCTTTTTCACGGTCGAGTTCGAGCCCGGCCCAGAGCTCGACCGGCCGCAGCTGTGTTTGCCCGACGGGCTACGCGACGGGCGCGCGCTGGTCGTCGACGACAGCGAGGCTTCGCGCGAGACGCTCGGTGCCATGCTCTCCGGGCTGGGTTTCGAAGTCTGCTTCGCGCGCACCGGCTACGAGGCGCTAGGCGTGCTCGCCAGCTCGCAGGTCCAGCAGCCGGTCGGCCTCTTGCTGCTCGACTGGAGCATGCCCGGGATGAGCGGCATGCAAACCCTGCGCGCACTACGCTCTGATGCAGAGCGCTACGGTCGGCCGAAGGTCGTCATGCTCACGGCCTACGGAGCCCACGGCGCGCTGCCGCAGCTAGACAGCGCGAATTGGGACGGGATGCTGCTCAAGCCGACCACGGACTCGTCGCTGTTCGACTTGCTGATGACCGTGTTTGGGCGGCCCCGGCTGCGCCCGAGCCTGCGCCTGCCGGAAGGGCACGCCCAGCGCCTGGATCAACTGCGCGGCGCGCGGATTTTGGTCACCGACGACAACGAGATCAACCGGCAGGTACTCGAAGGCTTGCTCGAACAAGCGGGCTCGATTGTCACACTGGCCGCGAGCGGTGACGAAGCCATGCAAGCAGTTGTCAGCGGCGCTTTTGACGCCGTGTTGATGGACGTGCAGATGCCGGGGATGGACGGTCACGAAGCGACGCGCCGGATCCGCGCGCTGCCGAGTGTACCCGCTGAGCTGCCCATTATCGCAGTGACGGCGCACGCCCGCCCGGAAGACGCCGAGCAGGCGCGGGCCGCGGGCATGAGTGACCACGTGGCCAAGCCAATCGATCCCATACGGCTCGTGAGCGTGCTGGCTCATTGGCTCGAAGCTCGGTCGGTCCGCGCACCGCGTGCTCTGGAGACTCCAGCGACTGTCTCCCCAGCGGGCGCTGCCGATGCTGTGTTCCCCGACGCGCTCCCGGGCATCGATCTGCAAGACGGCTTACGCCGCATCGGCGGCAACGCCGCCTCGTACAAGCGGGTGCTCTCGAGCTTCTCGCGCTTCAGCTCGACCGCGGCAGACATTGCGAGCCTGCTCGCCCAAGAAAAGCTCGAAGAGGCGCGGTTGCTCGCGCACACTCTGCGAGGAGTGGCCGGCAACCTGGGAGCGTTACAGGTCACGGTCGACGCCGCGCGCATCGAAGAGGCCATCCGCGATGGATCATGGGCAGAGCTATCGGGACAATGCGAGGCGCTCCATGCGTCCTTGGAGCGGGTGATGGTGGGCCTCTCGTCGCTTGAAAAGCCCGCTGAACCCGCGTCCCTCACGGATGAGCTGATCCGCAAGCGCGTGCAGCAGCTACCGCCGGAGGTCATCGAGGGCCTGCGATCCGCCACGCACCGCGCCAGCATGCGCGCGGTTGAGGATTCGCTCCGCGGCGCCGCAGCCGAGGACCCCGGCTTGGCCGCCGCCCTCGGTGAGCTTGCCGAGGGTTTCGACTACGCGGCTATCGAGCGATTGCTGCCCTGAGGTCCGAGGCGAGAAAAAGCCCAATTGCGCGGGCGTGCCGGCTACACTGAGCGAGCCGGGGCAACGCATTGACGCTCGGCGGGGGCGCGCGCGTCAACAACCATGTCGAGACTCAAAGCGCTGAGGGAACTGCTGCTGCGGGCCTCGCTCTGGCCGACATTCGAGGATGAAGAGCGAACGCAGAAGGCGCGCGCCTTCCACGGCGTCGCGTGGTGGACGCTTTTCGTTATCACTTTCTTTCTACTGCTGATGGCCGCGATGCAACCGCATACGTTGGCGCGCCGAGCGAGCAGCATCGCGCTGCTGACGACGTGGTTCCTCGGCTTGCTATGGCTCAACCGGCGCGGGCACGTTCGCCTCGCCAGCTGGCTGCTCGTTTTCGGTCAGTACGGCCTCGTGACCTTCCGTGCCTACACGACCGGCGGCGCTACGGCGCCCGCGCTGAGCCTGTTCGTGTACATTTGTATGATCGCCGGCACATTGCTGGGAACGCGCGGCGGCGTCGTGTCTGGGCTGGTCCTTTCGGGGACAGGGCTGTGGTTGGCGCTCCTGGGGCAGGCGGGGCGGCTGCCGCCGCTACCACCACAGCTCGCGTTCACGCCCATGGTCGGTTGGCTGTACAGCTGCATGGCGCTTTCGTTGTCAGTCCTCTTGCACCCGCAAATCACGCGCGCGCTCAGCAGCTCGCTCAAGCGGGCGCAGGCCGAAATCGCTGCGCGCGACCAAGCCGAGCAACGCCTGCGTATCGCGCTCGACGCGGGCAGCATCGGCGTCTGGGATCGGGATCTGCGCACAGGCCAACTGACAGCCGACCATCGGCTGCTTGAGCTGTACGACCTCACTCCCAACGCCGCTGGGCTCATTTCCTACGAAATTTGGCTCGGAAGAGTACACCCAGACGATCGAGTGGAGCTCGAAGAAAGCCTCCTGGCGCTGGGCTTGGGCAAACTGGCCAGCACGCAGCGTGAATTCCGGATAGTTTTGCAAACCGGCCGGATACGGTATCTGTTCGGCGCTGCCAATGCGGTCAAGAACGCCCGTGGCGAAGTCGTGCGCATCGTGGGCGTCAATCGCGACATCACCGAGCGGATGCTAGCTGACGAGGAGCGTCAGCACTTGGTGCACGACCTCGGTGAGCGCGTCAAAGAGCTCCGACTACTCCACCAGGTGGCGCGCCTGGTTCAACAAGGAAGCGTGACGGATAGCGAGCTGTTTCAAGAGCTGGTCACTGGCATTCCTCTGGCCTGGCAGTTTACGGAGACCTGCGAGGCGCGCATCACCTACCGAGGCATCGTTGCTACTACGCCGGGTTTTCGGGACTCACTCTGGCGTCAGTCCGAGGCGTTTTCGACGAGCGACGGCAGCGGCCTGATCGAGGTCGTCTATCTTGAGTACCGCCCCGACAGCGACGAAGGCCCGTTCTTGAACGAGGAGCGTGCGCTGCTCGAGTCGCTAGCCGAGCTCCTTGTCAGCCACATGGAGCTGCGCAAGCATCAGGAGCACTTGGAGCAGCTGGTGTCGACGCGTACGCGTGAGATGCAGCGGGCCAAAGAGGAGGCCGAGCGCGCTAGCCGCGCCAAGACCACGTTCCTGGCCACGATGTCGCACGAAATTCGCACGCCCATGAACGCCATCCTGGGCTACGCGCAGTTGCTACGCCGCGACTCGCAGCTCGCCCCGACGCAGCAGGCCCAGGTCGATACGATCCTCTCGAGCGGCGAGCATTTGCTCACGCTGATCAACGACGTGCTCGAGATGTCGAAGATCGAGGCGGGCCGGGCGATGCTCGCGCCCGAAACCATCGAGCTTCCGAGTCTGTTGCAGGGGATCCAGCCGATGTTCGCAGCGCTGGCTCGCGCAAAGGGCCTGAGTCTAACGTTCCAGCTTTCGCCCGAGCTCCCCCGGCTGGTCGAAGCAGACCCCGGCAAACTCCGGCAGGTGGTCATCAATCTGCTCAGCAACGCCGTGAAGTTCACCGCGCAAGGCGGCGTTAGCGTGCGCGCCACGCTGGAGCGCCGCACCGCGCACGGCTACGCGCTCAAGGTCGTCGTCGACGACACCGGCCCCGGCATCGAGCCTGGCGATCTGGAGCGCATCTTCCGGACGTTCGAGCAGACGATTGCGGGCGCTCGCTCCGGCGGTACCGGTCTAGGGTTGTCCATCGGACGGCACCTCGCGCGCATGATGGGCGGCGATCTGAACGCTACGAGCGGCAGCGGTTTCGGCAGCTCGTTCGTGTTCACCTTCGAGGTGGCAGCTCCGTCGAGTCAAGCGCGTGTGAAGCTCCTGCGTGGTCGAGTGCTGGGCCTCAAACCCAGGCAACGAAAGCACAAAGTGCTGGTGGTCGACGACGTGCCCGACAACGTGAATCTGGCCGTCTCGCTGCTCCGAGCCGTCGGTTTCGAGGTCCAGGCAGCCTCGAGCGGTGAAGCCGGCCTGGAGCTGCACGACGCCTGGCATCCGGATCTGGTGCTGATGGATTTGAGGATGCCAGGGATGGGCGGCCTTACGGCCATTCGACGGCTGCACGCCGCGGGCTCCTCCGCCGTGCTGGTCGCCTTCACGGCCAGCGGCTTCGAGGAGCTGGGCTGTGCCGCGCGGGCCGCCGGTGCCAAGGAGGTCGTCTTCAAGCCGTACCGGGAGACCGATCTGCTCGAAACAATCGCGGCGCTGCTTGGTCTCGATCTCACCTATGAGGGTAACGGCATGGAACAGATGGCAGCCGAGCCGGCAGCCGCCGCTTCGCTCGCATCGTTGCTGGAGGGGCTGCCTGCTTCGCTGCGTCAGCAGCTGTCTGAAGCGGTGGTCCAAGCTCGTGCGCAGCGCATCGAAGTTTTGGCCGATGAAGTCAGCGTTTTTTCGAGCGAGGCCGCCAACCAACTCCGCGAGCTGGTCCGTGACTTTCGCTACGACGACCTCGCCAGTGCGCTTAACGAGCGCCGCTAAGCGGTAGGTCGAACCAAAAGCAGCTGCCTTGCGGCTCGCACGCTTCCACGCCGATGCTGCCCTGGTGCGCCTCGACCGCGAGCTTGCAGAAGGCCAGGCCCAGCCCCGCCGAGTGGTAGCCGCTTGCCGTGCGCGCAGCGTTGGCGCCGAACTTTTCAAAAATGCGCTGACGCGCCTCCGGCGGTACGCCGGATCCCTGATCGCAAACCTCCACGCGGGCGTGAGCGGCCTTCGCCTCGAGCCGGATGCGCACGACGCTGCTGGACGGCGCGTGTTTGATGGCATTATTGACGAGGTTTTCGAGCACGCGCTGCACGAGGTCCGCGTCGCAGATGGCGCGGACGGGCGCGACGACCTCGAGCTCGATGTTCCGGCCCCGCTCGAACCCCTTGAGCGAGCTCTGCACCCGTGCGGCCAGTTCACCCAGGTCGTGCTCGGCGAGTCGCAACGGCAACTTGCCCTCCTCCATGCGGCTCACGTCCAGTAAATCGTTTGCCAGGTGCGTGAGCGACTGTGCGCCCAACATCGCCGCTCGCAGATCCTCCGCTCCCTCTGCGCTGAGGCGGCTGCTCTCCTCCTGCAGGAAGCTCAAGTGCCCCGCGATGACGGTGAGCGGTGAGCGCATGTCGTGCACGACCATGTGCACCAGGTCGTCGCGCAGTTGCTCGAGCTCACGCAGTTTCTGGTAGTTGTCGCGCAGCTCGAGATGCGCGCGCCGGAGCGCGAGGTGTGTCTTGACCCGCGCCTGGACTTCCTCGAGGTGAAACGGCTTGCTGATGAAGTCGACGCCGCCCACCGAGAAGGCTTTCACCTTGTCGGCGATGTCACTGAGCGCGGTGAGAAAGACGATCGGGATCTCTCGCAGCTCTGGTCGCGCCTTGAACGCCTCGCACACTTCGTAGCCGCTCATTTCCGGCATGTTTACGTCGAGCAACACCAGATCAGGCGCGGCGTGCTGGGCGGCTGCCAGCGCCTGGCGGCCACTGGTCACAGGGCGCACCTCGTAGCCGAGCGGCTCCAAGATGCTCGCTAAGAGGCGCAGGTTTTCCGACGTGTCGTCGACGACGAGAATGTTGGCTGCCGAGAGCACGCTGATGTCCCCTTCTGATGACCCGAGCACCAGACTACCCGTCTTGTTCGGCACCGCCAGCCAAAGTAAAGTTTCGGTGCGTGTCGTGTTCAGGACACCGGGCGAGGTGCGCGAGGAACCTACACAAACACTTACGCGCGATACCCGATACTCGATACGCGGACTATCTCAGAGAAGTGAGCGGGCCGTAGGACAGGTGGAGTTGCGAGGTAACGTGTGGCTGGTGTAGCTTGATAAATCTGGAAAAGTCTCAGGCATTGGTCGGTGCGCTGGCAGGATCCGCCAGGCCACGGGTCTTGGTGGCGGACGATGACGAGCCGCTGCGCGACCTCGTCAAGCGAACACTGGTATCGGCCGGCTACGAGGTCCTGACTGCGTCCGACGGCCAAGAGGCTATCGATCTCATGACGGCGACGCCAGTCGACGCAGTAGTGAGCGACATCTCGATGCCGCGCCTCACGGGTATCGAGCTGTTGCGCGCCATTCGTGCGCGCGATCCGGACGTGCCGGTGGTCCTGTGCACGGGCACTCCTCACGTCGACAGTGCCATCGAAGCGGTTAAGCTCGGTGCTCTGCAGTACCTTACCAAGCCGGTCGATCTCGAAGAGCTGAAACGCGCGTTGGGTCGCGCAGTCCGACTCGGGCGGATCGCCCGGCTCAAGCAGGAAGCGCTGACCCTGCTCAGCGACGGCGCGCTCGGCGGCGGTGACCTGCTGGCGCTTGAGGCGAGCTTCGAACGCATGCTCCAGTCGCTTTGGACTGCCTATCAGCCGATCGTTCGCGCGCGCGACGGCAGCCTATACGGCTACGAGGCGCTGCTGCGCAGCGACGAGCCCTCGCTGCCTCACCCCGGTGCCATCCTGGACGCCGCCGAACGCCTCGGGCGGCTGCCCGATCTAGGTCGAGCTGTGCGCGCTGCTGCGGCTTCTCACATGCACAAGGCTCCCCCGGATGCCCTGCTGTTCGTCAACCTCCATTCGCGCGACCTGCTCGACGACACACTATTTTCAGATGATGCGCCGCTCTCCGCCATCGCCTCTCGTGTCGTGCTCGAGATCACCGAGCGTGCTTCACTCGACGACGTGGCCGACGCGCGGGCACGCATGGCCATGCTGCGCGCTCGCGGCTTTCGCATCGCGGTGGATGATCTGGGTGCCGGTTATGCGGGCCTGACCAGCTTTGTGACGCTGGAGCCAGAGGTGGTCAAGCTGGACATGTCGCTGATTCGCGACATCGATCAGCACGCGACGAAGCGTAAGCTCGTGAGTTCAGTCACGGCGTTGTGCCATGAACTCGGGCTCTTGGTCGTGGCCGAGGGCGTGGAGACGCGCGCAGAGCTCGACGGCGTCCTCGCCTGCGGCTGCGATCTGATCCAGGGCTATTTCGTCGCCAAGCCCGGGCGCCCCTTTCCCAGTTACTCCTGGTAAGCTCGAAAATTCGTCAGCCGGGCACGCGGACGCGAATCGGCTCGATCAGCGCGCCGGCGCGGGAGAAACGCAGTAGCCGTTCGACGAGCACTTCGCTCAGCTGCTTGCCGCGCGCCAGGACCATGACGCCGGCCTTGGTCTTCACGTCGTCTTCGAGCACCATTTGGCTGGTGAGCTCCGCGGCCGCCAGCTCTCGTACGGCCCCGAGGTGACCGACCGAGCCAAACTCGGCCAGGAGCTGCAAGCTGTTGTTGTGGGGAGGCGCTGGCCAAAAGCTCTTGCGCGGCCGCCGCTTCGCTCTTGCCCGCCGCGGTGCGCCGCGCCACTGCGCGTGCGACGTGCAGCATCGCTGCGCCGAGCTCGATGTCCGCCGATGCAGCTGCGGCGCCGGGTGCGCTGGGCCCGGCGGACTCAAGGCGAATCATCTCGGCGATGTCCTCGAAGTGCGGGATCTTCTGGAGCAAGCGATACGCACTCTGCGGATGCTCGGCGAACGCGCGCGCCTCTTCGCCGCCGAGCGCCGCTCCGGAAAGCGCGCGCTGTAGGGTTTCCTCCGGCAAGCCCACGCAGCCAATCATGTGCAGGCAGGCGGCGAGCTCGAAGCGCCAAGCGTCAGTGCGACCCAGCTTCTGCGCCAGGAACAGCACGTAGCGCTGGACCATCGAGGTGCGAGCGAACAGCCCGGGCGCGACGAGCCCGAGCACCTCTGACATCAAGCGTACGCCACCGGCCAAAGTGTTCTGGAGCAGCCGCTGCTCCAACGTGATCAAGCGGTGCTGTTCGACGGCGGCCTGAACGGTGCCTAGAACCTCCTGCGGGATGCAGGGCTTGCACAAAAATCGGAAAACCTGACCGGTGTTGACGGCGGCTATCGCCGAGCCGAGGTCGCGCTGCGCGGTCAGCATGACGCGCGTCGACTTGGGGGCGAGCTTCGCTGCGCTCGAAAGGAACGTGGCACCGTCCATCAACGGCATGTTCATGTCCGAGACGATAGCGGCAAACCTCTGCTCGTCGGCTTCGAGCAGTTGTAGCGCGGCGAGTGGCCGCTCCTCGGTCGTGACCTCGAAGTTGCCGCGCAGCGTACGCCGCAAAAAGTCGAGCATGTCGACATCGTCGTCCACGCACAGCACGGAGGGTCGCTCGGTCATGAAAGGGCCCCGTCGATCCGCGGGATTCCGCTAGGTTAGCATGGCAAGCGGTGTCTCGATATCACAAGCCCGCTCGCCCGCGCGCCAAAGCCAGCTCGGAAGCGATCGAGTCATAGCGAAACTCAGCGGCGAGTCGGCGGATCTCTACGGCCGCTGGCCCGGAGTGCGTGGCGATCTGCGCGGCGATTTGCTCGATCAGCTTGGGGCGCGCCTGAACCACGGCCGCGTGCAGCTCCTCAAGCAAGCCCGCGGGAAGTGGGCCGAGCAGGCCCGAAAGGGGGAGCCCCGGCTGGGCCGGCTCGGGTGAAGCTGCATGAGCCGGCACCCGCGCGGCGAGCGTCGACGCGGCGATGGGCTGCTCCGGTGCCCGCCCGGCGAGCGCCGTCCGCACGACGCGTAGCAGCGCCTCCGGTTGGAAGGGCTTCTGAAGGAAAGGGGCCGAGCCTAGTCGACGCCCACCTTGCGCTCCCATGTCGGGGTTGCCCGACATGAAGACCGCGCGCAGGGCCGGCCAAGACTTCGCCAGCCGTTCGACCAATTGATCACCGCTCATGAGCGGCATTGCTACGTCCGTCAGCACTAAGTCGACGCTGTCAGAGTGCTGTTCGACAATGAGCAGCGCGTCACCGCCGCTCTGCGCTTCGAGCACCTTGTAGCCCGCGCTCCTCAAGATAGTGTTGACGAGTCCTCGCATCCGGGCGTCATCCTCGACTACCAGGACGGTCTCGCCGCCGCCAAGCTCGACCGCGGGCACGACCACTGGCGTGGCCGCCGCGGCCGCGGCCTGGACTGAGTACGGCAACCAGACGTGGAACGTTGCGCCGCGACCCAGCGAGCTCTCGACCGAGATCTGCCCGCCGCTCTGCTGCACGATCCCGAATACCGTTGCGAGCCCCAAGCCGGTGCCCTTCCCGACCGCTTTGGTCGTGAAGAAGGGCTCGAAGATGCGGCCTTGCGTGGCCTTGTCCATGCCTTCGCCGGTGTCGCTGACACCGAGCCGCAAGTAGCTGCCTCTCGCCAGGCTTAGGGCTGCCGCCTGTGCTCCTTCTAGCTCAATTCGGCGTATTTCGAGGGTGATCGCGCCGCCGCGCGGCATGGCGTCGCGAGCGTTCACCGCCAAGTTCATCAGCACCTGTTCGAGCTGTCCAGGATCGGCGAAGACCCAGCCGCGCTCGATCAGCGGCACGACAATCAGCCGGACGTCGTCGCCGAGCATTCGGCGGAGCATGCTGCTGATGCTGATCACGACGTCGTTGAGGTCGACCACCTTCGGCTGCAACACCTGACGGCGGCTGAAGGCCATCAGTTGCCGCGTGAGGGCAACGGCGCGCTCTGTCGACGCTTGGATTTCGAGCAACTGCGCACGCCTGGGGTCGTCCGTCTCGACCTTGGGCAGGAGCAACGCCGTGTACCCCAAGATGACGCCCAGGATGTTGTTGAAGTCGTGGGCGACACCACCTGCCAACACGCCGATCGCCTCCATCTTTTGCGCTTGCCGCAAGCGCTCCTCGAGGTTCACGCGCTCGGAGATGTCGCGCCCGATGCCGAGCAGGCTCGTCAGCTGCTCCTGCTCGAAGCGCCGCTCGACGTTGATTTCGCCGAGCCAGTAGCTGCCGTCCGTCCGCATGAGGCGCAGCGGTGGCGTGTCCTGGGGAGCCTCGGTGATCGCCCCAACCAGCTCCCGCCGGCCACGCTCGAGGTCGTCCGGATGAATCAGCTCCTCGAAGCGCCGCCCAATCCAGTCGGCGCGCGGCATGCCGGTGATGCGCTCGAAGGCTGGGTTGAGCGAGGTGATGACGCCGTTAGGATCGAGCGCGAAGACGACGTCACGCACGCCGTCGACCAATTCGCGATAGCGTTGCTCGGCGTGCAGACGCTCTTGCTCCGCGTGCAGTTGCTCCGTCACGTCGAGAAAGGCGCTGACAAGCAGCTGCTCGCCGTCGACCTCGACGAGCTGTGCGGCGCTGCGCAGGGTTCGATCGCTGCCATCGCGCCGGCGCAGCACGAGGTTGCGGATCTGATCCAAGTCGTTCCCGAGGCTGATGCGCAAGGATTCGGTGCGCGCTCGCGCATCCCCCCACATGCCCATCTCGACCGAAGTGCGTCCCACCAATTCGGCTTTCGACCAACCGAACACGCGCTCGAACTCTGCGTTGGCGTCGACGAAGCAGCCGTCGACGGCGCGCGAGACCGACAGCGCTGCTGGCACGGTGGCAAAGAGCTTGCGAAACCGCTCTTCCGACCGGCGCAGCCGGCTAACGTCCTCGATATGTGCGACGAAGAAGCGCCGGTGCCCGAGGTCGGTCGCCACCAACGCAGCCGCTACGTGCACCCACACGACTTCACCGCTCTTGTGCATGTACCGCTTGTCGAACTCAGCGTGCGTGGGGCCGCCGGCGAGCGCCCGCAGCACGGTGTCGGAGCCGACCTGGGCGTCCTCGGGGTGAGTCACGTCGTTGAAGCTGAGCTGAGTGAGCTCTTCGGCCGAATAGCCGAGCATTCGGCACAACGCCGCGTTGACGCGCAGGAAGCGCCCCTTCGTCGAAACCAGACTCACACCTACCTGGGCGTGCTCGAAGGTGGCGCGAAACAGCTCCTCATTCTCTCTCAGCTGGCTGTCGCGATTGCGTAGCTCCAGCTCGGTCTCCTTCTGAGCCGTGATATCCTGAATCACGCCGACGATGCAGGGGCGTCCGTGCTCGTCCTGTTCGGTCGACGAGCTGGCGCGCACCCAGATCAGCGAGCCGTCGGCGCGCCGCACGCGCGTCTCGACCAGCAGCGGCTTCCCGGTTGCATAGTGCTGTTCGGCCGTTGCCTGGCGAGCGGGGAGATCTTCAGGGAGGTAAAAGCGTTGGCGGTACTCGGCCAGCGACATCTTGAACGCGCCGTCGGAAACACCCAGCAGCTGCGCCATGCGCGACGAGAGGCGAATCGTTTGACTCGGCAGATCGATGACAAAGGTACCGATCGCGACCAACTCGTGAGCGCGGTCCAGAAAGCGCGGAGACAGCGCGTTCGCCGCGGCCAGCGAGCGCTCCCCCGCCGATTCGCCCGAGCCTTCCATGCCCAGCATGATGCCTGCTTCGTGGCGCGAGGTCGATGCCGGCGTCTCCCGCCGGTTTTCGGCAGGCTGCGGTGTAATTCGCCTTCGCCGCGGCGGCTGAGGCGTTGCTCGGGCTGCTGGCAAACTATACGATTGAGAAAACCGCCGCGGGGTCCCAAGATGCGCAGAGGGGACCGAGATGAAGCGCTTGCTCTGGCCATTCGCGACCACCGTTGCCCTAGTCGTCGCGCTGGTGTGCGCGCTGGCTATCGGTAGGTCGCTCCGCCCGCCAGTCTCCGCGCTGGGGACATTGGCCGGCTCCGCGCCCGTGGCGGTAAGCGCCGCCGCGACGGCGCTGCCGCCGCAGAGCTCCTCCGCATCGGATCAGGCGTCCATGGCGTACCTTTACAACGGACCGGAATCGCCTGACGATCATCGCTACGACTACCACTGGATGGTGCTGCGCGAGGCGCTGGAGCGGACCATGCCAAAGTACGGGCCGTACCGCATGGAAGCTGCGAGCTACATGAGCGAGGACCGCCAAGCCGAAGAGCTGCGGAACGACAGTGGGAGGCTCAACATCCTCATTCGTGGGGACACCGCGGAATATGGCAAAGCTTTTGCGGCCGTGTGGATCCCGATCGACAAAGGCCTGCTCGGCTACCGGGTCTTTCTGACTCGCGCCGAGCTGCAACCGCAGCTGGATGCGGTGAATTCGCTCGACGGTCTCAAACCCTTCCCCATCGGCCAAGGCAGCGGCTGGAAGGACATCGACATCCTGCGAGCAAGTGGCCTCACCGTCACGGTCGGGGCCGACTACGCCGGGCTATTCGCCATGCTCGCGAACCGTCGCTTCGACCTGTTCTCACGCGGCGTCGAAGAGGTGACCGACGAGTACGCGCAGCACCGGCAGGGATTTCCGGACCTCGCCATCGAGAGGCACCTACTCCTGTACTACCCGATTGCCCGGTACTTCTGGTTCGCGAGGTCCAAGCACAGCGCGCGGCTCGCAGAGCGCGTTCGCGAGGGCATGATCAGGATGGTCGAGGACGGCTCGCTCGACCGGCTCTTCGAGGAATCCCACCGGCAGCTTTTCGCGCAACTGGGCCTCGCGAGTCGGAAGCTGCTGATCCTGAGCAACCCATTGGCCTCCCCGGATGCTCCGCTGCGCGACAGTCGCTTGTGGTTCCGTCCGTTGGCGGGTGCCGAGCGGCCCTCTGTGGAGCCGTCAGTTCCGGCGGAAGCGCGGTGACCGCCTCGCAACCCTCGATCGCGCCGCGACTGGCGATCATGCTGGTCGCCGTATCCAGCCTGGTACTGGCGACGGTCGGAGCGATCGCCTTCTGGACTCTGCATGCGCATCGCCATCGAGTACTGGCCGAGACAACTGCCACCACAGCCAATCAGCTTGCCGCAGCCCTCTCCCTGCCGCTGTGGAACTTCCAAGGACCGGTGACCGACCGCATTCTCGACAGCGCGATGGAGGCTGAGGATGTTGTCGCAGTCGTCGTCCGTCAGCCGGATGTCGAGGCGTCGGGCGGCATGAGAGTCTTCGCGCGCTCGCGCGACGCCGCCTGGCGTCCCGCCGCCGGGCTCCCGTCGCTGCCGAGCCCGCGAGACCTCCACGAGGAGCGGAGCATCGTTCAGAACGGAAAGACCGTCGGAGCCCTCGAGCTTACCAGTACACCACGGTGGATCGACGCCGGACTGCGCTCCGCGCTGTTCCTGTTCATGGGCACCATTCTGCTGCTGGACGCCGTCCTGGTGGCATGCCTCTACGCGCTGCTGCGCCGCGAGATCATCGTGCCGCTGCAGGTCATCGGGGAATTTGCCGAACGGGTGAGCGCGGGCGGCAGCGTCCCCGAGGGGGCCCTCAAGCCCAGGTTCCGCGGCGAACTCGAACGCCTGCGTTCGTCGATCACGACGATGGTCGAGCTTCTTCAGAGCCAGTACGCGGCGCTCAAGGACAACGAGGAGCTCTTCCGCGCGTCGTTCGAAGGCGCGTCCGTGGGTGTCTGCCTGGTGGAACCCGATGGCAGGTTCCTGCGGGTGAACTCCGCCCTGAGCGAGATGCTCGGTTACGACGAGCCCGAGCTCCAGGCGCTGACCTTCGACGATATCACCCACCCGGATGACCGCGAGATCGGCTTGGCGTTCGCACATCGCGCGCTCACCGGACAGGCTAAGATAAAGCGCTTCGACAAGCGCTACATCCACAAGGACGGCCGGACAATCTGGGTATCTATATCGAGCGCGCTGGTCGATCACGGGCGGGACCGCAAGCCCTTCTTCATCAGCTACGTCCAGGACATGACCGACCGGCGCAACTCCGAGGAGCAGCGAGCGGCGAGCCAGGTCCTGGTCACGGAGGCGCAACAGATCGCGCACATTGGAAGTGCTGAGTGGGACGCGCGCAGCGACCGCGGCACCTGGTCGGACGAAATGTACCGCATCACCGGCTGGGCCCCGGCCCGTCCGCCGCCTACCCGATCGGAGCACGAACAGCTCTACACGCCCGAAAGCCGGCAACGGTTGCGAGCGGCCATCGAGGGGGCGCTCGCGACGGGCGAGGCCTACCAGATTGAGCTCGAGCTGGTGAGGACCGACGGCGAGACGCGGCAGGTCGAGGCTCGCGGCAGCGCGGTCCGCGACGGCAGCGGCAGCGTCGTGGGGCTGCGCAGCACCCTCCAGGACATCTCCGAGCGCAGCCGCATGGAGCGGGAAATCAGGGTCAACGAGAAGCGCTTCCGCCTGCTCATCGAGAACGCCTCCGACATCATCATTGTCGTCGACAGAGCCGGAACCTTGTCCTTCGTCGGACCTTCGATCAGGCGCGTGCTCGGTTACGAACCCGAAACGATGCTCGATCAGCGCCTGTTCGAGTTCATCGACTCGCACGACGTCGCCAAGGTCACGCGGGCGCTCGCCGAAGCCCTGGCGGACCCGGCGCGCTCGGTCACGGTCGAATACAGAATCCGCCACCGAGACGGATCCTGGCGCATCGTCGAGTCGATCGGCCGCAGCCTCCCGGAGCAGTCCGCCGCTGGCTTCGTGGTGGTCAACTCGCGCGACGTGAGCGACGCCCGCCTCGCGCAGACGCTCCTGGTGCAACATCGTGAGGACCTGGAGTCGACCGTGGCCAGCCGCACCCGCGAGCTCAGCGTCGCCAAGGACGAGGCCGACAAGGCTAACCGCGCCAAGAGCACCTTCCTCGCGACCATCTCCCATGAGATCCGCACGCCGATGAACGCCATGCTGGGCTATGCCCAAATCTTGCGTCGGGACCGCAGTTTAGGCGCCGGGCAGCGAGCGAAGATCGAGGTCATCCTCGGCAGCGGGGACCATCTGCTGAGCCTACTCAACAACGTACTGGAGATGTCGCGCATCGAGGCCGGGCGCACTGAGCTGAGCCCGGCGCCGTTCGACCTCGGCGGGCTCCTCGACGAGGCCGTGCGGATGTTTCAGGTGGCTGCGAGCGCGAAGGACCTGGCGCTGGTCGCGGAGCTACCCAGCGATCTGCCGGCCGTGGTCGCGGGCGACAGCGGCAAGATCCGTCAGGTGGTGATCAACCTGCTCGGCAACGCGCTCAAGTTCACCGAGCAGGGCTCGGTGATATTGCGGGTCGCCGTCGGGGAGCCCCGAAGCGGACAGCTCGCGCTGACGATCACCGTCGCCGACACTGGCCCAGGCATCGCGCCCCAGGACCAAGAGCGCATGTTTGGAGCCTTCGAACAGTCGCAGTCCGGCCGCCGCAGCGGGGGCGCCGGGCTGGGGCTGGCGATCTGCCGGGAGCTCGCACGGCTGATGGGTGGCGACCTGACCGTGCGCAGCGCTGTCGGGGAGGGGAGTGTGTTCAGCTTCAGCTGCTCCGTGGCGCTGTCAGAGGGGGCTCCGCCGAAGGCGTCCAGGATGCCGGTTGCGATCGCCGCCGCCCCGGGGGTGGCGCTGCCGACCGTGTTGGTGGTCGATGACACCGCCGTCAACAGTGAGCTGATGGTCGATCTACTGGTGCCGTTGGGCTTCACTGTGCGCACCGCCGCGACCGGTGAGGAGGCGGTCGCATCATTCGCGGGCGGCGCAAAAGCCGATCTGGTGCTGATGGACGCGCAGATGCCGGGTATCGGAGGTATCGCCGCGATCGAGGCCCTGCGCACCGCGGGGGTGCAGGCGGCGCTGGTACTGCTGACCGCGAACAGCTTAGGCGACCTGCACACCGAGGGGCTCGCGGCGGGGGCGGACGAGGTGCTGTTCCGGCCTTTCCGGGAAGCGGAGTTCTTGGAGCGCATCGGCTCGCTGCTCGGGCTGCGCTACAGCTATCACGAGGAAATGGCCCCGGCGACGGACGAAATTGTCGAGAGCCTCACCGCGAGTCTGGCTGCGCTGCCCGCGGCGCTCCTAGACGAGCTCGTGGCGGCGGCGCGAGCGGCGCGAGCCACGCGCATCGAGCAGATTGTCGCGACGCTGCAGGAGCAGGCGCCCGCGGCGGCGGCGGGGATCCGTACGTTGCTCGGGGGTTTCCGGTACGAGGCGCTAGCCGAGGCGGTCGCAGCGGCGCGCGCTTCAGCGTCGGTCAGCTGAGCGCCGGGTGATTCCCAACTCTGCGCGGTAGCTGAGGCAGGGCCCCGGCGGTTGCGATATTGGTACGCAGCTTGTAGCAGCACGAGATGCCGCTCGTGAGCGACTCGTCCAAGTGCGCCGCGAGTTCCGGAAGCGCCTCGCGCTCGGTGCTGCGCTTCGCGTGGCGCGCGAGGATCTCCTTTCAAAAGTGCTTACACGTTTTGCCGGCAAGTGCGATGTCGCGATAAGCTGAGTAAGATCGCCGCACTCTGGGCGCAAAGGCTGAGGTAGAGTTTCAGCGCGTCGCTCTGAGTCCCTGGAGCGCCGGAGGAAGGCCACCCATGTCACTCGCAGTCCAGTCATCCACACTCCTATCGATACTCGCGTTCACGACCCTGCTCATCGGATGCGAAGAAGCGACCAAGAAGGAGGAGCCCGCGCCCAAGCCCAGTGCCTCCGCCGTGGCAACGGTAGCTCCACCGCCCGCGCCGACCCCCGAGCCACCGAAGCTCCGGGACGACTGCCCCGACGGTTCGAGCGGCATCGGCACCCAGGCCGAGCCGTGCTTGGGCAAAGGCGAGTCGCGCATGATGGAGGTGACGTACACCGGCAAAACCACGGACGAGGGGCCCAAGTTCCGCATCGTCAACAAATCGAAGCAGCCCATCTTGTTCGGCTCACTGGTCGCCTACTTCTACGACAAGGCCGGCAAGCAGCTCGAGGTCACCGCCGATGGCAAGCCGCGGTCGATGCAGGTCTGTTCCGGCAGAATCTTTGCGGGCGTGGTCAAGCCCGGTGAGAAAATATTCATGTTCTTCTCGTGCGTGAAGAAGTCGCAAGTCCCCGACGAAACGGCCGCCATCCAAGCAGAGGTCAAGACCGTCGGCTTCACCGATGACGCAGGCCGCGAGAGCACCTTCTACTGGTCCAATCCGGACCTTTCTCCCGAGAAGCGCCCGAAGTCCAAGGCGAAGAAATAGCTACGACACGAGCGAACGTATCTAGGCCGTGAGCACGGCGCCGTTCAACGGACGCCGTGCTCGCCCTTCTCGGCCGCTCGGGTTTGCTAGCCGAACGGTTCGAAACGCGTTGGCGCCCATCACCGAGCGGTTCGGGATGGCTCCAAAATACTCCCCAGCTTCATTGATTAGTGGGGACCGAGCTGCGGCGGCGCGCGCCTCAAATCACGGTTTCTTGATTCGCGCTCTGAGCGCTGAAAGTTCAGCGTCACGCGATGAATGCACTGTCACTCTCTGTCGGCAAATTGTTCCGGCACGTGCTGTTCGCATCCATCCCCGCAAAGGACCGCGTGTGTGAAGGAGACGCTGCGCTCTGGGCGCGCGGCAGCGAAATGCGCTAAGCTGTAGTTCTTTTTCACGCTGCGGCAGTTGTCGTGCGCGAACAGAGACCACCAATGAGACATCATTTATTTTCCGCTCACGCGCTCATCTTGTTCGGCTGGGCCTTGGTTGGGTGCTCCTCCAGCGCCGCTGTTGGGAACACCGGTGCAGCCGGCACTACAGGCTCGGTCGGAATGGCCGGCGCGGCGGGCACGACAGCGGCGGCCGGCGCAGTCGGTGCGGCCGGCGCAGTCGGTGCGGCCGGCGCGATGGCCGCTGCGGGAAGCGCGAACCTCGGCGGTAACGGAGGGACCAATGGCGGAGCTGGTTCGAGCGCAGGCACCTCGGCGGGTGGCAGTGCTGGCGCCGTCTCGGGCTCGGCCGGCGGCGGCACGGCGGGCAGCGCGGGTTCCACTTCCTCTGGACCTGCGACTCCGAGCGCCGGCTGCAGTAAGGGGACCGCTCGCCCCGCGAGTGGAAACGTCACGGTGGCCGACAATTATTACCTGGCCTTCCCGGCCAAGTATGACGGCAAGACACCAATGCCGGTCGTGATCGGCTTCCATGGCTGCGGAGCGAGCAACCGCGGGACGAGCCTCACCACGACGGAGTGGATGAGACTGACCACAGGCACGGCGTTCGAGACCGACTACGTGCGCGCAGTTCCGATCTCTTCTGATTCGGGCGGGTGTTGGACGTACGCTGCTGACGGCGCGCGCGTCTCGCAGATGTTCGACGATCTGTTGAACAACTATTGCGTCGATACGAGTCGCGTATTCGGGACCGGCCACAGCTCGGGCTCTCAATTTCTTGTTCAGCAGTTGCTGGTGAAGAAGGCGGACTTCGACCACTACAAGTTCAAGGCTATCGCTCCGGTGGCGGCGGACCCTCCCTCCAGTCTCGCCGGCCTCATGCCCGTCATGTACATCGACGGCAAGATGGACAACCAGCGTTCGGCGAATTCGGCGACGGACACCGTCGCCAAGTTTAGGGCCACCAACATGTGCGCCAGCACGAGCACGCCGTACTCGGCGGTGGCGACCTGCAAGAGCTCCGACCCAGGTAACCCAACGGTCGACCCTGGTTGCATCAGTTACGACACTTGCAAGGTCCCCACGATCTGGTGCTCGCACAACGACCCGTCCTACAGCGGTACGGAGCATGGCGTCCCGTGCTTCGCGCTGAAGGGTATGACCGACTTCTTCAAGACCCTGCCCTAGAGCGCGCCGTCGAAGCATCAACGCTGCGCGTACCGCGTTGGTGCTCCGTTGCTCTGAGCCACTCACTCGACGCGGCGCTGGAAACGATCGATGGCGTGCGCGCGGGCGAACGCCGCGAGTTTGAGGTTTCCTGCAGCGAGCAGCGAGCTACTCGGCAGCTCACAGGCGGACCAATGCACGGTCCAGCTGAGCGAGTCGCCCGGCGCGAGCTCCTGTAGGGCGCCCTGCTGCTCGACTTCGATCAGCTTGGGCTTCGCGGTGCCGCTCGTCCACAGCTGAACTTCTGCCTGATTGGGCGGCAGGCTCGCGTCCGGCGCGTCGACGAAGCTCTTCACGAACAGCACGGGGAGGAGGGCTTTGCCAAAGCGATCGGCGTGCGCCAGCCAGCCCTCAGCGCCGTCGAACTCAGTGATGTAGTTGTCCTCCGTCAACTTGAGGCTAGCGTAGTCCAGCCAGTTGATGCTGCCCGCGGCGGGCGGAGGCGGCAGTAAGCTCATTGGCAGCGGGTACTGCCAAGAGTCTTCGATGATGGTTCGGTTCCCTGGACCGCGGGGCGCAAACGTGTAGCCGCCTGCGTTTACGCGGGTCACCTCCCACGGCGCCCAAGCTGCGCTCAGCTTGCTTTCATTCACTAGCTGATACTCGATGCTGACTACACCGCTCGCTGCGTTCGCCCAGAAGCGCTTGCGCACGCGTAGACCGAGGGTCGGCGCGATAGCGCTCGTGAGCGTCAAGGATGCGGAATCCGATTGGGAAGTATAGCTGGCCGAGTCAAGCTGCACCGGTGGCGGCCATGGGTAGGCTTGCTGCGGGCTGGGCCAAAAAGTCGAACCTTCAGTGGCATCGATCAAGTTGCTGCCGTCTATCGAGAACTCGGTCACGCGCGCTCCGTGCGAACCTGCGACCACGAGGCGATAGCGTCCGAATACGAAGCTCCAATTGCCGGCGCTATCGGCCTGAGGCGTGATGTTCCCCTGCAAGTTTGGACCCGGAGCCGCAGCATCTGCATCGGCAGCCCAGCCGTCGCAGCGGCCATCGAAGTCCAGCCGTGAGTCGGCGCTGCCGCCGGCGCCGCCGTCCGCGGAACCGCTGGCCCCGGCCTCTGCCGCAGTAGCGCCTCCCATTCCACAGTCTGCAGCACCGCCCGCTTCAGGCGACGAGCTCGTACCAGCGCCGGAGTTTTCCCCGGCCGCGCTGCCACCCAGCCCGAGCCCAGAGCCAGCAGTGGGCTGCTCGCCGGCAGGTTGACTGCTGCCGGCCTCGCCAACATCGTTCGAGCTCTCGCCCGCTTCCGGGTGGGCTCCGCCCTCTGCCGAGGTGCCCCCGCTACCGTTGACGGCCTGCGGCCCCGATGTGGCCGCGCAACTCCAGACGACGAGCCCGCCGAACAGACACGCCAAGCAACGCCGCGCTGAACTTCCGGCCACGAGTCAGAATCCCATGAAGTCAAACCGATGACGATAGGGTTTCGTCAGCCACGACGCCGAAGGCGAGAGGGCGGCTCGAATCTGCGCACTGGAAACGACAAGAAGCCCCGAGTAAGGTCCCGCCCATGCAATTGGGGGTAAATTCATGAAAATTGGCGGATTTGCGGCGTTGGCGTTGGTGTTGGTGGCAAGCGCGGGGGGCTGCTCGGCTGGAGCGGTAGGCACTGAAGGCAGCGCGGAGAGCGTCAGCACTTCGGAAGAGGCGATCATCGGCCCGTCCACGCTCGGCGGTCGCGACCAAGTTGTGCTGCTTTACGCGCAGTTGTCCAACGGTCAGACAGAAATTTGCACGGGTTCGTATTTTGCGCCGCGCGTCGTCGTGACAGCCGCGCACTGCCTGAACAACATCTTCGCCGATCAGCTGTTCGTCTACTATGGGGACAACTATGCCGCAGACTTCGGGCAGCTCGGCCCGGGTCCCAATGGCTTGCTGCCTCCGGCGCCCGGCCAGCCGTCGTCATGGGCACAGGCTGACTCCTACGAGCAGCACCCAGACTACGTGACCAGCGGGAGCTATCCGGACATCGGCTTCGTGTACCTCGACCGCAAACCGCCGTTCGATCCACTACCACTCTTGCGCACCGCAGTCGCGGCCAACGCCACGGTCACGATCAGTGGCTGGGGCTCCAACAGCGCTCCTACTCCGGT
The DNA here is from genome assembly GCA_039936055.1 of Polyangiaceae bacterium. Lineage (GTDB taxonomy): Bacteria > Myxococcota_A > Polyangia > Polyangiales > Polyangiaceae > PMG-095. Next base: position 881 of record JBDTJC010000191.1, on the reverse strand, counting down.
CACCGGCGCGGGCTACGGCGTCCAGCGCACCGGTACCACCAAGACGCTGGGTTCACCGACTGCCGCGGACCAGCATCCGGATGATCCGAATCCCGCTATCGCTACCGCCGCCCAGCGCTCAACGCAGATCAAGCTCGACGGGCGTGCGCCGAACGCCAATGGCTGCTTCGGCGACTCGGGCGGGCCGATCCTCGTCAACCAGTACGGCCAAACGTACATCGCTGGCGTCAACTACTACGTGGGCTTGTCGTGCGCTGACTACAGCTTGGCCACCCGCATCAACAGCTTCTTGCCCGTCTTCGACGCGGCCTATCAAAAGGGCGGGCAAGGCACGTTGATCCCGGCGTTCGACTGCGTGACGCCCAATCCGTCAGGCTCTCTCACGGCGTACTTTGGCTACAACAGTCAGAACGGCGTGAACGTCACTGTTCCCTATGGCACGAAGAACGCGCTGGCGCGCGACACTACCAACCAGCGCCCCAAGCTGTTCTTGCACGGCAAGCACGACTACAGCTTCGGGGTCGACTTCACGAGCGGCCAAACCGTGAGCTGGACACTCTCACCGGACAACAGCCCGACGACGACGCTGAACGTCACGGCGAGCTCGCGCCGCTGCGGTGCCGCTGATTTGGACAACTCACAATGCGCGCTGTCCTGTCGCGCTAGCCAGCGTTCGGGTTGCGCCAATCTGCCCTCGTTCGAAGATTGCGTTGCGCTCTGCGTTGGAACAACGCAGTTCTTCGAGGAACTCTATCCGGCCTGCACGCAAGCGTATCGCGCTTTCAACGCGTGCACGGCCGGCGTTGCCCCGACCCCTGCGTCAAACTGGGAGTGCCTCGACTACAACACGGGCACCGCCAGTACCCCCTGCGCGTCGCAGA
>JBDTJC010000190.1:0-16362 GCA_039936055.1 Polyangiaceae bacterium | reverse complement strand
TCACCGGGTTTCTGAGCTCCCAGTATCGCCTGCCCGCGATCAATCTCGACGAGTACGAGATCGACGTGGAGGTCGTGAAGCTCGTCACCAAAGAGGTATGCGAGAAGCATCGCATCATCCCGGTGTCACGCTCCGGCTCGTCGCTAATCGTCGCCATGAGCGATCCGACGAACCTGAACGCGATCGACGACATCAAATTCTTGAGTGGCTACAACGTCGAGCCCGTAGTCGCGAGCGAGACCGCGATCCAAGCGGCAATCGAGCGCTACTACAACGCGGGCCCCTCCTACGAGGAGGTGATGGCCGACTTCAACCTCGGCGACGAAGACATCGACTTCGGCGGTGACGAAGAAGAAGTGAACGCGCTCGAGCTGGAGCGCCAAAGCGCGGACGCCCCCGTGGTGCGCCTGGTGAACGTACTGCTTTTGAACGCGATTCGCAAAGGCGCGAGCGACATCCACGTCGAAGCGTACGAGAAGAAGCTGCGCGTACGCTACCGCGTAGACGGCGTGCTGCAGGAAGAAATGACGCCACCGCTCAAGCTCAAAGCGGCCATCGTCAGCCGCTTGAAGATCATGAGCCAGCTCGACATCGCCGAGCGCCGGTTGCCCCAAGACGGACGCATCAAGCTGAAGCTGGGCAAAGGCCGCGAGATGGATTTTCGCGTCTCCGTCTTGCCCACAATGTGGGGTGAGAAGGTCGTGCTCCGTTTGCTCGACAAGGGCAACCTACAGCTGGACATGGCCAAGCTCGGCTTCGACCCGGAGCCGCTCGCAGACTTCAAATGGGCAATCACTCAGCCCTGGGGCATGGTGCTCGTTACCGGCCCCACGGGTTCCGGCAAGACCACGACGCTCTATTCCGCGCTCAGCGATCTGAACAAGTCCGACGTCAACATCAGCACCGCCGAAGATCCGGTCGAGTACAACTTGCACGGCATCAACCAGGTGCAGATGCACGACGAGATCGGGCTGAATTTCGCTATGGGTCTGCGCTCGTTTTTGCGCCAAGACCCGGACATCATCATGGTGGGCGAAATTCGCGACTTCGAGACCGCAGAGATCTCGGTCAAGGCGGCGCTCACGGGCCACTTGGTGCTGTCTACGTTGCACACCAACGACGCCCCCGCGACGATTTCTCGCTTGCTGAACATGGGCGTGGAACCGTTCCTGATCACGGCCAGTGTGAATTTGGTGCTCGCACAACGCTTGGCGCGTAAGATCTGCGTTGATTGCAAGCGGCCATTCGAGACGGATCCCAAGGTCCTACTGGATCTCGGCGTGAGTGAAGAGCAGCTCGCGTTGAAGGGCAACATTATGAAAGGCACGGGCTGCGCGACCTGCAACAACACCGGCTACAAGGGCCGCGTCGCGCTGTACGAGGTGATGCGCTTCCAGGATGATTTGAAAGAGCGCGTGCTACAGGGCGCGTCCGGCGCGGAGCTGAAAGCCGCCGCCATCAAGCTCGGCATGGCCACCCTGCGCGCCAGCGGCATCAAGAAAGTGCTGGAGGGCATCACCACGCCCGAAGAAATCTTACGCGTCACCATGGCCGATTGAACGAAGCGGCTGACCCCCGATGAATCAGCACGAAGGCCACTGTCGTCCGTCGGGGGATTTCCCCCCGCGCCCGCTGGAGCGAATCCAGCGGGCCCCACCCTCTAGTTTCGGGCCCGACCCGAACTAACGAGCTGACACCATGAATCAGGACGAAGGCCTCAAGGTCAATCTTCACCAGCTGCTCCGCGCCATGATCGAGAAGGGCGCCAGCGACATGCACATCACGACGGGTTCGCCGCCGCTCTTGCGCATCGATGGCGCGATTGTGCCGCTCAAGCTGCCACCGCTGTCGCCGATCGAAACCAAGCAGCTCTGTTACTCCGTGCTGACGGAGGAGCAAAAGATCCAATTCGAAAAGAACAAAGAGCTGGATCTCTCCTTCGGCGTGAAGAATTTGTCCCGTTTCCGCGCGAACATCTTCATGCAGCGCGGCGCGGTGTCAGGCGCTTTCCGCTCGATCCCGTTCAAGATCTTGAGCTTCGACGAGCTCGGTCTGCCACCCGCGGTTGCCGAGCTAGCACAGAAGCCACGCGGTCTCGTGCTCGTCACCGGGCCCACCGGTTCCGGCAAGAGCACGACGCTCGCGTCGATCATCGACAAGATCAACGGCGAAACCCGGCAGCACATCATGACGGTCGAGGACCCGATCGAGTACCTGCACCCGCACAAGAAATCGATCGTCAATCAGCGTGAAGTCGGCAGTGACACTTCGAGCTTCAAGTACGCCCTCAAGTACGTGCTTCGCCAAGACCCGGACGTCGTGCTCGTTGGCGAAATGCGGGATCTCGAGACCATCGAAGCCGCGCTAACCATCGCTGAAACAGGCCATTTGGTGTTCGCCACGCTGCACACCAACTCGGCGATTCAAAGTATCAACCGCATCATCGACGTGTTCCCGCCACACCAGCAATCGCAAGTGCGCGCGCAGCTTTCCTTCGTGCTCGAAGGCGTGCTGAGTCAATTGCTCCTGCCGCGCGCGGGCGCTCCGGGGCGCGTACTCGCGTTAGAGGTGCTCATCCCCAACGCGGCCATCCGCAATCTGATCCGCGAGGACAAGATCCATCAGGTGTACACCCAGATGCAGGTCGGCCAAGCGAAGCACGGCATGCAGACGTTGAACCAGTCCCTCTACTCACTTTATGCGCGACGCCTGATCACGCTCGAAGAAGCAATGGGACGGTCCAATGACACGGACGAGCTGCGCATGATGATCGAGGGTAGGGTCTCCGGCGGTAACATCGCCACCTGAGCGCGCTTCTCGTTCGGCCCTCGGCTGCCGTCAGTTCGGCGGGTGCTCTGCTTTTTGTTTCCCGGGCCGGTGTTTGCGTCGGATCAAAGAGTGCAAATCGAGCATTTTTTCGGGGCCTGCGTAGCGGATGCACGCATTCACGGGCAGGGAAACTTGCGCGAAACACTGGCGAAATGTTGGAGCGGCAGTCTCCCGCCTACATGTCCGACGGCGGTTGCTAGTGACCGCGGCGGGCGCCCCCCGCTGCCTTACCCCGGAGAATTAGTGATGCGAAAGACTGGCTTTTCCCTGTTGTCGCTGGTTGTTGGCGTCTGCGCTTTGCCCAGCGTAGCGTTTGCTCAAGATGCGGCGCCCGCGGCCCCCGCCCCAGCGCCCGGCGCTCCGACGCCCGTCGCTGCACCGCCCGCGAACGCGGCGGACAGCGCTCCGGCGAGTGCTGCTCCGGCCCCCGCGGACGCCGCTCCGGCTCCGCCTGCTGACGCCCCGCCCGCGGCTCCGCCGGCTGTCACTTACCCGAACATGGCGATCACCGGCTACGTCGAAGGCGCGTACCACCGTGGCCTGAACAAGGGCACCACGTACACCACGCCCCAGTTCACCCACGTCTACGACACTGCTAACGGCTTTCAGCTCCACGCCATGCACCTCTCGGTGCACAGCGCGGTGAACGAACACGTCAGCGCCACCGTCGACATCGACGCCGGCTCGGATGCGGCTGTCAACAACGGCTCGGGCTACACGCCCGCGCGCACGCTGTTCGACATTCAAGAGGCGTACGCCCAATTGACGGAATCCGGGTTCACGCTGACCGCCGGTAAGTTCGCCACCTACGAAGGTATCGAGCTCATCGAAGGCCCGACCAACCCGACGCTCACGCGCGGCTTCTTGTACGGCTTCGCAGAGCCGATCACCCACGTGGGTGCCAAGCTCCATTACACCACGCCGATGTACGACCTCGGCGTCGGCGTCGTGAACGGCTGGGACACGAACGGCCCGGGCGGCACCACGGCAACGGGCGGTATTCCTGCCGGTCTCTGGACCAGCGACAACAACGACCAGAAGACCTTCATCTGGCGCGCGGCCGTGACACCGGACCCGATGTTCTGGGCTGCTTTCTCGGGCACGTACGGCGTGGAGAAGACAGACTCGGACGTAGATCCGCGGCTCTCGCTCGACTTGACCGGCGCGGTCGTCCCGAGCCCGAACGTAACGCTGAATTTCCAGGGTAACTACGGCTCCGAGAAGAACTCGTCCAAGAGCCCGGCGGGCGGCACTGCCTCTTGGCTCGGTCTCGGCCTCCAGCCGGTCGTCCACGTGGACGCCGTGTCGCTCGGTGGTCGTATCGAGTGGTTCAAAGACACCAACGGTGCGCGCCTCGGCATCGACGACACCAGCTATGTCAACTTGACCGTGACGCCCGGCTACACCTTTTACAATGCGTTCACGATCCGCGGTGAGTTCCGTTACGATCACGCCACCAACGCGGTGCTCGGCCCCAAGGTCGACAGCAAAGGCCAGACCTCGGCCGGCATCGGCGCCCACTACGTGTTCTGAGAGTGACTTTTCGAAGCGCGCTCGGGCTCAATTGAGCTCGAGCGCGGCCTCGATCACATCGGGGTGTTTTGGTACTTGCTTCGCCAGTACCAAAACGTACGATCGAGCCCGTTTGTCCGCCGCAACGGCGAGTGCACGGGCGACCATGATGCGAATCTTCAGCGGCGTCTCCGGCGGCGGCAGATCCAGCTTGGCCGCACGCGCAGCCGCTTGAGCCTTTTGCTTCGTGGAACCGTCTACGAGCACGCTAAGCCACGCAGTCTGCGGCCCGAGCAAAGTGGGGTGCTTTGCAACGAGCGCGTGCGCCGCCGCTTCGTCGTCTTTCTTCAGCGCCGCATACACCGACTCGATGAGCACGCTAGCTGTCGTGGCGCCTTCACGCGCGGCGGCCGCCGCCGCCACCGCTTCGTCAGGCTTGTTCTGGTAGCGATACAGGCGTGAAAGGCGCAGCGCATGTACCGGGCGCACCGCGGCACCCTGGCGACGCCCGAGGATCTTGGCGGCCAAGCTCAGGTTGCCCTGATCGAGCGCCGCATCAGCCGCGATAATCTCACCCCAGGGGGTTGCTGGCGTAGCCATGGCCTCGAGCTTCTCCGGCGAGGGATAGGCGCGGCCGGTGAGCAAACCCGGGCCCGCGGCGAGCGCGCTGTAAGCTTGGCGAGTTTGCACTGCTTCACCGAGTGAATGCAGCGCGCCATCCAAGTCAGCGGGTTCGAGCGCTTCGTAGGCAACCACGCCGCGCACCACGGCGACATCCGGGGACGCCGGATCCAGCTCTTCGATGGCTTTTTGCGCTTCGTCCAAGCGCCCGCCGAGCAACGCCACGCGGGCAGCCAAGGTACGCGCGCGCGGATAGACCGCCGCGAACTGCAACGCGCGCAGCGCCGCCTTGCGCGCCAACTGCTCGTCCCCCGCCTCAATCGCCAAGAAGCCGAGGCCCGTTGCCAAGGACGGTGTCATCGCAGACGCGACCGCAGAATCGATCGCCTGTGAGGTCTTGGCCATGTCTCCCGCACGCATCGCTTGCACGGCTTCGACCATGGCGGGCACCCCGCTCAACGGCGCGGGCAGCTTCTCGGCGTCACCCGGCTCGAGCCGCGCGTCGTCCGGGAGGGCTTCGGGGCGCTCGGGATCGACGACCCAAGCCAAGGCCGACAGCGCGCGGGTGATGGGCGCGGCGCCGAGCTTGCTGCGCAAACCGTCCATGATGGGTTTGGCGCGCTCGCCGCCGAATTCCAGCAGGAGCAAGCGCGCGAGCAGCATTTGCGCCGGGATGAATTCGGGATCGAGCTGGCGAGCAGCGTCGTAGCGTTCGACAGCGCGCAGATCACCCGCGCGTTCGAGCACCGCCCCAGCCGCGAGCTGATAGTACGGGTCGCGCGCGCTGTCTTTGTCGTAATGCGCGAGAATGGCGGCGCCACCGGCGAGATCGCCCTCTGCCATGAATGAAGCAATGCGCCCGAAAGCTGTGTCTTTTTCGGGCAAATTCACGGTCGAACCGCGATGCACGGCGGAATCAATACCGCGCACCTCATCGCCCGTCAGCACTTCGTACAAGACGCGATTTTGCAACCACAGGCGAGCGGCGCGCGGGCTCAGAGAGTCGAGCTCGAACGACTGATTGAGCTTCTGATCGGTCTGACGCAAATCAGCGACCGAGCCCGTCTCGAGGAGCTTCGCTACTTCGGCATTCAGCGCCGTCGCGCGCGCAGCGCGTTCAGCGCGGATCTTCAACGAGTATTCGTACGAGCCGGCTCCAGCCGCGACGACGAGGCCAATCGCTAAGGCGAGCGTCCACGTGCCGCGCGTTTTTTGGCGAACGGGATTTTCCCACGCGGGCGGCGCGCCACCGCCCGGCTCGTACACACCCACGCGCGACAAGTGCTCGAGCACGAGCGCCGGCTCCGGCTGCCCCGTATCCGAATAGTAGACCGGCGCGGGCGGCGGAAGCGGCGCGAGCGGCGGAGACGGCGCGGGCGGAGCGGGCGGAGCGGGCGGCGGAGACGGCGCGGGCGGAGCGGGCGCTGCCGGCGCCACGAATTCCCGAGTTTCAGCCGCGACGATGGGCGGGCGATCGCTGGTGGCGACAGGCAAGCGCGCGGCGATGAGGCCTGGCGGAATAGGCACCGAAGGCTTGGGCTGCGGCGGGCGAACGGAAGGCGGCGGTGGCAGGGGCGCGGCTGCCACCGGCTCCGGCCAGAACGGCGCGATGAACGGCGCGGGCGTCACCGTGGTCACGACCTCCTCGAAGCGCTCGGGCTCCGGTTCGCGACGCAGCGCCGGATTCGCGCGGGCAACGGCGGGAGCCTTCGATGCGGCTGCGGGCGCTTTGGAAGCCGCAAACGGTGTTCTGGCGGCAACGGGTGCCGGCCTTGCAGCAACTGGCGCAAGCTTCGCAGCGGACGGCGCGGGCTTCGCAACGGGTGGCAGCTTGAGTCCAGGCGGACCGATTCCGAGCGTCGTGGCGCGCGCGGCGACAGCGGACGGCGACAAGCGGGGCGCCGACTCCTCCAGCAGATCCGACGCGGAGATGCGCAGCGGTTCCTCGGACCCGAAGCGCGGCAGCGAATCCATCGGCGCGATCGGGTTCTGCACGCGCGGCTTGGTCAGCTCTTCGTTGCCGAACTTGTGGCTGAGCGGCTGCACCGTGGGCGGCGGAATCGAATTCTGCTTGGGCATGGTGCGCAGCACCTCGGCTGCGACCGCCTCTACGCCAATGCGCTTTTGCAGCGCGCTGTATACGACAGAGCGGTCGTGCCAGAGCCTGGCCTCACCGTCGTTCCCGTCGAGCTGCAGCGCGCGGGCCAGGACCTTCTCGGCGCGCAGCGCGTCTCCGCGGCGCAGCAGCACTTCACCCAAGTAGCGAAAAGGCTTGGCGTCGCGGCCGTTCGCCTTACCAGCGGCGACTAGCGCGGCCTGCGCTTCAGCGAGGAGACCCGCATCCAAGTGCATGCGCCCAGCGGCGAGCATCACGCGCCCGTCGTCCGCGTGCCAAGTCTCGGCGCTCGCGGAGACCTCGCGGATCAATTCCTCGCGCGACGAAGTGCCGAGAAAAGAACAGAGCGCGATGGTCGCATCTGCATCGGGGTTGCTCCGCCATTGGCTAAGGAGCTCGTCGAGCGCGCTCATATCCGGCCTACGATACTCAGGACGGCGCGAAATCTGTAACGGTTGTTTGGCATTTGTTGAGCATGAGTTCAGCGCGAACAGAAGACGGGACCGGGGTGGGAGCGAGTACGAAACGTCGACCGGCCCGGGCGCCGGGCTCGGCCTACAGCCGGCACTGGCGCCCCGCCTGAATAGCGGCCAAGGTGGTCGCGATCTTTCGCCCGTGGCGAACTCGCCGCACGCAAGGTTCGCTAGCCATCACCTGAAAATCGTGGCAGCGGTTCGCCCCCAAGCTAACGCTCCGGAAACCTCCGGGCAGTCGGACCAGAATGTGCGGCGTCTTCGGCATCTACGGCCATAAAGAGGCAGCGAACCTGACCTACCTGGGTCTGCACGCGCTGCAGCACCGCGGGCAGGAAAGCGCCGGCATCGTCACCAGTGACGGTGCACAGCTCAGCCTGCATCGCGGGATGGGCCACGTCATCGACGTCTTCCCACCCGAGCAGCTCGCGCGGCTGGGCGGCCCCCACGCGATCGGGCACGTCCGCTACTCCACTTCAGGTGGATCCGCCCTGAAAAACGCGCAGCCCATCGCGGTCGACTACGCGCGCGGCTCGATTGCAGTGGCCCACAACGGCAACCTCACGAACGCCGAGGCCCTGCGCGAAATGCTCGAAGAGCGCGGCTCTATCTTCCAGAGCACGAGCGACACGGAAGTGATCGTGCACCTGTTCGCGATGAGCCGACAGAAGTCGTTCGAAGATCGCGTGGCGGACGCGCTCAACCAAGTACAAGGCGCTTACTCGCTGCTGATCCTGACGCCAGAAAGCATGATCGCAGTGCGCGATCCGATGGGCATCCGCCCCCTGTGTTTGGGTCGGTTGCCGGGCACGGACACGTATGTGGCCGCCAGCGAGCCCTCCAGCTTCGATCTGATCGACGCCGAGTACGTGCGCGAGATCGAACCGGGAGAAATGGTCGTCATCGACCAGCACGGAGTGCGTAGCGTGTGGCCGTTCGCCGAAATGCCGCGTCACACCTGCATCTTCGAATACGTGTACTTCGCTCGTCCAGATTCGAATATCGACGGAGTGAGCGTGTACGAGGCGCGCAAGAACCTCGGTCGCGCGCTCGCGCGTGAACACGGCGTGAAAGCAGACGTCGTGATTCCGGTGCCGGATTCAGGCGTCCCCGCGACCATCGGCTACGCGGAAGAAGCCAAGCTTCCGTTCGAGCTCGGGCTCGTGCGCAGCCACTATGTCGGGCGCACGTTTATCGAGCCGCGGCAGAGCATTCGTCACTTCGGCGTGCGCTTGAAGCTCAATCCGATCAGCGCGATCCTCAAGGGCAAGGTCGTCGTCGTCGTCGACGACAGTATCGTGCGCGGCACCACCAGCCGCAAGATCGTCAAGATGCTGCGCGACGCGGGCGCCAAAGAAGTGCACATGCGCATCTCCAGCCCCCCCACCAAGTGGCCTTGCTACTACGGCATCGACACCCCGACGCGCGGTGAACTGATCGCCTCAAGCCACTCCGTGGAGGAGATCAACCAGTACATCACCAGCGACACGCTGGCCTACCTGTCACTGGATTCACTGGTCCATTCGGTGGTCTCGGCCCGCACCGAAGCAACCGGCCGCAGCACCAAGCGGGCGCTGCCGATGGTGCCCGGCGATACCTCGCTGAATACGCAGTCGTTCTGCACGGCCTGCTGGACCGGGGAATACCCGATCAAATTCACGCCGCACCCCCGCCAGAACCAGATGCGGCTCTTGGATCTGTAGTCTCTAGCGCACGGGCGCGGCGCGCCTTACCCTGAGCCCATGCTCGAAGCGTTGCCCGACCAGGTTTCGATTTACGAAGTCTCGCCGCGCGATGGCCTACAGAACGAAGCGCTGCCCATTCCGTTGGCAGGGAAAAAGGAGCTCATCTCCGCGCTGATCGCCGCGGGGCTGAAGCGCATCGAGCTGACGAGCTTCGTTTCACCGCGCTGGGTGCCGCAATTGGCAGACGCGGAGGAGCTAGCGCGCGAGTTTCAAGCGCCGCCTGGGGTCACGTTCAGTGCGTTGTGCCCGAACGCCAAGGGGTTCGAGCGCGCGCATACCGCCGGCCTGCACGAGATTGCCGTGTTCATGTCGGCCAGTGAAACGCACAACAAGAAGAACACGAACAAGAGCATCGCCGAGTCGTTGGATACGTTCCGTGAGGTCGTTCCGCCGGCGCTTGCCGCGAACATGCGCGTGCGCGCCTACGTGTCCACGGTTTGGGGTTGCCCGTACGAGGGTGACGTCGATCCAGCGGCCTCGCTCGCCATCACGCGCGCGTTACTCGACCTCGGCTGCTACCAAGTGTCCCTGGGTGACACTATCGGCGTCGCCACGCCGCTCGTGACGAAGCGCTTGGTGTCGCAATTTTTGGCTGAATTTGCGGCGCCGCAGTTGGCCCTGCACTTCCACGACACGCGCGGCACGGCGCTCGCCAACGCCTTGGTGGGGCTCGACCTCGGAATTCGTGATTTCGATTCGTCGGTCGCCGGCCTGGGCGGTTGTCCGTATGCGCCAGGCGCGGCAGGCAATCTCGCCACGGAGGACCTAGTGTACATGCTGCAAGGCATGGGCGTCGCCACCGGCGTGGATCTGAACGCATTGATTGAGGCGGGGCGCGTGGCTGAAACCGTGGTCGGGCGACGCTTGCCCGGCAAAGTGCATCAAGCCGGCCCGCGCGTCCTGCGCAAGTGAGGTACTGGCTGGGCACGCCCTCGACGACTACTTGACCGGCACGCCCATCAGGCAACTCATGCTCACGAAGTAGACCTGCGAGAAGTTGGTTTGCCAATCCTGATACAACACACCCACGTCGCCGTTCGGGCCGAAGCTGGCGGACGGGAAAAACGTGTCGGAGGGCGTGAAGCTGAGGCGTACTCGAGGGGTCAGCACCTCCAGGTTTTGCCCGAGAGTTTCGGCATAGATCTCGAAATTACCGTCGTGGTTGTCGGCCCACACCAAGAGCGCGCGGTTGCCCAGTGAGACCAAGGAGAAGCTGCGCGCGATCGTAGCGCCACTGGTCAATGGCTGGGCAGGGCTCAGCACAGTGCCGTTCTGATCCACGATCGCGCCGAAGATGGCGGGCCCGTAACCGGCGACGGATGTATTCTGATCCCAAGCAACCAGGAAGCGATCACCTAGCGAAACCAGATTCGTGGTCTGCACGCCGGCCCCCCCCAGATCGGCCAGCTTGCTCGGATTGGTAAAATCTGGGGCGGTGCTCAGGAATAGCGCGTGCACGACGGTAGCCGTCTGCTGCGAAGTGAAGACCACGCCCACGCGCTGTTGGCCGAGCGCGATGCCGGGGTGCTCGGCCTGCGTGCCCTCATTGGTGAGCTGGATGTTCCCGCCCACCAATGACCCGTCGAACGCGACGCGTTGACCGAAGATTCGCGTATCCGGCGATTTCTGCTCGAAGCGGCGATCATCCCAGACCAAGAGGGTCTCGGTGCCGTTCCAAGCCAGGCTGGAATTCAGCGAGAAGTTCACGGCGTTGGTCACGCGCACGTCCGGGCCGAGTTTCTTGCCGTTCGAGTCGAAGCGGTTGAAGTACACCTCGTAGTTCTGATCCTGGCGCGCATCCTCCCAAGATCGCTCGAAGAAGCTACCGTTATGCAAAATCGAGCCGGCGTACGTTTCCGCGTTGATGTCGGTCAGCCGTGTCTCGGCGACGACGCTCGTGCCGTTGCGCGCCAGCCCCTGAAAGTACGAGGACGAGGTGGCGATGTGGCCGGTATAGATGGCGCCGTAGTTCTTGCCGTCGAAGGCAAGACCGGCACCAGACGCGCGATCGAATGCTTGCGATGAGACGCGTAGCGCCGGGGTCACTCCGCCGTACGTCGCGCCTTCGTCGATTTGCCCGTTGCAGTTGTTATCCACGCCATCACAAATCTCTACCCCCCCGGGGTGCGCGGCCGCGTTGTGGTCATCACAGTCGTCACCGCACGACCCGGGCGCACCAGGAGCAAAGCCTGGGCGCGGGCCGTTGTGGCCGTCCCCATCCAAATCCATCGTCAGCGGAGTGAAGCTGCATTTACCGGTACTCGAATCGCAAGTGTCAGCGGTGCACTCGTTGTTGTCGTTGCACACGGTTGCGGGCAGCGGCACGCATGTGCCTTCTCGACACTCCGCACCCGCGCATGCGTCAGCCGTCGCGCAATCCTGATCTGCACTGCACGCGACGATCGGCCCGTCCACCCCAGCGTCCGCGCCGACATCGCTCGTCAGAACGCCGGTGCGAGCTCCACAGGAGAACCCGCAAAACCCCGTCAGAACCAACGCTATCGACCAGAACCGCGGCGAACTCAGGAACATACTCCGTAGCCTTCGACGTCAAGCTCGCCGCAGATCATGCCGGCGGGGCAGGCGTTCTGCACGCCCATGCGGCACAATTGCACGCAATGTTTGCCAGGTTGTGAACCGACCACGCACACGAAGCCCGACGCGCAGCTGCCCGAGCCATCACCGCAGAAATCTCCCTGACGACCGTCACCCGCTTGCGTGCATTGCGTGCCGAAGCTTTGCGCTCCGCAACCCTCACCGTAGGGATGATCGACGAACGGAAAGCAGCCCTCGCCAGAGCCGCAGCCGGGATCGGCCGAAAAGGGATCGCACTCCGTGACCTCCGTGGGAGGCCCTGCGTCGGGACACCCCGGGTCGACGTATTCGTCGAAGCCAGCGTCTAGCGGCAAACCAGCCGAGCCAGCGCGAGGGACACCAGTTTGCCCGGCGTGGCCCGCTTGCCCGCCGTGACCTTGACCTGCAACGCCAAGACCACCGCCAGCGCCGTCGTCGTCGACCTTCACGCTTCCGCCGCACTGCAAGAGCGCGAAAACCGAAGCCGAGGACAGCGCCACAAAGGCCCAGATTCGCGCGCTCATGTGCGATGAGGATAGCACTGACGGGCGATGAGCAAGTGTGTCGCTATTTTTCGTTTGGGGCCGGAGTGCTCATCCTTGCCAGAGTCAGGGGTGGGACCCCGTTGAAATTGGGCACTTGGTGATCCCCGACGGGGGCACTTCAACGGTTGCGGGGAAGAATTCCCCGATGCAGATGACCAAAAGGCACCGATCCCAAACGGCGGAGGGGATGCTAGACAAGTGACGGCAATGCACACGCTTTGGCTTGGTTTGTGTCTATGTCTGACGGCGCTTGCCTCCTGCAACAGGACGGAAGAACCGCATTCATCGGGCGATGCGCAAGCCGCGGCGCAACCGCTCGCATCCGCAGCAGTGGAAAAGTCCACGCCGAGCACTGGCACAGCGCCCCAGGCAAACGCGGTGTGTGTCGTTCCGATGGCGGAAGAGCCCGCGCATCGCGCGCCCAACGCGCTGCACTGCCCGGCCGATCCGGACGGCTCGCCTGATTCCGCGCGCGGCTCCGTGGAGTTCACGGACGCGCCCGGCAGTCCGCGTTTGGACATCGAGCTCGCGCGCTCGGAACCAGAAAAAGAGCGCGGGCTCATGTACCGCACCAAGCTCCCCGAATCGCAGGGCATGCTGTTCGTTTGGAACAACGAGGAGCCGCGCACGTTCTGGATGCACAACACCTGCATCCCGTTGGACATGATGTTCATTGCTCGCGACGGAACCATCACGGGGATCTTGGAGCAGGTCCCGACCTTGAATGACGAGCCGCGTGGTGTACCCTGCCCCGCCGCGTATGTGCTTGAGGTCAATGCCGGCTGGTCACGCGCTCACGGCGTGAAACCCGGCACCAAAGTGCACGTCGAGTAAATCCGTTCGGCCGCGCCTCGGCGCGGCCCGCCTAGAAAAAGAAAGTCGCCATGTCGAACCACCACTCCGCCGATCGCGTTTGTCTCACCTCGCGCCTCGTGTCCAGAACCGGGTTAGCGCTGTCTGCCCTATCACTCGTGGCGCTCGCGGGGGCTTGCCGTTCGACCGTGCCGGAGCCCGAATCGCGCGAAGTGAAAGCCGCTCCTGTGGAGAGCCTGGGCGCCGCAGCGGCGCCCACGCCCACGCCCACGCCCACGCCCACGCCCACGCCCACGCCCACGCCCGTCGCAGCCCCGACCCCGTCGCCCGTCGCCGCCGTTCCGGCGAGCGACGGCGACCCGGCGCAAGGCAAATTCTCGTTGGCCGACGCGACCGCGGGTCTCGCCGGCACCGGCAAGCTCAGCGCTGAGCTGGAGACCGATCTCGGTAAGCTGCAGTGCGAGCTGTACGACGACAAGGCGCCCATCACGGTCGCGAACTTCGTCGGTCTCGCGCGCGGCTTGCGTCCGTTCAAAGCGCCGGACGGCAAATGGACGAAGAAGCCAGCCTATGACGGCACCACGTTTCACCGCGTGATCAAAGGCTTCATGATCCAAGGCGGTGACCCGAGCGGCACCGGCGCAGGGGAGCCCGGCTACGTGATCCCGGACGAAATCTGGCATGGCGCCACGCACGACAAGCGCGGCCTCTTGTGCATGGCGAACCGCGGCCCGAACACCAATGGGCAGCAGTTCTTCATCATGGACGCGGCCGCGCTGCACCTCGACCACGGCTACACCATCTTCGGCATGTGCGGTCCGGACGCCGTGATCGAGAAGCTCGCGAGCGTGCCCGTGCAGGGGGATCACAGCGTGACGCCGACGAAGATCAAGAAGATTACGATAAAGCGCGCCGCCAAGTAACGGAGCCTCGGTCGGCAGCTACCTGGCGCGATCCCAGCGGCGGTTGAAGCAGTCGGCGGCCGGTTTCGCCGGTTCTCGTTAGCTCAATGGCAGATAGCGATCTGGTGCACCAAAACTTCCCGCTCGTTTTAGTTCCGGGCGTTCCGTATCTAGCGCCTCGCCTCGCGCTCAGTCCGGCTGATAAACGATGCGCTGCGTATTGTCCTGAAAGTAGTACGCAGCGTATTCGGCGCGCCCGAACGTCCACGCGCCAAACGCGTTGACTAACACCGCTGCCAACGCCACGGCCTGGAACACGCGACCAAAGCGGTGGCCGGTCAGCGCAAGCAGCGCGAACAAGAACACCGCGTAGTCGTTAGAGAACCGGTAGCCGAACTGCACCCAACCGGTGTTTTGGTAGAAGAGCGTGGGTAACGCGACGCACGCGACCGTGAGCCAGAGCGCCCGGGTCGGCACGCCGCGGCGCCGCGGGCAGAGCAGCCACAGGTAGATCGGGGAAGTGACCCAGAGCGCGAGGCCGTGCGCGTTAATCTGAAAAGGCGTAGCACCGCCGGGGGTTTGGAAGGGCAGACTGGTAAGCAGGACGCCCAGGTTTTTCGCCAAGTAGTGGTAGCCAAATAGGCCCCATTTTTCGATTCTGAACTGCCAGGCGATGCCCAGGTAGCGATAACCGACCTCGAACGGATCCCCGAAGCGGCGCTGATTGTGAACCAACGTGAGCAAGAGCACGGCCGCCACCGGAGTTGCAAACGCGAACAACGAACGCGCGAGCTTCGAGCGATCCGGTGAGCACGTGCGCCACGCCTCAAGCAAGAACAAGGGCGCAGCGAAGAGTAGCGGCGAGCGCGTAGCGAAGCCCAAGCCCAAAGCCAGCCCGGCAAGCCAAGGCCGTTCGGCTTCGAGCGCAAACAACAAATACGCCGCCGCGAGCGCGGCGCCCGCGATGTGAGCCGCGTACCAAACTGTGCCCTGCTCGGCGCAGAAGAAATACACGCTGCCGAACGCGAACAACGTGCTGAGGCCGAGGTTCGCGCGCTCACTGCTCTCGCTGCGGCCGAAGCGTCGCAGCTTCTCCAGAGCTAAAAACAACACCGCAGGTGCGATGCCGGCGAGCCACAGGAAGAACTGCCCGTCCCGCACCCGCGCGGGGTCCTTCACGATGGCCACGAGCGGCAGCAAGAGCAGGGCCGGGAACGGCGGGAACACCACGTACCACTTGCCCGCGAAATGACTGAAGTCGTTGTTGCCCGTGTATGACGGTGGCGGCCCGCCCAAATCCAGCCGCCCTTGTCGCCAGGCATCAGCGAGCAGCGCGAAGTGATTCCAGGGTGTGTGCGAGTGCACGACCTCCGAGGACGCGAACACGAAGAAGACCGCACTCGTCAGCAGGTACAGCGCGCCGGCAATCAGCAGCCGCCGCTGACGGACCAGGTCCCGCACTAAAGGCGTGCGAGACGTGACAGAGCTCTCGCCGGACGGCATCTGAGCACCAACCTAGTCAAGAAGCGGACCGCGTTGAAGGGGCCATCGCGCCGAACCTCGTGATTCCTCGGGAAAAGCGCAGGACCTTTGCGAAGCGCCGAGCTCGGCGCTAGCTTCCGCGCCCCGCCGTGACCAAAGCCTCTTTCGCCGTCCCCGTCGCTGATATCGAGCGCGGCCCCCGCACCGTAACCTTCACGCTCGACGAGGCGTGGTTGACGAGCGCGCTCGAGGGCACTGAAGCGATCCCGCGTCGCGCCGGCAGCGCCACCGTGGAGCTCAGCAAAAGCGGCAAAGACGTAATGATTCGCGGCCGCGTAGAAGCCCCATTGAGCATGCCCTGCGTGGTCACCCTCGACCCGTTGGACATCGACGTGAGCACGGAGATCTTCCTGATGCTCGCCCCGGCCACCTCGGAGGGCAGCACCAAGGCGACCAAGAAGGGCCGCGTCGCCCCGGCCAAAGACGTTAAAGACGGCAAGGACGCCCCCGCCGAAGCGCGCGGAGCGGGGTCGCGCAGGCGAGCCGCCAAAGACGATGAGGAAGAAGGCGAGCTTTTGGAAGAGCGCGCCGCGGCCCGAGATACCTACGAAGGCAGCCAAATCGAGCTGGATCCGTTCTTTCGGGAGTTCATCGTCTTAGAACTTCCGATGTTCCCGAGGCGTTCCGACTTGCCTTCGTCTGAAGGTCCCGCTATCGGTTCGCCCCCCGCGGATCCCGGCGAGCAAGAGC
>JBDTJC010000189.1:0-3883 GCA_039936055.1 Polyangiaceae bacterium | reverse complement strand
TCGCAAAACGCGCCGGCGAAGCACTCGCAGCCGTAGCAAACGCGACGCTTGTCGACGCAATCGTCATGGCGTCCGCCGCTTCCCGGGGGGACCTCGTTTACTCCAGCGATGTCGACGACCTCGAGCGCCTCCGCAGGTATTTCCCCAGCGTTCGTGTATTGCGCGTGTAACTAGTGTCCTGTCTCTGCAATTCGTGACGTTAGTCGCGTCGCGAAAGAGCCGCAGGACGAGCGGCGACCGCAGCGCGGTAGCCCTCGTTCGACGACGCAACGACGTGATCCGAATGTCCTAGCTCGTGCCAGATTGTGCCGCGTTACGCGCGAAGAACCGCTGGAGATCGTTCGGGAAGTGCCGCGGCATGAGGCTTGCTGTAGAGAGCGCCAGAACCATGAAGTGGACGAATGCGGTGGTGGTGGCGGCAGGGGTAGTGGCAGGGCTGGCGCCGGGGTGCAGCGGCAACGTGAAGAACCCGAGCGATGGCTCGGATGGCGGCGCGGATAGCGGCGTGACCTCGAGCGCGGGCAGCGTTGCGCTGGGCGGGGGCTCGCACACGACCCCTGCCGGCGGGGCCACCCACAGCAGCGGGGGCTACGCAGGGCGCGCCGGCCAGGGCGGCGACGCGGGCACCCCACCGGATGATGCTGGTTCCGGGGGCTGGGCCGGCGCAAGCGTCGAGCCCCCGCTCGACGCCGGCGCGGGTGGAGTCGCGAACGACGCTTGCGCTGACGAGAGCGGCAACGGCTGCATCATCGAGTACGGCGACGACATCCGCGCGCTCGCGGTGGACGGCACCAGTGTGTATTGGGTCACGCACGGCACGTTCGACGCACTCGGCAACTACAAGAACGATGGCCGCCTATTCAAGCGCGACTTGAGCGCGACGACCGCCACGCAGCTCGCAACCGGCCTAGCCGGTCCCGTGGGCATCGGGCTCACGACGACGCATGTCTACGTTTACTTGGATCAAGCCTGGGACGCGGACGGCCCGTACGCGCTCGCGCGCATCCCGATCGCTGGCGGCAGTGCCGCGGTCATTCAGCGCGGCGCGCAGCCAGTCAATGCGCGCGGGTACGCCTGCCCGCACTGCTTCGTGCATTCCGGATCGGCCGCGTACTTCCCCCTTTCAGACGGCATCTACGAGATGGACAGCGCCGACACCGCTCCCACGCGCGTGACGGACATGCTCGCATACTCGCTGACCACCGCCGGGCAATTCCTGTATTTCGAAGGCGGCGCGGCTGGCACCGATCAGATCTGGCGCACGCCGTTGATCGTGACGGGCAGCCAGCCAGAACGTATTGCCACCGTGCCAAGCTCCGCCATGCAGGCGGTAGGCGACCACCTATACGGAGTGCAGTACACCGAATCTAGTTATTTAACGAGCATGCCGGTCGCAGGCAGCGTGTGGACGCGCCTCAGTAAGATAGGGGCCGGCGCAGTGCGCCAGCTGGACATCGACGACGCGCTCATCTTCTACGACGTCGACCGAGGTGAAGAGCCGTATCAAATCTACGAGGGGCTCGTCGAATTGCTCTCGAGTGGCAGTGGCAATCTCATCTTGAGCGTGCCGCGCGCGGCGAACGTCAAAGCTTGGGTTGGTACCGCGGGGGGGTTGTACTGGACCGACGGCCATTCGATCCGGTTGCGCACCGGGCTGCCCGAGTAATGCGTGTGCGGGCCTCAGTGCCCGCCACCTTGCAATACCGTGCGCACCGCGTTGGTCGCGCGGTCCACGATCTTGGACGCGAGATCCACGGCTTCCGTGTACCGGTAGATCCCGGTCTGCAGCGCGATCAGACTCGCAGTGTCGTAGCTCCGCAGTTGCGAGGCGGAGTTCACGTGCTTCTCGCCCACGTCAATCTCGCGCGCGAGCCCGCGCAGCGCCTTCGAGAAGCCGCCCTCTGAGACGGGCTCGGGCTTCACTGAAACCGAGACGGGCGGCCCGCTGTGCTCGAAAATCGGCTGTTCGCCGCGGATGCCGGAGATCGCCATGCTTCATCAGCAACATCGGACGGCGGCGCTGGCAGTTGCGCCAGCTCGCGAGTTTACGGAGAAAAGCCGCGCAAGCGCTTGGAAAGCCGAGTCAGGGCACGGGTGTGCAAACGGCTGGCCCAAGACTTACTCAGGCCGAGCTCGTCAGCGACGTGATCGAAGCGCGCGCCTTCCAGGTAATGGCGGCGCACCAGCTCGGCTTCTTCATGGGGTAAATCCGCGAGCGCCTCGCGAATCACCGTCAGTAGTTGGGCTTGGCCGTAGGCTTGTTCGGGATCCGCGCTGGTATCCACCAGGGTGCGTTCACCGGCTTCACCATGGGCGGTGGGGGCAATCAGACCTGCAGCCATCGCCGTGGCCATTGCCGCCAGGTGATCCGCCAAGGCTTGCTCGGCTTCGGCGGACCCTGAACCGGGTGCGCGCGGGGCGGCTAAGTCTTCCTGCGCGCCCTCACTCACGCGAGATGCGGCGGCAAGCCCGTTCAGGCGCTCATGGGTGCGGCGCGACAACCGCGCCGAAGCCCGCACGCCATCGATGATGGCACCGCGGACGCGGAAATTCGCGTAGCCACGGAATGGCACACCACGCGAATCGTCGAACTTGCGCGCGGCATCCCACAAACCCTCCCGACCGAAGCTGAGCAGCTCGTCTAGCTCTGCGGCGCCGGCCAACGTGCGCAGGATCTGGCGCGCGACGATGTCTACCAACGGCAGGGCACTCGTAAAGCGCTCGACAACTTCAGGCGGTTCCTTCGTCTCTCCCACGCGAGAGCGACTCTAACAACTCCCGCGCAGCGCATCACTACGTTTCGGGAGAACGGCTGAGCCAAGGTGCCCTCCGGGCCGTTGGCGCGCGTTTGCCCGCCCCTTTTCTTACGTTCCGGCTTCGTTTCGGGCTCGCGCGTCGAGGAAAGGCGCGCCCGGGCCCAGGTGCCAGCCCGGGCTCGCCGTGCCATATTCGGCAGGCAATGCTTCGCTGGGGCAGAGTCGCCATCGCCTACGTGGCCGCGAGCGTGAGCGCCGTAGCGCTCGCGCTGCTTTGGCGCGGCAGCTCGCCGTTCGTGTACAGCGAGCCATGGTTGGTTTTGTCAAGCGTCGAGAGCCACGTGTACAGCACTGGCATCGGTCTCGCTTTCGGCGGCTTAGTCGTGGCAAGCACGCGCGTATTCGTCACGCGCTTCGCTTGGGCCAGGAACCTGCACCGTGAATTGCGACCCGTAGCGCGGGATCTGAGTACGGCGGGCATCGGCGCACTCGCGGCATTTAGCGCCCTGGGTGAGGAGCTATGGTTCCGCGGCCTACTCCAACCGTGGGCAGGTCTGATCATGCAAGCGCTCGCCTTCGGTCTCGTTCACTCGCAGCTGCGCGGCCCGGCGCGCTGGGCTTGGGTCACGTGGGCCACCATCATGGGCCTCGCGTTCGGCGTCATCTTCGCGCTGACCGGTTCGCTCGCCGGACCGATTGCCGCGCACGCCCTGATCAACGCTTTGAACTTGGCTTACCTGAAGAGCTACGATCCTGAGCCGCGCCGCCGCGCGCTGGGCGGGCTCCTGGGCCAGCGCAGCTGAACAACACAGCGCGGCCCCCTGGGCCAGCGCAGCGGCCCGCGCCAGCGCGGACGGAAAAAGCCTTCCGCACCTGATTTTTGGGGCGTTCCGGCCCCTTTCCAATCCCTTCCCCGGACCGTGCTAGGTGCAACCCCCCGCGTTGTGAACGACCATCTGCTATTCTGAGCAATCCTGAAAGCCGCAGCTCGTGATGCCCGTGATGCCCGAGTCTGACTCGAGTTACCCCGAAGATCGCCCGCGGGTGCTCGTCGTCGACGACGAGAAATTCATCCGCGACATCATCGCCGACTTCCTCGGTATGGAGGGCTACATCGTGCGCACGGC
>JBDTJC010000188.1:0-6853 GCA_039936055.1 Polyangiaceae bacterium | reverse complement strand
CGCGCGGCACCACCGCCGACGCGACCTTCCGTAGCATGAACTTGCAGATCGATTACCCGGGCAAGCACCAGGCGTCGCTGGACCCGGTGCTGCGGCCGTTCGTGCTTCTCGAGCTCGGCACGGCCCGTGGCGTTGATCTTGGTTAGGTACATTGCCAGTAGCAGCGCCTCACGAGCCCGAGCTTTTCGCCAGACTGACTTCGCGTCGGTCAAGTCTGCCCGAAGGACGACAGCGGGTGTCCTGCTGTCAAATTGCTCATGCCAGTCGTGCCACGAATACAAATCCAAGAAGATGTTGGTATCGACGACGGCAAGGGGCTTCGGAATCGGCGTGTCCTGCTTCGAACCCCTCTTGGCGAGTCGCTTCAAGCTCATGGCCACTACTTTCGGCGGAGGTAACATCTTCACTCGTTGAGCGCTTCAGCGTTGGCGCCCGCGGGCAACAAGCCGCAGTGCGAACACGACCCAGAGCGCTGCGGTGAGGGCGCTCGCACACAGGAAGACGCTCCAGCGCGTGCTTGCGTTGTCAGCATCTTTGGCTCTTTGCACCTCGAAAGCCTCCGCATCTGCTGCGGAAACGGTGGCGAAGCCGCGGGTATAGACCATGTCAGCCACTTGCTCCGCAGGTACCACCTCGAGCTTTCTGGTAAGGGGGCTTCGCACGTAAACGCCACCGCCTGGCGCTGTCGCGGAGCCTTCCTGTGCGAGATCCGTGCCCGGTGCGCGAGCCGTCACGGCTGCCGAAGCCCCGATACGTCTCGTTGCCTCTTGTTCCTGATTTTCTAGAATGGGCAGGTAGATCGCAATGCCAGCCAATGTCATCAAGAGCAGAAGCGTCCCACATCCAAGCCCCCCGAACAGCGCTACCATTTTCCCGAAGGACCTCGATTGGTCCTGCACCTCCTTTGTTCCCTCGCGTGCCGGCTGTCTGCCGACGCGTGCCGGCTGTCTGTCGAGACCGTCGACAGATCCGTCTCGGTACTCACGACAGGCTGGCTGAGAGGCAACGGAGCCAGGGGGACGAGCGGTTGGGGGATGGTTTTTGTGAGGCGAATCTACGGGCGTTGGCTGCCGCGAATCTGCTCGGCGGTCATATTGACGCCGGCGTGCCGGGTCTCTGACAATCTCGTACGCGGCGTTGATGCCCTGCATCTTCGCTGTCGCCGATTGTGAGGGGTCTCGGTCCGGGTGGTACTTGCCGGCCAATCGCTTGTAGGCGGCCTCGATCACTTCTTGCTCAGCCTCGTGATCGACCTGCAGCACTTTGTACGGGCTCAACACCCGACTCCAAGGTTACGATTTGGCAACACGCTTCGCGTTCCTCAGGCGTGAGCGCCTTGCCCTTGATGGCCAGCCGTCGCCGTTGGTCCGCGGTGAAGTTGATCCGCTTCTTGCCCGTGGCCCCGGCGAGCGCCTCCTTGAGGACACGCACCTCCTCTTGCAGATACTCGACCCGACGCGCCATCCGCTCGTTGATCGCGTACGCGCCCATCGCGATGATGAACTGTGCGGGCACCGGAAGCATCAATCTACGCGCCAAGTTCGAGTGTTGGTGCAACGCAGCGCTCCGCTTACACCACTTAGTGAGCAGCACTTCATCGCCGTTCTGGAGTCGCGCGGCCAGGGCGTTGGCCCGGTAGATGCCCATCCGCCGTCTGAATACACCCCGCACGTTCTCGGGGTCTTGCTCGAACAACTTGCGCGTCGTGCGCCCACGCTAACGTTGCCGCGCGCGTCGCTACGGACCATGCCGGGCGTGAGCAAACCGCCCTGCACGGTGCGCACGCGCTCGCCGTCGAACACGGCAGCAGCGGAGTTGGTCGTGCCAAGGTCGATATCAACGTAAACGGGATGCGGGTCTCTCACGGCGCCTACACTGGCGCCGGCAGGCGGATCTCGGAAGGCTGGTGAACGCCCGGCGGAGTCGCCCGTTAAGATTTCGCCCCCTGGAATTTCGGAAAATAGTCGCGAATCCGCGGGCCGCTTTTGCCTTGCAGGGTCACGTATCCGCCGTCGCGAATGATTTCGACCCGAATCGGGTCACCGTATTTTTTGGCTTTCATCACCGTGGCGGCGGCTTTCGTGTCGGCGATCGGCATGTGGTCGATCGCGATGATGCAATCGTCGATCTGAATACCGAGCGTGTCAGCCGTCGAGCCGATGGTCACGTCCGTCACGACCGCGCCCGCCTCGAGGCCGAGCCGCTTGCGTGCCGCGGCCTCGTCCGCCAACGAGGGAGATGAGTAGATACCGAGCGTCGTGCCCTCCACCCAGCCCGTAGCTTCGATTTTGGCGACAAGCTCGCGACGGCCATAAACCACGGCCAACCCGAGCGCGCTCGTCCCCGCCTCTGTCGTGGCTTTGAGCTCGGCGCCAAGCACGAGCAGCTCCTCAAATATCTCTATCGCTCCAGCGGCCGCCGCCATCAGCAGCGGCGGCACCTCGGAACGACCTTGCGGCTCGTCAATGTCGACGCCCGCGCTGAGCAACAACCTCACGGCGTCGAGATCGTGGTTTTTCACCGCGTAGCCGAGCGCGGTGAAACCGTTTTCATCGGTCGCCGTCGGGTCCGCCGAGGTTTCGAGAAGCTCGCGGGCTTTCGCCAGATTTTTGGTGTCGACGGCTTCGATCAGTGCCTTGGGCTTTGGCGGCGTGGTCAGAGCTCGCACGACCAAGCGCTGCGGATCCACTTCGACCCTCACCCAGCCGCTGTCGGTTTCCTGATAAGCACCGGGCGCAAGCTCGGCTTCGGCGAGCCACACCGGCAATGCCGCTTCGAGAGAATCGTGCAGCGTGTACAGCGTCTCGGTCTGCGCTTCGGATAAGTCGCCTTCGACGCCGAGAATCGGCGCCATGTCGAGCTCGAAGGCAGTCATTTCGCCGTACGGGCGTTTGAAGTTGAATGGCAGTTTTTCTTCGGGATCGGCATCGATGTCGGTGCGGAGATGCTGAAGCAACAGGATTTGCTCGGCACTGATGCTACCGACGGCGTAGGTGCCGGCGCTGAGCCTGCCCGCGGAAAGCAAAATCGGCAGCCGGCGGAGCGCCTCACGATGCAGCGTCTCCGCTTCTTTGCTTTTCAATTTGCGCTGCAGCACACGCTCCACGTCAGCGGCGATCTTGCGGCTGCCATACGGCTTTTCAATGTCGACATAGGGGACGCCCGCTTCGATCGACACCCAAAACGTTTGCATGTGGCGAAGCAACGCGCGGTGGTCCGGCTCAAAGCTGATCGTGCGACTCACCCGGCCAACTTACTATTATTTCTCTTCGGTCGCTATCCAATGGGTTCTCATCATGAGCTCCCATGAATCGAACGCCGGCGTCTTGATCACATTGGGTCGAGAGCGCGCCCCGTCGTTCATTCGCGTTCACCAAGATGTAACGGCGTGGCGGTGGTCGACCCGGCATCAATACCCGCGCCCGAAGTCGAAGATGCACCCCAAAATAATGATCAGCGCGAAAAGGATGACCGGCACCCAACTGAGCCAATCGAAGCTCAATTCGAGCGTACAGTTATCGGGCGCCGCCGGATCGAAGAACACCAAGACGCTCGCGCCAACGCGGTAGCGCTCGCTGACTTCATCAATCGTGCGTTGCCTATAAAATGGCTCGTTGCCGAATCGAAGGCGTGTCCGCCGTCGGACAACACCTCGTACCTCGAACTCGTAGACGACGTGGATCTGGGTTGCCCCTTCGTCGACCTCGACGACGCTGCTCAGGATCGTACCCTTCGCAGAGGGCCAAGCCCGCGCCCGCTTCGCCATCGAATACGTCGAGAGGCACCACGCGGCGAGACCGAAGGCCAGAGAGTAGGAGAAAAGAAGGCGTCTCGCCTTCGCATCAAGGTCGAGATCCGTGACGATGGCAGCCCCAACCAGCGCGGCGCCCATTCCGTGAAGGAGCCTTCGCTCGAGTCGTCGACAGCGGAGCGATGGGCGAAGTGCGGCGAAGAAACTGACGAGTGCGCCGAGTGCGCCACCCATCACAATGCCCGTCAGCGCCTGCCCAAGTGCCATGACGTGGTGCCCGTCGGGCGTCACGGGAGGTGCGACGCGCATCGCGAGCGAAGTGACGACGAAGATGCCCGAGGCCTCGAAACAGCCGAAGAGCAGGAGTGCGGAGAGAATGTCGCGCGGAAGGGAATGCTCGCGGCGGCGTGTGCCGAAGGCGAGGGTGGCCTGAATCAGGAAGACTCCCGCGATGAGCGAGAGCGGCAGCGGCTTGACTTCGCCGACCTCGAGAAGGGGCACGATGGCGAAGGCGAAAAGAGCGAAGTAGCGGAGGCGGGTCTTCATCGGACGGAGGTCCAACAGCTCGAGCAAACCCTCTCTCGGCGAGCAGCCGCGCAGCGAGCAGGTGAGCTCGCGAGGCCCCTGAACCTCAAGGCTGCCTTCGACGAGTAAACTCGGCCGCGAGCCGCGCCGAGTTACATCAGGCGTTCAGCGGCCAAATACCCGCACCTCGTACAGACTCGCCCAAGTTTCCATGGGTAGCATGTTGGGCGGCAAGGAGGTGACGGTGATGCGCAGATACCGGCCGCTGATCTGCGCGGGGAAAGTCGCGATTTGCGTCATCGCAGTGCTCTGATTATCCCTGTTATCGATCGCTGGTGTTGCCGGAAATTGTGTCGAGTCATCCGACGCGCCGATGGTGTACCCGTAGAACTGGCGCTCCGGGTATTCCCAAACGAGCTCGACTCGTGAAAGCGAGTGGCTCGTTCCGAGATCGATTTGCCAAAACACTGGCAAGACCCGGCCTTCTTCACACGAGCGAGTCAGTGGGTTGCCGTCGTTCGCATTGCCCGGCGGATTTGCGGTCTCCGAACTGCTGGCAGAGGCGTTGCCCTTCAGCTCGACGATCGGATCGCCGGAACCACCAGCTACGTCGGCGCCAGACCCACTTTCCGACATGCTGGGCGCGCCGCCCTCGGACATGAGCGTTGGGCCCCCGCCGGCGCCAACCGAGCGACCCCTCGGCCGGCATCGACGTGCGCGTAACGATACGATTATGTCGACCCGATGGCGTTTGGTCGGCCTAACCCCACCGCCTTGTGCGGCCCGGTGAAGCAGGGCGGCCGCTATTTGGGTTTGACCGAGTTGGTCAATCCCGTGGGCGACACTCCGTTTCACCAGAGCGAGCTCAACGCGCTCGACTACATTTGCGAGCAGTTTGCCGAGTTTTTGAGCAACAAGCCGATCGTTTTGTCGGCTGATGTAGAAGCATTGAGGTGAGGGGCTCGCGCTCAGGCGCGCGATCCGCCTTCGCTCAGGCATGTTACGCTGGCCTCGGGATGAGCGAAATGGAGGCGCTGGGCGGGAACCCCGTGATCGTTGGCAGTGTGTCGCTCAGTCGAGCCGACTTGCAGCGCGCGAACGACGAGCTCACGCGCGCGGGGGGACGGGCGGTCGTGATCATTGGCCTGTTGGGTCTGGTGCTCGTGCTCGCCGCCGGGATCAGCGAGGGCCGCGCACAGACACAATGGTTGACGTTCGCCCTGCCGCTGATCTTCATGGCGGTCATGCCGCATTACTTTCGCTATCAGCAACGGCGAGCCGTGGTGCGCCTGCTCGAGAGCAAGTTCCCTGCCGAAATCGAAACCCGTTTCGAGCTTGGCGAAAGCGGCTACGTCTCGCGCAACACCACGAGCACGATCGACGTGCCCTGGAGCAGCGTGCTGTCGCAGCGCGAGACCTCCTCGGCCTTCGTCCTCGCGTCATTGAACCCCACGACGCGCCTCGTCTTACCCAAACGCGCCTTCCCCGACTCCGCCCTGCCGGCAATTCGCGAGCTACTGCGCGCGCACGTGCGCACTGTCAGCATGCCGAACGCGCGACGCCGCGTCCTGATCGCCTGGGCGCTGATCTTCATCGCCTGCATTGGCATCTGGGCCATTTTCAAGTTCGGGGACGACGGCGACTCGCCCCCGCGGGTCCACCACCGAGCGGGCGAGTGAGCAGGCAGCAACGAGCATTCTCCGTCGCTCGGCTCAAGAACGCCCGCTCAAGTCGCACGAGGGCGGGGCGGCGAGTGTCCGCGATGAACGCCGCTACGTTCTTTGAACGTATGCCGTGACTCGAATGCCCGGAACCAGGCCAACGCGGCCCCCTCGGGACGCCCTCCTGCGCGTAAAAACCGTTACGTAAACCAATAGTTACGATGGATCGAGCAGCCATACACGATCGGGCGGTCATAGCGTTCGGTCAAACGGCGAGACCGTGGCGACCCGAACGAGTAGCGTTTGGTTCTCCTATCCCCACGACTTTTCCGTCTTCCACTTGGATCAACGCTGTGTTGGTTGCGATGGCGATTTCCTCGGCTCGCTTGCGTGCGCGGCGAAGCGCAGGCAGCGCGAGGGCCAGCTCCGGAGTATTGGCTTCCTCAATCGGCTTGGGGTTCATCGCTTCTCTCCCCAATCTAGCAGCACCGGTTGCCCATTCGAATTGTCGTAGAGCGCCCATGCGTCGACGAGCGGCTTGTAGATGCCCTCGAAGTTGGATTTCCCGGCCTGCGCCGAGCCCATCCCGCGTCGCCATTGCTCGGCGCGCCGACACTCGCGTTGCCTGCGCGAAGCCCTGCTTCCTCAGCCGTTTGCCCCAGCCTGCGAACGCCAGCGCAGGATAGCGTCGCGGCCGCGAACGCTCCTGAGCACGGCCGCTCGCCGTGCGACACACTGACCGTCGGTTGTGGTGGCTACATCGCTGATCCGCGCGGTCACGCGGCAGCGCGGTAGTCGTTGTGGAGTCCGCCGAGGACCGGCATAGCGACCACGTTGGCGCCTGCGCTGTACGAGGTGCTATTTGACGGAATCGGCACCTGCTGGGCGATGCCTTGATGGGGCCTCGCGCAGTTGA
>JBDTJC010000187.1:0-3841 GCA_039936055.1 Polyangiaceae bacterium | reverse complement strand
GAAGCGCGTGAGGCAGTGCTCGGCGCGCTGCGCGATGCGCTGCCATTTTTGGACGAGCATTTGCTGATCGTGGATTCGCCGCATGACGGCCTGCCACTGTACGACTACCGCAGCGGCATGCGCCGCGAGATCGATCGCGTGCATGTGCACGGTTCGGGGCCGGGCGCCGAAAACATGGAACCTTTGTGGAAGGTCGAGCCAGCGGGTTACTTGGATTTCGCAGCCGAACCCGTACGCGGCCCGATCAAGAATACGTACCTGGTCGGCAAAAGCGTCTTGCCCGGGCTCGGCCAAGAAGGTGAGCTGATGGCGGCGTTCGGTGCCGCCAAGCTCATCACGCGCAAAGATGGCGCACGCCAAAAAATGCGCCGCCAAATGTGGAGCAAAATCGAAACGACCTGAATCGTCGTTGCTGCGTCAGTGGAAAGTAAACGTGGCCATCAGCGCCGGGGTGATGGTCGAGTACTTCGCGGTCGCTCCGCCCGCCGAGTAGCTCAACGGCGCGTAGATGAAGCGGCCCAAGACACCGATGCTCCACTCGTCACTCACCCACCAATCATTACCAAAGCCCAGGCCCAAGGCGAGCCCAGACGGATCGTTACTACTGGTATTGCCTTGGCTGTCCTGCGCGCTCAGCACACCGAACCCGACCAACGCTTCTGCGTGCAGGCCCTGATTCGGATTGAAGTAGTAATCGCCGAAGGCACCGACGATGGACAACATCAGGTGGCTATTCGTGGTTTGCGACTGACCGCCAACCTTCAACGAGGGGCTCGGTACATCGTAACTCGTGAGCCCACCGCCAATCGCCAATCCGGGGATCGGCGAGCCGCCGAACCAGGCGTCAAAGCCGATTGCCAGGCCGCTAACGGAACCGCCCGAGATCGAGCCGAACCCCGGTGCTTCGATGGACAGGCTACTCTTGAGGTAGCCGAGCCCCGTCGCGCCGCGGAAGTAAAACCCATCGTGCGTCCTCGGATCGGCCGCTGCAGAACCCGCAATTGCGCTGACCCCCAAGCCCACGAGCGCAGACACCCACCATCGCTTGCCCATTTTACTGCTCCCACTTCCTTCACACCGAATACTGGTCGGCACGATAGCGTGAACATAGGCCGCTTGGGGCCGTACGCGCAAGTTTCGCTCCGTCTCATCTCGTCTCATCTCGTCAGGTCATGCGCGTGGACGAATCGCGCGGCTCGGCGAGAGCCGTCAGCTCGAGATCGCTCAGCACAGCTCGTCGCGACGCTTCCGGCGGGCGCCAGCGTCTTGGGCACACGCGCAGCAGTAGGTGAGTGTCGGAGCGCGGCTCTCTTGAACGGTACGTGTTGGGCGAGGTGCGATTCTGTCGTCGCATCACCTGCATCAGTGGTAACAAGCTGGCAATGGCTGCCACCGGGCCTTTTCCAATCGGCCGATTCCTTTCCCTCTGTCGCTAACGAGATGCGGATCATAGCGGGGGAATTTCGCGGTCGCGAACTGACGACTGCGGCCGGGGGCACCACGCGGCCGACTGCGGCGCGCGCGCGTGAAGCATTGTTTTCGATCCTCGCAGACGTGCGGGACGCGCGCGTGCTGGATCTGTATGCGGGCAGCGGAGCTCTCGGCTTCGAAGCCCTTTCGCGCGGCGCTGAACGACTCGTGCTAGTCGAATCCAGCAAGGCCGCGCAGCGCGCCATCCGCAGCAACATCGACAGCCTCGGGCTCGACGCGCGCGCGGTACTTTTTCCTATGCGCGTGGATGCCGCGCTGGGCGCGCTTGAACGCCACGGCCCTTTCACTTTGGTGCTCGCCGATCCGCCCTGGGCGGATGCGCAGGCCGCGCTGCAGGGGTTGGAAAAGCTCGTCGGCGCTTCGCTCGTGGCCCCGGCCGCGCGGCTTGTCTTGGAACACGCCGCGCGGACCCCTCCCGTGCTGAGTGCAAACTCGCCGCTCGTGGCTTTAGACACCCGGCGCTGGGGCGATACCGCGGTGACGATTTTCGAGCTTATCGAAGCGCTCGGTGAGACCTCTTAAGAACGCTCGCGCTCGGTCGGAGGGGTAGCTATAGTCGCCGCCTGAAAGCTGGCGGTTTTCGACTCGTTCGATGACCAACGTGGAGCTCCCCTGATGCCTGAAACCACCCCGCCTATACCGAAATCCGGCGGCAGCGGTCCCTTCATTCTCGCTGCAATCGTGATGCTCTTGTTGATGGGCGGACTCATCTACTGGAAGACGCGCGCTAGCGGCACCGAGACCGCAAAGGTCGAAACCCAGAAGCCTTCGGTGACGGCCGACCAACCCGCGCTGGACGAGCCCCCGCCACCGCCACCTCCTCCAGTGGCATCCGCGGATGCCTCCGCTGCGCCGGACGCGACGAAGCCCGGTGCCAAGAAGGTCGCTAGCACCGGCGGCGGTAACATGTGCGGCGAGTGCACCGGCGAACCGAACCCTGGCTTGCAAGCAGCACTGAGTGGGAAGGCTGGGCAAAGCCGCGGTTGCTACGAGAAAGCACTCAGCATGAACGCGACGCTGTCAGGTCGCATGACCGTGTCGCTCAAGATCAATCAGCAAGGCTCGGTATGTAGCGCAAGCGTCAAGAGCGATCTCGGCAATCCCTTGGTCGAGGGCTGCGTGCTGCAGAGCTTCCGCGGCGCGACGTTCCCGGCACCGAAGGGCGGTTGCGTCGACGCAGTTGTTCCGCTGTATTTCAAGCCAAAGACCTGATGCGAAGGCCGTTTTCCCTGAAATTTACGCTGCTATTGGGCCTCGCGTTGAGCGCGTGCCTGGCCGCGTCCTGCTCGGAAAACGGCGCCACCTCGAGCTGTCCGCCACTACCACAGTATCAAACCTCGTCGTTGGCAGACGGCTCGGTGCCGGATGCGGACGTGGACGCGGCGGGTGCCGCCGCCATCGAAGCGCAGGTCGCGCGCGCCGTCGACGCCGGTTGTTACACCGCACCGACGTTCTTCCCGAGTGAGGGCGGGATGGGCGGCGCCGGTCCGAGCGCGGGCGGCGCAGGCGGGAGCAGTGTCGGTGCCGCAGGTACCCAGCACTGAGCCTGACCCAAACGCCGGCGCGCCCGAGGAAGCCAATTCGCCCAACGCCTCGGACGCGTCTGGTGACATTGGTATTCCCGATCCGACGTACCTGACGCCTCGCTCGCGGCGAGTCGAACACTCGTTCGGCGTGCTCTTGACGGTCGCGTATGACGGTCGTCGTTTCTCCGGTTGGGCAAGGCAGACCAACGCGCGCAGCGTCGCCGGTGAACTTGAGGGTGCGATTGCCGCAGTCGACCCCAAGGCGAGTCAGACCCGTGGCTTGAGTCGCACGGATGCCGGCGTGCACGCGCGCGAGCAACTCGTTGCCTTCGACACGGACAAGGACATTCCACTCCGTGGTTGGGTACTGGCGATCTCACAGCACTTGCCCGACGAGATCGCCATCGTGCGCGCGGCGCGTGTCGAGCCGGGCTTCGACGCGCGTCGCTTCCTCACCCGCAAGGTGTATCGCTACACGGTTCTCCACAGCCTCGTACGCGATCCATTCTTGGAGGGCCGGGCCTGGCGAATCATGGAGAGGTTCAACCACTCTGAGCTCAACGCCATCGCTCAGTCCCTAGTCGGGAAACACGACTTTGCGGCTTTCCGCGGTGCGGCCGACACGCGCACGGAGACGGTGCGACAAATCTTTCGCATCGAGGTGCTGCCGGCGCATAACGACGATCGCATCACGCTTGTCGAAGTCGAAGGAAACAAGTTTTTGTACAATATGGTGCGAATCATCGTGGGAACGCTGATCGACATCGGTCGCGAGCGGCGCCCGAAAGATGCGTTGATTCGGGCACTCGCGAGTCATGCGCGAA
>JBDTJC010000186.1:0-13736 GCA_039936055.1 Polyangiaceae bacterium | reverse complement strand
CGCATCACGACTGGTATTACGAAGCACGAGGTCCGGATGATTCGCTGGCAGCCAACCCAGTACCCGGCACTCCGAGCCTGTGTGTCAGCTGCCACAGCGGCGCGCCGGATACCGACTACCTGCAGGGCTTCGCGCTCTCCAACTGACGCTTTTTCGAGCGTGTTCGGGGCTGACCGCGTGCCGGCAGTGCGCCATGCTTGCCCGGGCGCGCCGGTCGCTTACTTCTCCGACTTGGGCTCCGTGTCTGGCGACGGGCAACTGAAGAGCCTGCTTGCGGACGGTGTGTGGAGCCCCCCACAAATCAGACAACGCCGCGCCGGGGGCCTGTTGCAGGGCGCGGTCCCGCGTCGGGCTGACGCCTCCGCGTGCGAATGGGAACCGCCGTCCGAACGCTGCCAGCACCGGCGGCACGCGAGACTTGAAGCTAAGCTCGCGCGCGTGGGCTTTCCGGGGGCAGCCAATCGGCGCCGGTTTCACAGTCAATGTGCCGCATGCGCACGCCGGTGGCCGTGAGATCGATACAGCCGAGCACGATGGGCAACGCGAAACGGCGTGGGCCAATCGAGCCCGGATTGAACATCGCAATGCCGCGATCGCGACCGATGAACGGCACATGCGAGTGCCCACACACCACCAGGCCCGCGCGCTCCGCAGAGGCGCGCCGAGCGACTTCGGCCCGCAGCTTGGGGCCGTACACAGCGATGTGCGTCAGCAGAATACGCAGCCGCATGATGTTTCCGGCGATCACCTCCAGCGTTAGCACGTCCGGAATGCTGCGCGCGTGCACGTCGATGTTGCCGCGCACCGCGTACACTGGCGCGACCCGAGCCAGAGTCTCCAACACCTCAAGCTCGCCGATGTCTCCACCATGCAAGATCGAATCAGGGGCAAGCTCAAGCAGCCGCTGCTCGGTCGCTGGGTGGGCCTGCGAATGCGTGTCGGACACCACGGCGAAACGGTAGTGCCCGTCCGCATGCGCGCTCAGGACGATCTTAGCGGCAACGGCGGCGCGGGGCATGCACCGCTGAGTGTGACACGGTGCCGCGCTCGCGAGCCAGCGTTTACAGCATGTTTGATGCCTCAGGGCGGGACGGAGCTGTGGCTCTCACGGTGCCAATGGTGCCCATCGGCTCGTAACACATCGATACGTCGCGGTGAGCTTCAGACACATTCGCCGTTCCAGCGCACGAAGAGCGGCGTGCGATCCTGACGCGTAAAAAAACCGCGCTCTGCGTGATCGATCCGAGCGCCCGCGAGCCCCATAGAAAAATGAACGCTCGGACACGCCGTGGCGCTCGTTCTGAGCGAGCTACGCGGTTGCGTCGCTCATTCGCAGAGCTCATCTCAAGTTCGGGAAGGCACTCCAATTGGACACACTCGGCGGCTGGCTCGCCTTCTTGGCGGTGACGTGCAGCGTCGGCACGCCGGGTTGTGGTAGTGTCGGAGCTGGAGCGAACGCAAGCGGCGGCTCCGGGTCCGGCGGTGAGACCACAATCAGCGCCCTCGCTCCTTCTGGCAGCGCTAAAGACACGCCTGAATCGCTTGCCGGCACGTGCCAAGGCTACACCGTGTTTTCGACCGAGGACGTAAACGGAAACTTCACGAGCAGCCAACTGATCGACATGCAGGGTAACATCGTGCACACGTGGAACACTGGCGCCGTGCCGGCGCGCATGCTGCCGGGCGGCGATTTGATCGGCTGTTCGGGCGTGACCACGATCAGCTACGATGCGGTCGCGTTCCAGCAGGTCGCCTGGAACAGCGATGTTTCGTGGTCTTTTGTGGATTGGGAAGACAGCGGCGGTGGCGCCTGGGCATCGCGCCAGCATCACGATTACGAACGAGAAGGAAACCCCGTTGGCTACTATGCTCCGGGGCAGGATTTCGTGGTCGGCGGTAGCACCATGGTGCTCGCGCACTCGCGCCGGACGGTGACTGCGGTGCGTGATGACGCCATCGACGACGACGTGATCTATCAATTGGACGGAGCCGGCGCGTTAACGGGAACGCCCTGGTACGCAGGCGATCACGTGGCCGAGCTTGGCTTCGACGCTGCCGCACTGACCGACATTCGCACGCGGAACCCGGGCACGGTGCTGGAGTGGCTTCACGGCAATAGTATGTCTTTGGTCGGGTCAAACCATTGGTTCGACGAGGGACACAGCGAATTTGATCCGAACAACATCGTGTACTCGAGCCGCAACGCCAACATCGTCGTGATTATCTCGCACGAAACCGGCGACATCGTGTGGCGCATTGGTCCTGATTTTGCCGGACGCCCTGAGGAAAAGCTCGGACAATTCGCGGGTCAGCACAACCCGCACATCATTCCCGAAGGCCTGCCGGGTGCCGGCAACATGCTCGTCTTCGACGACGGCGGCGCGTCTGGTTTCGGCGACACCTCGCAAGACGGCTATCGCTACGAACGCAGCTGGTCACGCGTGCTCGAGTTCAACCCAGTCACGATGGACATCGTCTGGCAGTACGGGAGCGCGGACGGCGCCGATAATTTTTACAGTGGCTACTTGAGCAACGCGCAACGCTTGCCCAACGGCAACACGTTGATCGACATCGGCACGTCCGGTCAGGTGATCGAGGTCTCGGCCGCGAAAGAGATCTTGTGGAAGTACAGCTATGTCCCGCCGATTGCCGGTAACTCTGCCTGGGTCTACCGCGCGTATCGGATCCCGCCGGAGTGGCTGCCCGCCGGAGAAAACGCCGCCGCCGGCAACTACCCAAGTTGGTCGGACCTGTTCGAGTGAAGCCGAAAGGCTCTGGCCTTGTCAGCCTCCGTGCTGGGTACTCCGGCAAAAGCGCCCCGCGATGTAATAAGCCAAGTCGCCCGAGCGTGCTTTCACGACTCGGCTTTGCGCAGCGTAATCAGCGCGATCTCCGGAGGCACGGCGAGGCGCATCGGGGGGCCCGTCGTGCCCAGGCCGGCGTTCACGTACATCGTCGTCTTTCCGGAGTGATAGAGACCGCGGGCCAGTTGACGGGTGAGCCGAGCTAGGTTGAAGCGCTGGCCGAGGAACGGCACGCCGAGTTGGCCGCCATGCGTATGGCCCGTGAGTACGAGATCGGCGCCCGCAGCGGCCGCGGCCTCGAATGTCCACGGGTAGTGAGAGAGCAACACCATTGGCGTGCCGGTCGCGCAGCTGCGTACGACGCGCGCGGCGTCTGCCGGGGAAGCAATGCGACCATCCAGCCCTGCGACAACCAGCGAGGCCTGGCCGCGCCGAATCACGCGCGACTCGTTGCGCAGCACCGTCGGACCGCGCGTCGCGACCAACCGGCTCAACTCGTCATTGTTGCTCTGGTCGTGATTGCCCATCGACACGAAGACGCCATCTTTCGCGCGCAGCGCGGCGATCGCGTCGGCGACGTCCGTGTAGAACCCCGTACCGCTCGTGACCAAATCTCCAGTGACCGCCGCCAGATCAGCGTCCAATGAGTTGCTCAGCGCGACCCATTCCAACGCGCGCTTCTTGGGGTCGAAGCTGCCGACGTGAAGATCGCTCAGCTGCGCAATCCGGTAGCCGTCAAACTCAGCAGGCAGGTCGGTAATTTGCACGTCGACCCGACGCACGCGCACGAGGCGCCGTTCGATCCAGATCGCGTAGGCCGAGAGCAGCACGCCGAGCCCATAGGCGGCGCACAGCGCGTCTCGCCAAAACCCGAACAGCGAGACGTGCGAAAGCCCGACCGCGAGCAGTGCACCTAACAGGCACAAGGGGCTCAGCAGCAGCCCGAACACGCTCGCGCCAAAGTGCATGAACAGCGGCTGGTCCACGACCACCGTGATCCAGCGCGGCCGCGGCCTGTCCCTCATCTGCGCGAAGAAGCGCCACACCGTCGCAAAGTACAGCAGCATGCCGAGCGGCACTGCGAGCAACGGAGCAACGACCCGCGACAACGCGAACGTCGCACTCACGTTCGCACACGCCAACACGCCAAACGGCAGCCAATACAGCCGCCGCCTGCGAAACCTGCGCGGCGGCCGATGTTGATCCTCAATCGCGACCTGTACCATTGGCGTTTGTAGACGGGACCCAGCGGCTGCGGTCTCACACAGATCGCTGATCGAGCCCGTGAACAGCAAGTGTGCGCCGAGTTCGAGACTGCGGCGTGCGCGTATTACTCCCGCTGCGGGACCTACACGAACGCCGACACGTGCCATGCCGCTCTATTGAAGCAGTCCAAGATAGACTGCACTCAAGCGATCGGCTCAAGCGCGATGATCGGCGCCTGCGAGACAGCGCTCGCCTCGGCCACCTGCTTGAAGTCCCCGGATAGTTGCGCGAACGTGCTTGCGTTCCTCGGTGGCCCATGACCCGCTCGCGCCGCGCAATCGTGCGGTTAAGTTCACTCGCCTGCCTCACCTTGACGGGTCGCGCGCCGCAACTCGGGCGTGGCGGCGCCGCTGTTTGAGCGGGGGCGGGGGCGGGGGCCCCCCGAGGGCAGACGCTGGTCACGGACTAACTCAGAGCTTCACCAAGTCAGCGAGCTTGGCTTTCGTGGTCAAGCCCACGTGTTGCGCGGAGCGCTCGCCGTTCTTGAACACCATCACTGTCGGCACGCCGCGCACGCCGAGCTTACCGGCCGTGATCGGGGAATCGTCGATGTCTAGCTTGCCGACCTTCACGGAGCCGTCTAGCTCGGCGGCCAGTTGATCGACGATCGGCGCGAGCGCTTTGCAGGGTCCACACCAGGTCGCCGTGAAATCCACCAGGACCGGAACCGTGGATTTCAGGACTTCCTGCTCGAAGTTGAGGTCGTTGAACACATGAACCTTATCCGATGCCATTGGGACCACTCTCCTGTGATTTAGTGACGCCCAACAACGTAATGCTTGTTGTTGGGTGGGGAAAGCCCCCTCTTCGGGGGCTTCATCCCCGAGCCCGCTGAAGTGAATTCAGCGGCGCCCAGCCCCTGAGTTTTGGGTCCCCAACCCCAAAACGTGTATGCAGCGCACATTGCAAAGGAAAAACCTTTTTGAGACGCGCGCATGAAGAAGCCGGCGCCGAATTCGCCGAGAGTCTGCCAGGAGAACCGTGGGCCACAGCGTGGACGGTCGAAGGGGTGATCGAGACGCTTGAACCACTCGCCACGGACGAGCGGCAAGAGCGGATGCAGGCGGTGCTTGGGCAACGGCTGGGCAGCGTGACCGTGCTGTTGGACGCGCCCCACGACCCGCACAACGGCTCGGCCGTCATGCGCACCTGCGATGCGTTCGGCGTACCGACCGTGCATGTCCTGCCTCGCGTGGAGAAGTTCATGATCGCGCGCCGCATCACCAAGGGCACGGAACGTTGGCTCGAAGTACACCATCACGCCTCCGCCGACGCGGCCGCGGAGCACCTGAAAGCACGGGGCTTCGAGCTGATCGCGACGCACCCGCAAGGTGAGTTGACGCCGCCCGACCTCGCACACATCCCACGCCTCGCGCTCTTGCTGGGCAACGAGCACGAGGGCATCTGCCCGGAGCTCAAAGCGCACGCCACGCGCGCCGTGCGCATCCCGATGCGCGGCTTCGTCGAGAGTCTGAACGTGAGCGTGGCGGCCGCGGTCCTGCTATCGGCCGCCACTCAGGGCCGCGCGGGGGATCTGTCGCTCCCGGAGCAGCGCCGGCTGTACGCCCGCGCGCTATTTCGCTCGGTACCGCGCGCCCAAGAGATCCTGGCTGCCAAGAAGCCCGCGCAGCGTTGATAAAAGCCGGCCGGAATAGGTGCTTGTTCCCAAGCCCAGCGGGGCGTACTAGCGTGCGCAAACTTCGATGCCGCGTCACCCCCACGAAATGAGCGTTGTTGGCGCCGCCACGCGCGTGACCGGTCGCATCAGCGGCACCGGTGCGTTGCGCATCGAGGGCGCCGTCAAAGGTGACGTGAACGTGCAGGGTGATACCGAGCTCGCCGAAGGCGGCAGCCTTGAGGGCAACCTGCAGGGCGAAGGCTTGGATATCGGGGGTAGCCTGCTCGGTGATGCGCACGCGCGCGGCGCGATCGCCGTGCGCGCCACCGCTTCCGTGCGCGGTGAGCTGCGCGGCAGTGAGGTGTCCATCGAGGCCGGCGCGCGAGTTTCAGTGCGGCTCGATACTGATTTCGAGCTTGATTTCGGTGGCGCCGCGCGGCGCCGCTAGATAATTTCCAGCAACTCAGAGGCGAGACGGATGGCAGGCACGGTGATTGGCGAAGGGCTCGTAGTCGAAGGCGACATTACGGGCGACGAAGAGATCGTGATCAACGGCACGCTGCGGGGCCGGCTGACGACGAGTGACGCGGTCACGGTCGGCGGCACGGCGGTCGTCGGCGCGGACATCACGGGCGCGAGCCTGAGCGTGGCCGGCCAAGTTATCGGTGACGTGACCGCGTCCGAGCGTGTGGATATTCAAGCCGGTGGCAAACTCGTAGGTGACATCAAAGCCGCGCGCTTCACGATTGCAGACGGAGCCTCGTTCAAGGGCAACGTCGACATGGAGGATTGAGTTCGATGGCCGAAATTTCGGTAATCGGCGCAGGCACGGTGGTCAGCGGCCACGTGCACGGTGATGGCTCGCTCGAAATCCTGGGGCGCGTCGAAGGTGACGTGAGTGTCACGGGTGACGTCATCATCGGCGCTTCGGGCCGCGTGCGCGGCAACGTGAGCGGCGCCCAACTGACGATTTCCGGTCATGTTCAGGGTGATTTGCGTGGTACCCGCGCGGTTCTGCTCGAGCGTGACGCGCGCGTCGTGGGTGACATCACGAGCCCGCGCGTGGCCATTGCGCCAGGCGCGCTCGCGCGTGGCCATGTGCAAACGGACGGTGAGCCCGGCGCGGCGCTCGCGCCGCGCCAGGTGACGCCGGCCGCGCGTGTCGCGCCGCCCGCACCGGTCGCGCGTGTCGCGCCGGCCACACCGGTCGCGCGTGTCGCGCCGCTCGCGGTAGCTCGCGTTGCGCTCGCGCGCCCCCATCTCCCTCCCGCTCCCGCTCCTGCTGCACGCCAACCCTCGGTGGCCAAAGCGCCCGCAAGGCCAGAGCCCGCAAGGCCAGAGCCCGCAAGGCCAGAGCCGCGTCGCGTCGAACCGGCGAGGCCCGTCGCCGCTCCGGTTGCAGCGCCTCCGCCTCCGCCTCCGCCCGCACCTGCTGCAGCGCCGCCCGAACCTGCGTTCGTGCCGGTGCGCGCGATCAATCCCGAACCGCGTCGCCCGCCGCCTCCTGTGATTCCCGTGCTCGGCAAGGGCGTCAAAGCGAAAAAGAAGAAGAGCCGCGACTGAGCTTCGGCAGTGACGGCGTCACTCGCGCTACGCCGTCACTGGCTCGTGTTCAGCTACGGCGAACCGCCGGAGGCGTCGGAGCGTTGGGACTGACGTCTTTCCTCGCGCCATTGGACTGGTTGCCGAGCCCGCCATTGCCCGTGACGACCTGCGCAGCCATCAGGGTTTGCACGACGCGCAGCACGTCCTCCGAGCCGTTGCTGACTGCGCCGTGGTCGCTGCCGCCGCCCCCGCCGAAGTTTACGAATTGGCTGTTTTGTAGGGCATTCGCGACTTGAGCCGTCAGCTCAGGGGCCAGCTCCAGGCGCTTCAAGTCGAGATAGGCGCCGCCGACCTCCGACAATGCCTGGGCCTTCATACGAATGGCCTCGGCTTCAGCCTGAGCGATCAGCCGAATGCGTGAGGCTTGGGCGCGCCCTTCTGCTTCTTGGCGGATCACGTTCTGCTCGGCGTCCGCGCGGGCTTGGGTCAATTGGTTCGCGCCTAGCTCGGCTTCGCGTTGTCCGCGTACGGCGTTTTGTTTGTCGGCTTCGGCTTTGGCGATCGAGGCGCCGTTGGAGGCGATTTGCATGTTCAGCGCGCGTTCTTGGTCGTTGACCTTCTGCTGAGCCTCGAGCTGCGCGATGCGGGAGCGTTGCTCTTCCTGAGCCTGCACCACGTCCGCGTCCGCTTTGGCACGCGCGGCGGACTCGCGGCGACGCGCTTCAGCGACCTCGCTGAGCACGGCCTTGATGTTTAAGCTGTTGAACGACAACCCCAGGTCCATCAGCTCACGCGAGCAGGCATCCTTGATGATGACGGCCAATTCGTCGTCTTCGCTGCGGTTCGACAGCGCCAGGTCCGTTGCGCCAGCGGTGACTAGGGCGGCGCTCGGCGCGGCGGCGGAACGCGCGTTGAACAGCTGATCGTGCTTGAGCAAGTTGATTGCGCGGCGACCAGCGGAGGAGAGCACGTCCGTCAACGTGGACAGCTGCTCCCCGCCGGATTTGGAGAAGAATTTGTTGGCCGCGGTATTCACCATGGCTTCGTCTTCACCGACACTCACGATCGCCGACGCGCGCACGGTGACCTTGACCGGAGCCGAGCGCCCATTCGCGTCTACGTCCGCCGTCTGGTCCGTGATTTCGATGTCCACGTTGATGGCTTGCGCCGGAATCACCCGCACCTGCGTGATCACGGGCACAATCAAGGCTTTGCTCGGACCGCGGTAGATCTTCAAGTTGCGGCCACGGCTGGCCAGCAAGATCTCGCCGGCATCCACACTGCGCAAGAACGCCGTGATGATCACCGAGGTGAGCACCAGAACGAGAAGAACGACGACGCCAGCAACGATCAGCGATGGTTCAATCATGATAGATTCCCTAGGTAAACGTGGCAAACAACGCGACGAGCCCGTGCGAATTTCGGAGCGCTCCTTCGGTCAGTCGCGCGTCATGGAGACCGTGACGCGCTCGTTGGCAGCGTCTACGTCTTCAATCAGCAAGCGCGCGCCGACTCTGACGGGCAGTGTGGTTTGGTCTTGGCGCAGCGTAGCGACCAGCTGCACACGCCGGCCGTCACGCACGGTGGACACCATGCCGCGGCCA
Source organism: Polyangiaceae bacterium (assembly GCA_039936055.1). Taxonomy (GTDB): domain Bacteria; phylum Myxococcota_A; class Polyangia; order Polyangiales; family Polyangiaceae; genus PMG-095. The sequence continues at coordinate 4,899 of JBDTJC010000186.1, read as the reverse complement.
TTGCGGAACGGAGTGACCGCGTTGGCTTCAGTCAAGATGAGCTGTTCGAGCGGCGAGCATGCCGGCGCTTCAAGCCGAAACACCAGGTTCCAAAGTGGACGTACCAGCACTCGCTCGACCAGCAGGGCCGGGACGACCGCCGAGATTGCGGCACTGAGGAACGGTAGGTGAAAGGCGTGTATGGCGGCGTTACCGAACGCGCCATACAACGCGAGCATGCTGAACACCGCGCGAGGCGAAGGCACGAAGCGCCAGACGCCAGCGTGCGCTGCGTCAGCCGGCAGCAGATGCTGAAGCGCCCCGCGCGCGTTGCTGACGACCGGCGTGGCGCTGGCATGCCCGATGCCGCGCGCCGCGCCGCCACCCAGCGCCCCGCGCGCAGCGTGACCTAGGCCGGCGTGCGCGCCGTGACTGTGCCCCAATGCGGGGATCGCCATCGCCGCGAGCCCCACCAGGCCGATGACCAACAGCACCAAAAACACATGCTCACCTTAAGCACCCGCGTGATGCTGCGCCACTTGACGTCACAAATTAGCTCTGAATGCGCAGCGCTTTCGTGAGATTGCACGCGCCAATCGGCCGCACGACCGCGAGCTTGGGGTGATTTGCTCGGCTATTGAAGCGCGGCTTGCGCTGCTGGCACGAAGGATGCCGGCTTCAGCGGCAAGATCCTCACGGATCCGGCGTGACCGTCCGATCAGGGCTCAGTCGACTGTGAAGGGCCTTCAGCCGCCGCGCGGAACAAGCGTGCCCGGTGCACGATACACTTCGCTGGGTACGTCCAAGTCCGGGTCGAAGTGGCACTTCATGGTGCGGTACTGGACGCCGGTGGGTGCCGCCGCGGGGTCTCGGTTCTGGCGAAAGAGCCAGGTGTGTTCGAGGTCGTCCAAGAGCAGCAGGACCTGCTCGTTACGAGGGGTGGCACTGTCGACGGCGATCTCCTCGGCGTCGAACGCGGTGGCGCAAGCGTTGTCCGGCGTTCCGTGAAGTACGGCGGCGCTGCTCAGGAAGAGCCGCGGCGCGTCCGAGGCATCAGTGACAACGATGGGATGCCGAGTGCCGGGTAGATACGCCGCGTCGATGCGTGCGGTGCCGGTAAGATCGCTAGCGCTGCAACGGTTCGGGCGATCCGCGAGGCTTTGCTGGCTGGGTACGGCAACCGGCGTGCCCAGCACGTTGCCGTTGGCGCGGAACGGATAGAACACGGCGCCGGCGCGATTGCTGTCGGTGTCCAGCGACTGCACGTACATGCCTGACGTACTGCCCACGTACGCTACGTTACTGGTCAAGATTTGCCCGAACGCGCTCGGATCCGGCAGTGCACTCGTTTCTGCGTCGAACTCGAACCCAGTGGCCCCGCGGCGAGCGCGTCCTACCGCCGCGCCGTGTCCGAAGAACATCAGCGCGATATGCGCGTTGTCGACGTGCGCCATTTCGGTGCGCCCGCGCGCGTTGCCGGTGCTCGGCCATTTGATCGGCGGGACGCGCGCGCTGCCGTGCCCGTCGAAGTACCACGTTTCTTGGTCGTCACCCGCGCTGTGGTGCAGGCGCAGGTATAGCCCGCCCTCACCGATGCTCAGCAGATCCGGATCCGCGCGCTGTGCGGGCTCGCCATGCTGATAATCACCGGGAGCGACGGAGCCGCCGTCGGGCAGGCGCGCGTGGCCGACTTGCCCGGCGAGCGCGTTGTCCCAGGCGACCTCGACATTGCGCAGGTGGTTGTCCTTGGCCGGGTCCTCCGGTAGGCGATAGCGAAGGGCGGCAGCTCCCTCGATTTGATCGAGCACGCTGTATGCGTAGTCGCTCGGATGGTCGAGCGGCGTGAGGAGCGGAACCAGCTCTAGGTGCGGGCGTGCGCCGCCAATGCCGTGGATCATGCTCGCGGCGGCGTGAGCCGGGTCGTTTGCGAGCGCGACGAAGCTGACCTTGCCGAACGCCGCATCTCGCGAACCGGGCACCTCGCTGACGCCGGGCAGGGTTTGCCACGTGGCTTCATCCAGCGTGCACGCGATGGGCGTGCGCAGTTTGCGCTCCGTGAGCCGGGTCGGGTCATGGCTCGGCGGCGGGATAGCGTCGCTATCGTCTTCACTTTGGCCGGCCCAGCCGATGCGTGATACTTCGTTCCCGATCACGCAGCCCGCCGTCACGCAGCGCACTTTCACGTCGCAGTTCGTCGCGCTCGCGCACAGCGCGACGGGCAAGCGCGGAAGCTGCTGCCAAGTGACGCCGCCGTCCATGGATTCCCAGGTTTTTCGCGTGCTCGGTGAAAGCGCGAAGGCGCGCGTTCCGACTGACGCCACCAGTGCTTGCTCTTCGGGCGGCTTCGAGCCGGAGAGCAAGCGCCCTTGGTCGTCCACCACCACCAACGCGCGGCCCTGGCGATCTGCAATCACCAGCGACAGCGAGCCGTCCTCCGCCGCGGCGAACGATTCGAGGTGAACCATGGCCTGCGTGTGTTCCCAGTACTGATCCTCGTCGTCCGAGTCTGCGCGGACTAGATCGAGATCGCGCGCCTCGAAGCTCTTGCCGCCGTCGTGCGACACGAACATCGCCAGCGTTCCGGTCTTGGAACGGCGGCCTACGGCGTACGCGGTGCGCCCGTCCAGCGAGAACGTGAGGCCCAGCGCGCTCTCTGAGAGCGTCGGCGTTGCTGCGGCGAAAAGCTCGTATTTCTGTTCCGGAACCTGTGCTGCACCGGGTTTGGGTTTGGTGGGTTGCTCGTCTGCTGGCGTTTGACGGCGCAAGAGTACGCCTCCCGTGCTGCAACCCGGGCTCGGCAAGCCGCATAGGCCAGTGCTGATGAGCGTACCGCCGGCACCCAACGCGAAGCGAAACCCGACCCACGTGCCGTAACTCGTGAACGGTTCTGGCTCGAAGTGCGCTCCGCCGTTGTCGCTGCGGTAGAACGTGACCATGACGCTTCCGCCGTCACTTGGGCCGTGAAAGCAGGCCAGCTCCAGATAACGATCGAAGCCCGCAATCCGCGCGCCTTTGCAGTCCTTGAGCTCCGGGAGCGGGCTGCTCTCCAACTTGCCGTCGAGCGGGCCTTGCACGAGCTCATAGTTGCTCGGGTGCGCGGGCGGGGCGGAGACCTCGAAGTAGCGTGAGCCGAGCACGACGGCTCGACCGTCTGCCAGTGCGGCGGCATCCGGGCCGCGTGGCGGCGCATTCGCTTCGAGGTCTTGCCCCGCTGCGGGATCGGGGCCCGCTTCCAGGCGTGGCGGCGAACTCTCGAAACGGTATGCGCCGAACACGGTGTCGACTTGGACGCGGCCCTGTCGGTCGCGCGACAGCGCGTACGTTCCGCGGCTCTTGCCGGGAAAAAGCGCCCAATTGGCGCCTTCGTCCGTGGTGACCCAAAGCGCTTCGGGGATCGCCAGCGCCAGCCCAGTGCCGTCGCTCGCTAGCTCGACGTCGGCAAATACTACGTGTTCCGGTCCGACTTTGCTGAAGGATGCGGCGCCGTCCGTGCTGCGAAGCAGGGAACGATTCGCGGGGATCCCGATGGTCGAGTGGCGCGCAGCGCTGACCCTTGCCAGCGGCTCGAGCGGTGCGCTCGAACGCAGGAACCTGCCTAGCGGATTGTGCGCTTCGTAGTTCGTTCCGCTTTGCCCGACGAACCAATAGCCGTCGTCGGCCTTGAGCACCGCGATCAGATCTTCTGGAGCGAGGTTGCCTGCTGCGACGAGGGCATGCGTGTGTGGGTCGAGCAACCACCGCTCGCCGCGTTTGCCCGCGAGTAGCAAGCGGCCGTCGGGAAGCCGCTGTTCGGCCTGCATGGTGGCTTGCTTGGGCGGGTGGTAGCGAAAGCTAGCCGGGCTTTGGTACGTGGCCGAGAGCTGCACGCTCGTGAGCAGTGAATTCGCCCCATTCGAGGCTGGTTTTCGCGCTTCGCCGCTGCACGCGGCCAAGACCAACGCGGACAGCGCGACCGCGCGACTCATTTGCCGCCCACCTTGGCGGCGCGCTCGTAGTCACTCGCGGCTTTGTCGATCAGCGCCAAATCTCGCGCGGCTTTCTCGGCCTCGGCGCTGAGCGCTGCGGTGAATTGCGTGAGGCCCCAGATTCCGTTTTCACGGCGACGAAACGGATAGCGGGTGCCGCGCGCGGTTTCGACCGTGGCGCGCTCGCCTTGGATGTGCACGTGCGCGATACCGGACATGTCCTTCCGCAGCCGATTCATCCAGCCGTTCTGCTTGGCGTAGATGGCAAGCTCGTCCGCGCCGTCCGGCGCTGCGGCTTCTTCTGCGTATTGCGCGGCGAGGCGCGAACGCTCCGGCTCCGGAAAGGCGGCCAATACGCGATCACGGGTTTGCTTTCGGTAGTCACGGATCGTGTAGCAGGCGTGCTGCGCGCGAGTCTCGGTGTACGCAAAAAATTCTTGGGCGCGGCCATGATTGACCGCGATCACGATGCGCAAGTACGCGCCTTCCGGGGTGTGATCACTCGGGAAGGCAAGCTTGGCCCACACAAAAGCCGAAATCAGAGCTGCGCCGATTCCGGCAAGCACGATAGTGAGCGCGTGTCGCGTGGGCATGTTTCGCGGGCTAGTTTAGTCTCAGTTGGTCTTCGTTGCCCAAGACTGACGGGCGAGTTCTTTTCGCCAAGCCTGAAGCCGGCAACAGCGCTTGGCGTCGAGTGCTTGCCCGCGCCAGAATGCACCGGTTTCGCCGGTTTCTCTCGTGGCCCGTGCCCGCTTTAGATGATCGTGGTCTGGTCTTGCCAAGACTGATCAAGTTGGCGCCCGGTCGGTTTTGCTTGTTCGGTGCGTACGGAAAGTGTTAGCCCGACTGACATGTGGCAATCGGCGAAGGTCGCCGTCGTCGTCCCCTGTTTCCGCGAAGCGCGCCTCATCACGCGCACGATCTCGGGGATCCCCCCGTTCGTGGACCTGATCGT
>JBDTJC010000185.1:0-13393 GCA_039936055.1 Polyangiaceae bacterium | reverse complement strand
GGCTCGGGAGAGCGACGGATGCCAACAGGCAGACCGCAACGAGGCGCTTTCGAAACATGGATCCTCTGTAGTTGGGTTGAGATCAGCGCCTTAACTAGTCGGCGCCGCGACCGAGTGCGGGGGGCCTCTTCGGCCAAAGCGGGAAAAACCTAATAAGTACCGCTACATACCACCCGCGGCCGTGGGCATGTTAGAGATCGCGGTGCGAGCTTGTCAAGTGTCGTCGGAAAGCATCGGCAAGTGGTGCTCAGCGCGTCCTCCGCGCGCTAAGGCAGCACTTCAAAATTGCGGCGGTCCGGAATTTACGAGACGTTCTATCTCGCACGCAGCGCCTTGAGTTAACACCTAACGAACCGCGTACGTAGGTGCATATCGCACTTCAGTCACTGGGCGCTCCGTAGACGTACGGGCGCAGTCCGTTGGCTGACGACTCCGGATAGTCCGGCCGTGCAGTGAGTGATCGGATCGAGAGTCGCACCACATTCGTGTCACTGATGATGCTGAGAGCGTGGCAAGCCGAGGCGCACACCCCGCGTCCGACACAGGCGTTGGAAAATTCCTTGGCTTGGCTTGGTCTCGGCGACCCATCGCCCTGCTGGCCGCTGCTTTCCGTTGACTGTGTTGGAAGCGCTCGGCTAGCGTACGCGCGGTTACGGCAGCGCTGAGGCGCCGGCCGATCGATGTGCAGTTGGACCACCAGTCGAATGGGTGACGTCAGGCGATGATACGCAAAATCACGGGCTTCTCTCTGCTGGGCACGGCGCTACTGGGTCTCATGCCACTCGCTTGCCAGCCTGGCGGCGTCGGCGACCCCTGCACGCCGGAGGACGAGTACACGCCGAACTTCGCTGGCTACAACGCGAACGAAGTGAACGTCGAGAGCAAGTCGTTCCAGTGTGAGACCCGCGTCTGCCTCGTCAATCACTTTCAGGGCCGGGTGAGCTGCAAGTACGGCCAGGAGGCCGCGGGTACCGCGACGTCCGCGAATTGCTACGTGCCGGGCACCGCGCCCCTCGTAGGTGCCGTGCCAACTCCCGCAAATATACCGATCACGCAGGTCGTTTCCCCGCAAGCGGGCAACCGCACGGCCGATAAGGCTGTGTACTGCTCCTGCCGGTGCGATGGTGATGACAAGAACGCGCGCTACTGCAAGTGCCCCTCGGGCTACGCTTGCAGCCATCTCGTCGATGACCTGCACCTCGGAGGTGGCCAACTCGCCGGTTCGTACTGTGTCCGTGACGGCACCGAGTACGACGCAAAAAATCCGGGCGCAGACTGCAGCCCCGCCGGGTACCCGTTGGTCACGCCGTTGCAGGCGGGCGCCAAGCTCAGCTGCGGCGCCCCCGACCCAGGCTGACTCACCGCGACGCACCGCCGGTGCTGCGGCCGAGCAGGCCGTGCGCGCCTGGCTGGAAGCTCGCGGACTACGCGTGCTCGGTGCCAATGTACGCGTCGGTTACCTTGAGGTCGATCTACTCGTGCAGGACGGACGCACGCTCGCGATCGTTGAAGTCCGCACGCGTGGGGCGTCCGCGTGGACGTCCGCCTTCGGCAGCATCGACGGCTGGAAGCGCACGCGTCTGCGCCGCGCTGGCGAGCGGTTATGGAACCGGAAATTCCGCTTCCATAGCGACGTAGATCACGTGCGCTTTGATGTTGCGAGCGTGACGTGGCGCGAAGGGGCCGCCGTCATCGAGTACATCCGAGCCGCCTTCTAAGCGTTCTCGCTCCCGCCGCGGCTCCCTTGGCGCGACGCGCCGCGCGCGCCAAGGGAGCCCAGCCGGGTCAAAACACAGAGCACGGGCAGCGCAGCGCGCCCAAGACGCCGCTGGGCCAGGACTCTCTCAATAGTCCAGAGCCGCCTTCATCTCTTTGCGCAACTGATACAGGGGCTCAAGCTCACCGGCCTCGGCCTTCGGCTCCAGAGTGGTGATCGCGCGTTCTAGTTTTGCGATCTCGACTTCTTGGCGATCGCGCAGGTTCTTGACCATCGTATCGAAGGTCTCGAAGAACTCGACGAGTTCATCCCCTTTGCGCAGCTTGCCCGGGATCTTGAGACGGCCTTCGCCGACGTCGTTGATCAGGCGCTTCATCTTGTAGATGGGCCCCGCCACCTTATGCGTGACGAAGATGCCTGCGAAGCCGATCAGCACCACGAGCAGCGAGAGCGCGCCTACCAGAGTGAACAGCATCACGTGCTGGCTCCCGGTCAGAGCGCTTGCTTGATCGCGCAGCGCCCTCGCTTGGCCCTCCAACGCGCCCTGCTGAGCCTTGAGGCGCTCGTCCTGCTTGTCCGCATCCGCCTTGAACGCTTCCAACAAGGCCGGGTTGTCGCTGTACACCGGGTCCTTGACGATGTTCATCTTGACGACTTCACTCACCTTTTGACTCTCGGTGAGGACCTCGCGGCCGCGCGCGACGACCTGCTCGCCCTGATGCATCGCCTGATGACTCTGCGCGATGACCGCGACGCTAGTGCGCCAAATCAACAGTCCAAGCGAGACGCTGAAGAGCAGCGCGATGCCCACCAAGTACGAGGTGTACTTGAGCTGGAAGTGGCTATCGAGCAGGTAGTTTCGGAAGCGTCGCTGATGCCGACCTGTAGCCGGAAGCGGTGCCGTAGAGGCTTCACCCATGACGGGAGACTCCTTGCGAGGAAGAGAAGTATGAAGAGTACGGCCTTAACCCGAGCGCGTGCAAGAAGCGCGCTGCGCTTCGTTAAGTACTTAAAATCTTACCGAAGCGCTCGGCTCACCGCGCTCGGCGTCCGACACCGCGGCCTATTGTAGGTGCGCCGCGATCTGCGTGAACTTATCGAGGGCGCGCTCGCCGGCGGTCTTGATCAGGTCGTTCTCGCTATCTTGGTCCGGTGAGGAAACACCAGGTTCGGTCAGCTTGGTCGAGTAATTGCCGACCAGGGCTTTGTCCGGGTAGCTGAACATGGCGATCTCAAGCTTCACGGTCAGGTTGCCGCCCGAGTAATCAGGGGGGCCGATACGTGGCGAGAGGAAATATGACTTCACGCCGCGGTGGGGCGCGAGCCGGCGTTTGGCGTCCAGCAAGGTTTCGCCGGATGGGGCCACCGCGAACACCGGCAATAACGAGGCCGCCCCGCTCATCGCGCTATGCACGATGCCATCGATCTCGTCGCCGCTGCGGCCGGTCTTGTCCGTCGTTTTCCCAATCGCCAAGTAGTACTTGGTATCGCTGGTGAACACCGGATCCAGCGCCTTTTGAATGGCGGCTTTGACGGTGTCGCTGGCTTCATTGGCCAGCCGCTTTTGCAGGCACTCCGAGCCGCCAAGGTGGAGGCGGCCCAGCGCCGCTGCCGAAGCAGCGCGCACCGTGGCGTTCGGATCCGCAAGGGCTCCGCACAGGGGTTCAATCGCGCGCTTGGACTTGGACGCGCCGAGCGCGAGTGCCGCTTGGGTACGAATACGAAAGTCCGACCCGCTGCTCAGGTTCTGCATCAAATGGTCTACGTCCGCGTCCTCCGCTAACGCCGGGCGTGCGGCAAGGAACCCCACTCCGCCCAAGAACGCGGCCACCGCGAGACGACGCATTGGGGACCACCGTATCATGGGGATCCGGCGCGTCGTCCATCATCCGCTTGGAGACGACGGCGTTTGGGGAGTGCTTGGCTCACGTTCACGTCGGCTTGCACCGTCTGACGACCACCGCTCGTATTTGCTTCAGCCTCTTTCCGTGCGGAGAACACAATCTCTGAATGGGATGTATGATGGTCGAGTGAAGGCGCCGACCGGCGGACCCAATAGACGCACCGGCTCGCTGAGGTCAGCCTGTGCCATCAGCGGCCTGTGTGCGATGCTGTACCACCTGCTCGCGCCACCTGCGGCCCACGCGCAGACACAGCTCCGCGTCACGGGCAGTTTGACCATCGATGCCAGCGCATCTTTGCAACGGGGCGCGTGCGAGGTGAGTGCCCGTCTGCTGGATGACGCTGGGCAGGCGGTTTCCGCCGCGCGACTCCAAATCAAACCGTTGGCTGCTCCCGCAAATGCGAGCGCGCGAGAGTGCGGCGCACACCCCACGGAGCTATCCGTGACTGCGGCTGGCGTATACCTGGCGAGTACGAATGGCTCGGGTTCGCGGTGCGTGCATTTCGAGGGATTGTCGGATCACCCTGAGTTCGAACTCAGCTTCAGCGATCCGAACGGCTTGTACTCCGCCGCGACCAAACACGTGGTCGCCGACAGCGCGACGCGCGGCGTGGAGATGGCGTTCGCGCCTGGCCAAACAGTGCTCACACTTGAACGCGACACGCAGATCCTGACTCTAGTCACGCGGCCGGAGCCCGCACTCGCGGCGGGCGAGGCTGTCGAGAGCCTCGCTGTGTCATTGAACATCACACGCGAGGGACGGCCCGCGCAAAAGGTCGCGCTTGCGCAGGTCGAGATCGGCAGCAACGCGGAGTTTCGCGTGCCCAGTCGCACGATTGGCGCGCCCGGGCCAATCGAGGTCAGCGCGGACTTTGCCGGCAGCGCGACCACGCGCGCCACGCGCACGTTGCTGCACGTGACGAGCACCGCGCAAGCCGTGCTTTCCCTCGCAGAACCGGTCGCGCCCAGTCATCCCGAGAGCGGCGTGCACTTGCGCGTGCGTGTGGACTCCGTCGCGGGCGCCGTCCCGAGCGGGTCGGTCGAGGCGCGCAGCGGTGGCGTGAGCTTGGGTAGCGTGCGCGTGACCGGAGGCACCGCCGAGCTGTACGTTCAACTCGAGGAGGCTGCCGCCAAAGCGCGACCGCTCGAACTCCGCTACGTGGCGGACTCACCGTGGTGGTTGCCCGGCGCCGCGTTGTCCGTCGAGGTCCCCATCCTACCGCCCAGCCCATGGCATCGAATTGCTTGGATCACAGCCGTGGCTGCGCTCGGAACGTGGTTGCTCGCGGGTTGGCAACGACCGAGACGGTTGGAGCGCGCGGCCGCGCGAACCGAAGGCGACGCAGGGCGCGCGCCGGTGGATGTGCTGGAACTCAATGACGCGCTCAGCGGGTGGCGAGGGCGGGTGCTTGACGCGCACGACGGGACACCGATCTCGAACGCGGTGGTGCTCGTGCGATTGCCTTCATTCGACGCGAGCGGCGTGCTGCGCACCGCGCTCACCGACGACAGCGGAGCATTCGTGTTGCCAGGCACCGACTCTGCCGGCCCTGGGGCCGCGTTGGAGGTGCGCGCGCCGTTCCACACCGCGCTAGCAGCGCCCATGCCGCCGCCAGGCACGCTCGTGCTCTCCCTCACCTCGCGCCGCCGCACGCTGCTCGCGCGGTTCGTGAATTGGGCGGCGCGCGAGGGGGGCTCTGATCGCCGAGGCGAGGCAACCCCCGGCGAGGTCGCGCTCCGAACCGACCGCCCAGAGGTGGCCGGTTGGGCCGGCGCGGTCGACGAAGCGGCCTTCGGCCCGGACCCGCTATCCGAAGCGAAGGAGCACGGCGTCGCGGCGCGCGAGCCGCCGCACCACCGGAAACCGTCCTGAGCAGTAGGGCGCGGCGGCCTAAAGCACGCGAGCCCATTGACGAGCCAAAGCGCGCGTTTCTATAGTCCGCCCCCCACCTCCGCGCAGGCGCGGTAGCCGCAATGATTTACGCCATCCTCGCGCTCGTCGCCGTCGTCGCCGCCTACTTCTTGTTTCTCAAGAAGAAGCCGCCTGCGGAGCTGCCTCCGAACACCCAACGCAGCGAGCCACCGCCGCGCCCCAAGCGCTCGACACCGCCGCCCGCCGCCAACACCGGTCAAGAGGCGCCGCCCGCAGCTGGAGCGCCTTCACGGTCCTCCATGACCGCGGCTGGAAACGTGTCTCCGCCGGCACCGCCGGTGTCTTCGCGCTCGCCCGGCAATCGCCCACCGCCACCGTCGACGCGCCAGCCAGAGCGCAGGCGCGATATTGAGGGCCTGCGCCGAGGCCTATCCAAGGCGCGCGGCTCCGAGGGCTTTTTTGGCCGGCTTCGCGCGCTATTTTCGGGCAAAAAGGAACTCAGCGCCGACATCACGCGCGAGATCGAAGAAGTATTGCTGGCTTCGGACGTCGGCACGGAGACCACCGCGCTCCTGCTTGAGCGAGTCAAAGCCGCTCTCGGCCAAGGTGAACTCGCCGCCCCGGAGAAAGTCTGGGATGCGCTGCGGGCCGAAGCCGAACGCATCGTATCGGTAGACGGCATGACCGGACCACTGGAGCTGAAGAACAAGCCCACGGTCGTGCTCCTGGTCGGTGTCAACGGGGCGGGCAAGACGACCACGATTGGCAAGCTCGCAACCAAACTCAGTGCCGGTGGCAAGAAGTGCGTGCTCGCCGCGGGCGACACCTTTCGCGCCGCCGCGGTCCAGCAGCTCGTGGTTTGGGGCGACCGCGTGGGTTGTGAAGTCGTGCGCGGCAAGGACGGCGCAGACCCCGGTAGTGTGGTGTTCGACGCGATCAAGAAGGCCGAGCAACTCGGAGTTGACGTCGTACTTGCGGATACTGCAGGCCGCTTGCACACGAAGTCGAACCTAATGGCGGAAATGAAAAAGATCGCCAAGACCGCCGAAAAGGCGATGCCCGGCGCGCCGCACGAAATATTGCTGGTCATTGACGCGACGAACGGGCAAAACGCTCTGGCTCAAGCAAGAGAATTTAAGGAAGCGCTCCCACTCACCGGCATCGTGCTGACGAAGCTCGACGGTACTGCCAAGGGGGGCGTGGTGCTGGGAATTGCCAACGCACTCCGTCTTCCCGTTCGATTCGTCGGCCTTGGTGAACGGCCTGACGATCTCCACGAGTTTGCCCCGGCGGACTTCGTGGAGGCATTACTCGGGCGCGACGCTGCCGAGTAAGCGCATGTAAGCCGGGAGTATTCCTGTCCGGTCAAAGTTTTTTAGCTTGTTGATTGTACGAAATTTAGCGTGATATAGTCCCCCGGCGTTTCCGGTTAGCGGAATTTTTCAATAGTTCCAGGTGGTTGCAGTAGCGGCACCCCCCCGGTTACTCAAAGCGTCGTTCGAGTGGGAAAGCGGAAGAGGCATCGATGAAGTCAAGTCCCATCGGGCTCCTCGTAGCAGTAGCCCTCGGCATCCTTCCTGCGCAAAGCTGGGCAGCAGGGAAGAGCCAGGCGGCCGGGAAGGCTGCTGCAGCGAAGGATACCAAAGGCGCTGCTGACAGCGCAGTCGTGGATGCCGACGCGCCCGCTGGCGCTGGCGATGCCGCGCCCGCAACGGATGCCGCCGCAGCTGGCGACACCGCGGGCACCGCCACACCGGGAGGCGACGACAATGCGACGCCCGGTGGTGGTACCGGCCTCGATGACATCTGCAAGATTGACCCCGCGGCCTGTCCAAATTTGGACATGGACAAGGAGGCCGCCCGTCCGTTGAAGGAGCAGATCTTCGCGGTGCAGCAGGCATACGCACTGCGCGTTCGCCGCCTTGAGCTGCAAGCCGGCTGGTCGGTGAGCATGAACGACCAGTTCGTGAACCACCCTGCCCCGGTGCTGGCGCTGAACTACTACATCACGAACGTCCTCGCGGTTGGGGTGAACGGCTCGTACTACCTAAACAACGACAAAGAGTTCAACGCTCAGGTGCGGCGCGCCGCACGCGTCGCGGTGCCGTTGACGGAGTACCAGTGGGCTGCCGCCCTGAACTTCACGTACGTGCCTGCGTACGGCAAATTCGCCGGTTTCGGTGACTTCATCTTCCACTACGACGCATACGTGGTGGGCGGCGTCGGCGCCATCAGCGTGCGCCCGATTCCGGTCATTGACCCGGACAATCGTAACTTCTCGTTCGAGCCGAAGTTGGCGTTCAACGCCGGCATCGGCCTCCGTGTCTTCTTCAACCGCTGGTTCGCGGCGGTCTTGGAAGTACGTGACTACGTCTTCAACGACAAGCTCGAGAACCTCTCGATAGCTCCGAAGCCGCAGGACAAGAACTACTGGTACGGCGAGACGAGCTTGACCAACAACGTGCAAGCCCAGTTCGGTTTTGCGTTCTTCATCCCACCGTCGTTCAACTACCGGTTGCCGAAGTGATGGGCAAAGGGCGAGGCATGACGACCACGAAACAGAAGTTCTTCAAGCGAGCGGTGTCTGTGCTGGCTGTCACGCTGGCACTGTTTGCCGGAACCGAGCGCGCCCAAGCGCAGGAAATCCAGCTCACCGGCCCGCTCGCTGGTGCACCGGCAGTGCGCAAGCTGCGGCTGCACCGCAAGGGCCGCATCGAGTTCGCGCCGGCTGTCTCCTTCACGTTGTTGGATGAGTACCAGCGCACGATTTTGCTCGGCGCTCGGCTCCAATACAACTTCACTGACTGGCTGTCGTTCGGTGCCTGGGGTGCGCTCGGCAGCGTCATCCGCATACCGACGTACCTGACCGACCAAGTGCAGGGCGTGAATGCGGACCGACGTGCGCAGCCCGTGGATGCTGCCCATCCGTTGTCCCTCGATCGCCGTCTGACGGCGGTCAACATGGGGCCGGACTTCAAGAAGCAGCTTGGTGGCATTGACTGGGTCGTGGCTCCGCAGCTCACAGTTGTGCCGTTCCGCGGCAAGCTGGCCCTGTTCCAGAGCATCTACTTGGACACGGACTTGTACTTCTTCGGCGGCCCGGCGTTCGTCGGTCTGACGGAGCGCAAGGATTGTGCTGTCGGCGCCTGCGGCACGTCGTTCGAAACGGCGACGCGCATGGCAATTGCCCCGACCTTCGGCCTTGGCTTCACGTTCTACATCAACAAGTGGAGCGCGCTCGGGTTCGAGTACCGCGGTCTCCCCTTCGCGTACAACAGCGGTGGCTTCGATACCGCTGGCAAAGGCAAAGACAACAAGTTCCCGGACAACAAGATCAGCTCCGCGGATCGGCAGTTCAACTTCAACCAGCTGTTGACCGTGAGCTACAACATCTACCTGCCTTTCCAGGCGAAGGTGAGCGAGTAACCAAGTTGTTGCTGTGGGTTAGTTAGCCAGCTGGTTAACACTCGAAAGCGCCTCGCGAAAGCGGGGCGTTTAGCGTTTGTGGTCTTGGGATGTCGTCGCGCGCGGGGCTGGATCGCGACGCGACCGGTGGCGTTCTTGGGGGTTGTGAGCAGCTGGAACGTCCTGCGACTGAAGCGTGCGGTTGGAACAGTAGTTCTCCGGTTTCGCCGGCTCCACCCCGTCGGGTGTTCCGAAGCGGCTTCGTAGGTCTGCGCCTTGTGGGCAGATCGCGATCTGGTCTTCCAAGACTTCTGGCTCGTTGTAGTTCCGGGCATGCGACTGCGCGTCTTCGCGCGCGCTTGGGCGCGACGCGCTCGGCGCTTCGCGCGCCAGGGAAAGCGAGAGCGCTCCGCGCGACCCGGGAAGCGCGAGAGCGGCGCTCGGCGCTCGGCGCTCGGCGCTCGGCGCTCGGCGCTCGGCGCTCGGCGCTCGGCGCTCGGCGCTCGGCGCTTCGCCAGAGACCGGAGGCGAGCGCCGCTCGGCGCTTCGCCAGAGACCGGAGGCGCTCGGCGCGTCGCCAGAGCGGCGCGGGAGAACGGAGTTACTTTTTTTGGATTTTGCCGTTGGCGACGACGAAACCGGGCGGCAGCGATTTAGTCGCGGTCGCGGAGAGCTCCGCCGGGATGGGCCAGGCGCGGTCGAGGAGACCCTGCGCGATCCGGTTTTGGACGCGGCGGGACTCTTCGCTTTCAAGGGCGTCGATTAGAACTGGCACGCATTCGGCGTTGTTGACGGCGAAGATCGTGGTCGCGGCGGTGAAGCGAACGGGTTCGCTCATGTCTTTGAGGAAGGGTTCGACGGCGACGCGGACCTCATCCGTTGGGTACGCTTCGAGTGCTTGGATGATTTGCACCTTGGGCTCGGCGTTGCGCACGTACTCGGTGTCAAACTGATCCAGTATGCTGAGTAGCTCCTGGGCGGCTTGCGCCTCGTCCGTGACGATGGCGCGCAGCACCTTGAGCGGCCAGGCGAGGCTCTCCGCCTTCTTGCAGTACTCGCGAATCGGCTCGAGCGCGTCCTCGCCGGCGGCGACGATGCCGTGCATGCACGACTCCTTCTCCTCCTGGTCGGTGATCGAAGGATCCAGTACCCAGTCGAAGCGCTTGAGTAACGCGGATGCCGCCTGCGCGGTGCCCATGCGGCCGAGTTCTTGAATCGCTGCTTGGCGATCGAAATTCTGCGACAGCTTGTTGCCCAAGAGCCGCTCGAGGCGCGCGATCTCTTTTTGCGATGTGCGCGGCGGTTGCTCGCTCTTCTTGCTTAGAAAGTCGAAAATACCCATGTTCTCACTACGATGCCTCAGGCGCGAGTCCGCGCCGGGCGTGCATATAGCCCGAAAAGCCAAATGGTCCCAGCGCTCGCGCGCAGGGACCATTTAGACGGGATCAAACCAGGCCAAAACGAGGGCGGACTGCGCCCCAGCGAGGCCGAGTCTTTTTACGAAAGCGGGACGGCGATCAGAACTACTGCGTTGCCGCGGAGCTGGACTTGATAACGCACGGGCTTGCCGTGCTTTTGTGAGGTTTCCGCCTCGCTCGTGCGGATGCGGCCCACGAACGCCTCGAACGTGATGTGCTCAACCGGTTCACCGATCTGGCGCTTGGCGGCGATGTACTCGTTGTACAGGCGGCGGTAGTACTGGTCCGCGCCCTCCGCGCCGAGCGCAGCCGAGACCCCCGGATCCACTGCGGCGACCGCGCTCTCGTCAACCGCGAGTGCTTCTTGGAAATCACGAGCGCTCGGCCCCTGGGAGGGGCGCCCCTGCTCGTCCGTTGTGTCCTCAGCAACGCCCATGAGCGCGTTGAGCAAGGAGTTGATTCGGAACACGAGCCCACCGAGCTCTTCATGTTCGAGCTGGAAGCGCAGCTCGGAGTTGCCGTTGATGATGGCCAAGAGGCCGTCTTCCAATTCCGAGATGGGACCGGAGATGTAGTTGCCGAGCAACACGCCGCCGACCAGCACGAGCAACACGCCCAAGCCAGAAACGGCGAACACCGGCCAGAGCAAACCACCCAAGCTATCAACCAGCGACGCAGGCACGGCCGCGATGATTACGCCCTTGGTTTCACCGGAGTAGCCATCGAGCGGCACCGCGCCGAACAGTTGCCCGCCACCCATGGTGTCGACCGTGACGACGTTGCCCGAGCTGAGCGCCTGCTTGGCGGCGCTCAGCACGCTGGGTTGATTGGCGGCGGCGACGACGTCCGCTGGGGCAGCGCTGTCCGCCACGATTTCCATGGTCGACGAGACGGCGGCCAAGAGCAGCGTGTGACTGCTGGTCAAATCACTGGTGCGCGTCATGCGTTCGTCATTGAGCGGGGTGCCCACGACGAGAGCGCCCACGATGGCGCCGTTATCGCCACGCAGCGGCGCGTAGCTGGTCAGCATCTGCTCTTGACGCTTATGGTTGACCCACAGCGCGCTCGCGGTTTGCCCACTCTTGAGCGATTCCGCGAGAGACGGATACGCTGCGGCAACGTTTTCGCCACGCATGAGGGCCGAGCCATTGCGGCCGACTGCGACGCCTTGCGCGTCCACGATCAACACCAAGGACGGCGCCATCTTGGCGAACGCGGGTTCGCTGACGGCGGCGTCACGCAGCCGGTTTGCTTCGGCCGTGGCGGCTTCGCTGCGCGCGTCTGCCGTGCCGCCCGCCAATACGGCGTGCACGGACGGAGCCGTTGCGTTGCTCTGCAGCCAGCGCTCCATACGTAGGGCGTCCAGTGCCAGTTGCGAGTCTGCGGCACGCAATGCCTGCGCAACCTCACGCTTACGTTCGGCCTGATTGGCGAGCACGTCCTTGAGAGACGTGGCTAGCAAAACATACGTCAGCAGGCCGACGACAATGACGATCCCGGCGTTAACAACTATGATCTTCCAACGCATCCTGTGGCCCCTTTGGCACGAACCCCGGGGTCCGGGGTCTGGCCGCGCTCCGACAAAAAACGCCCGGCGGCGCTTTGAGTTCGACGGTACTACTTGTCTGGGCTGAGCTAAAGCGCCTAACGCGCACTCGAAACCCCGGCGCGCGCCTGCGCGGCGGGCCGCCGACGGCGATGGGCGGGCCGGCAACGGCGATGGGCGGGCCGGCAACGGCGACGAGCGGGCCGGCCGACGGTAATGCTGGGGCGAGCCGCTATCACGAGCTAGGCTCGATTGCGCGCAACCGAGGGCGCACTCGAGCCCTTCGCCCTCAAACCAACGCGCACACGGGCACCGCCCATGCAGAAAACTCTAGCACTCGTGGACGACCCGGTGTTTTGCGAGCACCTCGCGCCTGCTGGTCATCCTGAAAGACCAGAACGCCTACATGCAGCTCGCGCGGCGATCGCTCATGCAGAGCTCGACTTGCGGCGAGTCGAGCTCTCCACTCGGCGTGCAACTGACGATGAACTCGTGCGGGTTCATACGCAGCAATACCTACACGTGCTTGACCAGGTGGCCGGTCGCTCGGGGTATTTCAATGAGGATACGTTCTACAGCGCGGAGTCGGTAGCTGCGGCGCGCGCCGGTGCAGGAGCTGCGTTGGTCGTCATCGACGCGCTGCTCGACGAGCGCGCTGATTTTGGCTTGGCGTTGGTGCGACCACCGGGGCATCACGCGCGCCCGAACGGAGCGATGGGCTTCTGCCTGCTCAACAACGTGGCGGTAGCTGCTGCGCACGCGCGCGCGCGCGGCGTAGAGCGCGTCGCCATCGTCGACTTCGACGTGCATCACGGCAACGGCACTCAGGAAATGTTCTATGCAGATCCCAGCGTGTTGTACGTGTCATTGCACCAATCACCGCTGTACCCGGGCAGCGGCGCGACGGACGAACGCGGGTCGGGTGATGGCCACGGCTATACCGTGAACGTGCCGTTGTCCGCGGGTGCGACGGACGCCACGTACGGCGCGGCGATCGAGCGCATCGTCGCGCCTGTCTTAGAAACCTACCGACCCGGCTTGCTCCTGTTCAGCGCGGGCTTCGACGCCCACCAGCGGGACCCCCTAGCCCAAATGGACGTGACCGACGCCGGCTTCCAGGCGCTAGTTCGCCGCACGCTCGCGGCGCTCGCCCCGGGCGTTCGTGTCGGATTGATGCTGGAGGGCGGCTACGACCTCGTCGGTCTGGGGCAGTCGCTCCGTGCCACCTTGGAGGGCCTGAGCGCCGGGCCGCAGCGCGAAATCCCGGGTACGAGGCTGTGGGACGCCCACGAACGGGATCTGGCCGCGGCTGCGGCAGCCGCAACGGAACTTTGGAAGCTGGGCTAAAAAAGTACTTCGACTCATTTCAACAACCTCGGGTTGCTGAAGCCCCCCGAGGTGAGCTAAGTACCGCCTGCGTCGGTGGTCGAAACGATCCCCGGCCACCGTAATTCACGGTGGGTGTAGCTCAGTGGTAGAGCACTGGATTGTGGCTCCGGTTGTCGCGGGTTCGATCCCCGTCACTCACCCC
>JBDTJC010000184.1:0-36315 GCA_039936055.1 Polyangiaceae bacterium | reverse complement strand
CTGAACGTCGAACGACACCGTGGAGCTGGCCCAAAACAGCGGCTTCCCGGTGACGTTGCAGCCGTCCACCACCTCACACTGCTCGGTCTTCGGATCGCAGGTGTGGGTGAGGCAAAATGCCTGGCTGTGCGGGGCGAAGCCGAGCACGAGCGCGGCGGCAGCGAAGCCGGAAGCGGCGTGCACGAAGCTCACTTGCGCGCTCCGAGGATCCGACTGCGCGCTTCACCCAGGTTCAAGCCGCTGAGCTGAGCAACGGCCGCGTCCTGGCCGATGAGGTGCGCCATGTTGCGGCTCGCATGCAGACGCAAGGTGCCGCTTTCGTCACTCAGCATCGGGTAGTGGCCTTGCGCCATCGCGGTGACCTGCTCGAAGCCCTCCGGGTTCGCGTGCACGAACATCACGCACTGCTCATTGAGGGCGAGTTCGGCCTCGCCGTGCACGATCTCGCCCAGTTGACCGAGCTTGCCGCCGAGCGTGCGCACCAAGAGCTCCGGCTCTTGCGGTCCACCTTGCAGTAGCTCGTCCACGCGAAAGCGCGTGTACGTGACGATGTGTCGTGTCTCGCCGACTTGCTCGTAGCGCGGGGTGCCTTCCAGCGGCACGCCAAACACCACCCGCGTGCTGCGCGCGACCAAGTCACGCAGGCTCACCGCGCGGGCGGTCGTCGCTTGGCTGGCCCGCGGCCAAGCCAAACTCGTCAGTGCCGCCCCAAGCATCCCCAAACTGCGCCGTCGGTCCATCCAGGGGGGAAAGATAGCACGCCGCCCTGAAAAGCCCCTTCCGAGCCAAATCTTGCACGTGCCGGCGGGCCACGGTCCTGAGTTACACGCCGCAGACAGGGCCAAATTCGGCCATATTGTCGTTTACTTCATTATGCCCGGGGCTGAGCTATAACAACGCCTCGTCCAGCCATCGAGCCGGACCCGCGCCCCCTGAAGACGCTCCCCGAACGCCCTTTGCATGCCCCAAGCCACTGAAAGAGCGCCGTTGCTCGAACGCACTGCTCCCGGTCTAGTCGAGGAACTCAAGACCTACCTCGTGCGGCACCGCGTTGCCGTTGAGTCCATGATCCGCCCTGGCGGCCCAGAAGCGGGTCTCGAGGCCGCGTCTCGTTACGCAAAAGCGTTCGACGGTTTGCTTTGTTCGCTGTTCAAAGCAGCGGAGAGCACGATGGTGAAAGCCGGCACCTGGCAGAACGTCGGGCTGGCCGCCGTGGGCAGCTACGGTCGCAATGAGCTCGGCTATCACAGCGACTTGGATGTCCGGCTGATTTCGGCGAGCAGGCCCGAGAAGGTCCGCGCCGTTGCAGAGGCGCTGCTCTACCCATTGTGGGACGCTGGCCTAAGCATCGGTCATCAGGTCGTGATGGGCACGGACCTGCTGGACTTGGCAAAGAATGATTTGCCGACCGCAACCACGCTGCTGGATTGGCGCGTGCTCACCGGTGACCGCACCAGTTCCGAGAAGATGTTGACCCGCGCCTTCGAAGGCATTTTCGGGATCGGCAACATCAAAAAATTCTTGGATCGCCTGGAAACCAAGGCCCATGAGCGTTCCGAGCGCTTTGGTGGCTCAGTTTACCTGCTTGAGCCGGACGTCAAGAATGGCATCGGCGGCTTGCGGGATCTGGACTTGGCGCACTGGGCCGCGCGGGCGCGTTGGCGCGTGGCGGACCTATCGGAGCTCGTCCGCATCGGCGTACTGCTGCAGCGCGAATGGCATCAGATCGAAGCGGCGCGCGCGCTGCTCTGGCGCGTGCGCAATCTGCTCCATTTGTATGCAGGGCGCCGTTCGGATCGCCTGAGCTTCGATCGCCAAGAGCAGCTCGCGGTGGATCTGGGCTACGGCGCGGGTGGCCCCGGCGTCGAGGCCTTCATGAGCGACTACTACCAGAAGGCGCGCGTGATTTCCCAAGCGCGTGAGCTGGTGTTGGCGCGCGCGGCTCCGCCGCCCAAGCGCCGTCCGCGCGAAACACCGATCGGCCGCGGCCTGAAGCTGACCAACGATCAAGTGTCGTTCGAAGAGTCCAGCGCGCTCGAGCACGAGCCGGCACTCGCACTGCGCTTGTATGATGAAGCCGTGCGGCGTGATCTGCCGGTGTACGGTTTTGCCCGTGATTTGGTGGCGCGCGCGGTGACGTCACCCTCCTGGTGTGAGCGCCTGCGGCAGAGTGAAGAGGCCGCTCGCTTGTTCGTGCGCCTAGTAACGGTGATTCAACGCACCAAGCTGCGTGATGAATCCGTCGTGAAGGATTTGCATGACGTCGGCCTGCTAGTGGCGATGGTGCCGGAGTTCGCTCCGGTGGTCGGCCGCGTGCATCACGATGTGTATCACGTGTACACGGTGGACGTGCATTCGGTCGCCGCGGTGGATCGGCTGCGCGAGCTGTGTCGCGGCGAGCTGGCCGCGGAGCACCGTTTGGCGTCGCGCCTCGCCGCCGAAATCTCGCGCCCTAACGTGTTGTTCTTCGCCGCGCTCTTGCACGACATCGGCAAGGACATCGGCGGCAAGAGCCACGACGAGCGCGGGCGTGAAATGGCGCGCGGCATCCTGGAACGCCTCGGTCTCCCCGAAAGCGACATCCGCGAAGTCCAGCAGCTGATCTGGAAGCATTTGCGGATGTATCACGTGGCCACACGCCGTGACATCGACGACCCGCGCACGCTCGAGGCCTTCTGTGAAGAAGTACACGGTCGCGAAGGCCTGCGCGAGCTGTACATCTTGACGATTTGCGACGTCTCCACGACGAGCCCCACCGCGCTCACGAGCTGGAAAGCGCGCGTGCTGGAGGAGTTGTACGTCAGCGCCGACCGCCAGCTTTCGACCGGCAAAGTGGAGCGTGGTGGCGAACGCACCGAGCAAATTCGCGCCGAAGTACGCGCGCTCTGCCCGCAACGCGGCGAGCTCGAATTCCTGAACCACTTCTTGTCCACGATGCCGGATCGCTACTTGTACAGTAACGACCCGCAAGACATCGTGCGACACTCGCGCTTTGCTCGCCAAGCGCAAATGCAACACGTCAACGTGACCGTGATGACCACGGCTGCGCCGTACGTCGAACTCGGCTTCATCGCCGATGATCGCGCGGGCCTCTTGGCCATGATCACGGCGACTTTGGCTGCGGCGCGCTTCAAGGTGATCAGCGCCCAAGTTTACTCTTGGGTGGATAGCTTTGGCCGCACGCGCGCGCTGGATTTGTTCTGGGTGCGTGGCGGGGAGACCACGGACGCGGTGACCGGTTCGATGGCGCGGCTGGATCGCGATTTCAACCGCCTGCTGAGCATGGAGCTTTCGCCCGCGGAGCTCGTGACCGGCGGCGTCCGCCGCTCGCGCCTCTCGGACCGCCCGACGCCGAAGGTGCCGACCGAGGTCAACATCGACAATCGCTGCGCGACGGACCACTCCGTGATCGAGGTCACGACGAAGGACCAGCAGGGCCTACTGTTTTGGCTCGCAAATGCGCTGCAGCACCTCAATCTTCAGATCTCGCTCGCGAAGATCAACACCGAGGGCACGCAAGTCGCAGACGTTTTCTACGTCACCGACATGACCGGCGCCAAGGTCACTTCGGTCGAGCGCATGGAAGAGATCAAAGCGCGCATCCTGTCTAACATCGCCCAACTGGAAAAAAATTCATGACCTTCGCCTCGCGCCGTTCTTCCGCTCGGCCCAAGCTCTCGCTGCTGTCCGCTGCTGCGCTGCTCGGCGCGGTGTTCCTGGTAGGTTGCGGCAGTCCGCCGCCCGCCCAAGCGCCCCCGCCTGCGCTGGATTCGCCTTCGGACACACCCGCGGCCAAGCCTGCCGACGGCACCGAAAAGCCCTCCAGCGCGAAGGTGAAGCAGGGCATCGAGGCGATCAAGGCGCAGGACTTCGCCAAAGCCAAAGAGCTCCTGAGCGCAGCCCACAAAGATGCGCCGAAGGATCCTCAGGCGGCTTTCTATTTGGGGGTAGCTCTGGAAGGGTTGTCCGACGGGCCAGGAGCTAGCGCGGCGTACAAAGACGCCCTCGCGCTGGACCCGAAACTGACCGAAGCCAGCGTGAACCTGGCCGCGCTGTGTCTGGATGCGAAGGACGCCGCGGGCGCGCTGAGCGTGGCGGACGCAGGCCTCAAATTGGCGCCAAAACAGCCTGATTTACTGCTCAACCGCGCGCTCGCGCTGGAAGCGCTGGGCAAGAAGGACGAGTCGCTCAAAGCGTACGCTGCGGCGGTGGCCGCCGCGCCGGACAACATCGAACTGCGCATCGCCTACGCCGAGCTGCTCACGGCCGCAAAGGACGACAAGGCCGCGCTCGAACAACTGCGCGCCGTCTCTACTACGGAAGATCCGAAGCTGCTCGAGCAGCTGTCGCAGAAGTTCGGCCGCCTGCACGCGTTCGCGGATTGCATCGCGGTGTTGGACAAAGCCATCAAGGCGGCGGACAGCGCGGACCTGCACGTGCGCCGCGCCGTGTGCCGCCACGACAACAAGGACGACGCCGGCGCGCTCAGCGATTACGAAACCGCGCTGAAGCTGGACGAAAAGTTCGCTCCTGCGCACTACTACCTGGCCAAGCACGTGTGCCCGACAGACAAGAAGAAAGCCGCACTGCACTTCAAGCGTGCGGCCGAGCTGGCTGGCAACGATGACATCGGCAAGCGCGCGGCGGATGGCGCGACCAAGGCAAAAATCGGGAAATGTGACTGATTCTGAGGTGCGTGGCGGGAGCGTGAGCGCCCACCATGCACTCATGAGTCAGCGCGGGATTCAGTTCGGCGAGAGCTAGAGACGGCGCTGCCATGCGCGTGGATCGTCGTCTTCGCTCACGACCGGCGCTCGCTACGCTGCTGCCCGCGCGGTGTCCACGCCGTCAGCCCTCTCGCGGCGCTCAAGCCATACACCCTGAAGCCGTGAGGGCGCGCTCGGTTAGGGAAGGTTCTGCACGCGTTGAGCGCAACCAAGCAGTGACGGGGCGTTCGGCTAGAGCAGGACTTCGAGTAACTTATCCAGCTCGTCCCAAGAAGCGTACTTGATCGCGAGTTCGCCCTTACCGTCTTTGTCCCGCACCTCAACCTTCGTGCCGAGCTTGCGGGACAAGCGCAGTTCGAGATCGCGCGTGGAGACAGTCTTCTCGTTTTTGCTCTTCCCGCTGCCAGTTTCGGGCTTGGCCTTGGCGGTGCGCACCAATGCTTCGGTCTGACGCACGCTCAGGCGGCCGCGCACCACTTTTTCCGCGAGCACGGCCAGCGCAGCGTCGTCCGGTGCGCCGAGCAGCGCGCGAGCGTGCCCTTCGCTCAGCTCACCCGTGACGACTTTCTCGCGCACGCCGATGGGCAACCGCAGGAGCCGTAGAGCGTTGGCAATCGTCGAACGGTCTTTACCGACGCGCTGCGCAAGCGTTTCCTGCGTGTACTGATGCTCCTTGATCAGGCGATCCAGAGCCTCCGCGAATTCGATCGCGTCAAGGTCTTCACGCTGCACGTTCTCGATCAGCGCGAGCTCGTACGCATCCTTGGCGGACACGTCGTGCACCACGACCAAGACCTCACGCAGGTTGGCGCGCTGCGCAGCGCGCCAACGCCGTTCACCGGCGATGATCTCGAAGTCATCCGCGCCCGGACGGCGGCGCACGATCAGCGGCTCGAGCAAGCCGTGCGTGCGCAGTGATTGCGCCAGCTCCTCGATGCGATCGTTGTCGAAGTGCTGCCGCGGCTGACCCTTTTGCGGCACGATTTTGTCGAGCGGGCAGCTGAATACGTTGCCTTCGTACTTGGAAGCCGCGGCTTCGGTGCGTTCCGGAGTTACCGGCACGCGCGCGGGCATCAGCGCATCGAGGCCGCGGCCCAGGCCGCGGAACGGCTTCTTGGGCGGCTCACTCATCCGGGTGGCCCTTCGATGAGCTCACGCGCCAAGCTCAAGTAGCCCTGCGCGCCCTTGCTGCCGACGTCATACAGAAGCGCAGGCAAGCCGTGCGACGGCGCTTCACTCAGCCGCACGTTGCGCGGGATGATCGACTTGAACACGCGGAAGTGTTTGTTCACTTCATCCGCGACTTGGTGCGCGAGGCGATTGCGCGGATCCCACATCGTCAGCACGATGCCTTCCACGGCGAGAGTCGGGTTCAGCGAGGCCTTCACGCGGTCGATCGTGGCCATCAAATACGTGATGCCCTCCAGTGCGTAGTATTCAGGCTGTAACGGCACAATCACGCGGTGCGCGGCGACCAACACGTTGAGTGTCAGCACGCCCAACGACGGCGGCGAATCAATGATGATGTAGTCGTACTTCTCGACATCCGGACCGCGCAGGATCTCGCGCAAGTGCGTGCCGCGTTGCGTCGTCTCGAACAACTCGTACTCGACCGCGGTGAGATCTTGCGTCGCGGGGGCGAGGTCCAGCGTCGGAATGCCGGTCGGGCGAATCACGTCACGCAGCGGCGCGTTGCCGATCAGCGCGTCGTAGATCGTTTTCTCCACCGTGCCCGGCGGCACGCCGACGCCACTCGACGCATTGCCTTGCGGATCGAGGTCCACCAAGAGCGTCGGACGCTCGGCAGCGGCGAGACTCGCCGCGAGGTTCACGGCTGTCGTGGTCTTACCCACGCCACCCTTTTGGTTGGCGATGGCGATGATCTGCTGGCGCTGAGTCATGGGTGCGAGAGAGGGGGAGCGAGCCGCCCGGGGCAGCTTGCCTCGGCAGTGTGCCTCTTATCTAAATATCGCGCGCGGGCCGCGTTTTTTTGGAGGACGGCGGAACGTAGCGTACTGTGTGTGCAGATGTAGGTGTGAGTAGTCAAACGTGAGTCGAAAGCCAACCCCCCGCCCCATGAACCTCGCAGCGCGTATGCAGCTGGCCCTCAGCCCCGGAAAAGTCGGGTCCGAGGACCGAAGCAGCGCCGCCCGTGACCGGATCCTGCGTTCGGGCTTCTGGCTGGCGCGCGCGGCCTCCAACGAGAAGACGCCCTCCGCCCAAATTCTGCAGCTTTTTCCCACCGTGGCGACACGGCGGGCCACAACTTTGAACCCCTGAGGAGACCCCCGGAACCATGGCCGCCCCCAAAGACTACACCTCTTTCGCCGAGCTCGAACGTGACCTGGTCCGCCCGGAGATGCGCATCGGCTGGTCCGTCGACGAAATCGAGTCGACCGGCGAGACCCTCGAATTCGACATGGACCCCTTCGAAGCCGCGATGTGGGAAGCCGACCAGGAAGACGCAGAGGATTGAGCCTCGCATTCCCGAGCACCTGATTTCGCTTTACTTACCTTGAGTCACTGAATCCCGGAAAACCCCATGGGCTGCCTCCCATGGGGTTTTTGCTTTTGTGGGTGCGAGTGCGCTCTCTCACCCCGTGCCCGTAAACGTGCCCGATCTCTTGTCCGCTCCCGGAATCGGGTACCGATACTTGTGCGGGCACGGGCACGTTTACGGGAGGAGCACTGAACAAACCTCAAAGCATCCTTGACCTAGGTACCTGCGCATGTAACGTCACGCCCTCTTCAGATGCAGGTCAACGTTCAACGGCTCAGTCCCGTATTGGTCGAATTCGATGTGGAAGTCACCGCCGATCGCGTCAAAAGCGAGGTCGAGAAGGCTTACACATCGGTGGCAAAAACAGCGCGCGTGAGCGGGTTTCGTCCCGGTCGCGCCCCGCGCAAAGTGCTCGCGCACTTGTACGGTCCGCGCATCGCCGCGGACGTCGCTCAGCGCTTGGTCGACGAGACCTACCCGCAAGCGATCAGCGAGCAGAAACTGCAGCCGGTAACGGATCCAGCGATTGAGCCGCGTCGTCTGGAGGAGAACAAAGCCTTCGGTTACAAAGCGCGCGTCGAGGTGCTGCCGACCATCGAGAGCGTCAAGTACGACGGCCTCGAAGCCACGCGCCCCAAGGTCGAAGTCAAAGACGAGCAGGTCGTCGAGCGCTTGGACCAACTACGCAAATCCCACTCCACGTTGGAGCCGCTGAAGACCCCGCGCCCTGCCGCCAAAGGTGACACCGCGACCATCGACTTCACCTTGTCGGTTGCCGGTAGTGTGATCGAGGACGCCGGCGCGACGGACTTCCAGGCCGAGCTTGGCATCGGCACGCTCATCCCGGAGATCGAAGAGTCGCTCCTGGGTAAGAGCATCGGCGATACGGCTGAGGCCAAGGTGGACATGCCCGCGCAGCACCCGCACCCCAAGTTAGCGGGTAAATCCGCGGTCTTCGCGCTCACCTTGAAGGATCTCAAGGAGCGTGTCCTGCCTGCTGCGGACGACGAGTTCGCCAAGGACGTGGGTGACTTCGACACACTCGATGCCCTCAAGAAGGACATCACTGCAACCCTTGAGAAGCACTCGAAAGAGGAATCCGACAACAAGGTGGCGGAGCAGCTCGTGATCGAGCTGGTCAAAGCCAATCCTGTTCCGCTCCCGCCCTCGCTGGTGGAGCGGCAGGTACGGGTCACTGAGCAGGAAATCCTGCAGCGTGCCCGCAGCCAAGGCCAGAAGGCCAGCCGGGTGGGCGAGGAACTGCGTGCTCAGATCCTGCAGGACAGTGAAGTCAAAGTCCGCGCCGGCTTGCTGATGGCCGAGATCGCCAAGGCTGAAAGCATCCAAATCGGCGACGCCGAGCTCGAAGAAGGTCTGAAAGAGCTCGCTGAACAAACCGGCAAGAACGTAGCGAAACTTCGGGTCGAATACCGCGACCAGAAGAAGCGCGAGATGCTGATTGGCATGATTTTGGAAAACAAGGTCCTGGACATCATCGAGGCGAAGGCCAAGATCACCGAAGCCTGATTTTTTGCCGTTGCCCCGTCGCGCCGTCGCGCCTGCCCCCCCACGTTGAGGAGGAATGAATGTCGAAACGACCTGAAACCCGTGCCCAAGCTATGGACGTGCTCGAGCGCCTCAAGGATGCGCCTCGTGACAACGTCATCTACCCGCACGTCGTTGAAACAACGCATCGCGGCGAGCGCACTTGGGACATCTTCAGCCGCCTGCTGAAGGACCGCATCGTTTTCCTTGGCAGCGCCGTCGACGACGACGTCGCCAACATCATTATCGCTCAGTTCCTGTTCCTGGAGAGCGAAGACCCGGACAAGGATATCCAGCTGTACGTGAATTCGCCCGGCGGCGTGGTCACGGCCGGCCTGGCCATCTATGATACGATGCAATATGTCCGCTGCTCCGTCAGCACCATCTGCGTCGGTCAGGCTGCAAGCATGGGCGCTGTGCTCCTGGGCGCAGGCACCAAGGGGCGCCGCTTCGCGCTGCCGCATTCGCGCATCATGATTCATCAGCCTTTGGGTGGCGCGCGCGGTCAGGCCACGGACATCGAGATCCAAGCACGCGAGATTCGACACGTGAAGGACGTCATCACGGACATCCTGCAGCGCTCTACCGGCAAGAACCGCGATGATATCGCGCGCGATATCGAGCGTGACTTCTACATGAGCGGCGTGCAGGCCAAAGAGTACGGCTTGATTGACGAAATCTTCGAGCCCAAGAAGAAGGCCACGTGATGGGCGCCCCGGCCCCCGGCGGCTTAATCAGCGCTCGGGGCCTTAGTTTCTCTGCGGTTCGTGCCGCAGATCAGGCTGCAACAGCAGCAGGGCAGTGCCCTTTGTTTCCCGCACCTTGCGGGCGACACTCGGACGCCTTACAATTTGACGGCAATTCGCAGGTAACTCCGGTCCCGGCAGGGCGCTTCCGAGGGTAAATCGTGGAGAGAAGGCGCGACGAATCGAACGGTAACTTGTGCTGCTCCTTTTGCGGAAAATCGCAAAAGGAAGTGAAGAAGCTCATCGCAGGGCCGACGGTCTACATCTGCGACGAGTGCATCGCCCTCTGCAACGACATCATCGCTGAAGAGGTGGAGAAGGACGAACCGTCTACAGGTTCGGACCCGATGCCTAAGCCGTCCGAGATCAAAGCGATCCTGGATGACTACGTGGTCGGTCAAGAGCGCGCGAAGAAGACGCTCGCGGTGGCCGTTCACAATCACTACAAGCGCATCGACTCAAAGGTTGCTGCGGAAGACGTGGAGCTGGGCAAGAGTAATATCTTGCTGCTCGGCCCGACCGGTAGCGGCAAGACTCTGCTCGCACAAACGCTAGCCAAGATCCTGAAGGTGCCGTTCGCGATCGCGGACGCGACCACTCTGACGGAAGCCGGCTACGTCGGTGAAGACGTCGAGAATATCATCGTTCAGCTGCTGCAGAACGCGGATCATGACGTGGAGCGCGCGCAACGCGGCATCGTCTACATCGACGAAATCGATAAGATCAGCCGCAAGAGCGACAACCCGTCGATCACCCGTGACGTGTCCGGGGAAGGCGTGCAGCAGGCGCTGCTCAAGATCATCGAAGGCACGATCGCGAACGTGCCGCCCAAAGGTGGTCGCAAGCATCCTCAGCAGGATTTCCTGCAGGTGGATACGAGCAACATCCTGTTCATCTGTGGCGGCGCCTTCGTGGGGTTGGACCAGATCGTTCAGCGTCGCTTGGGGCAATCGCGCCTCGGCTTCGGCGCGGATGTAAAGAGCAAGAAGGAGCTCAAGCTCGGTGAGCTGCTTGCCCACGTGCAGCCGGAAGACTTGCTGAAGTTCGGCTTGATCCCGGAGTTCATCGGCCGCTTGCCGGTGATCGCCACTCTGCATGAGCTGACCGAAGACGCACTCATCGACATCCTGACCAAGCCGAAGAACAGCCTGGTGAAGCAATTTCAAAAGCTGTTCGAGATGGACGGCGTGAAGTTGAAGTTCACCAAGGGCGCGCTGCAAGCGATCGCTCGCAAGGCCCTGCTTCGCGAGAGCGGCGCCCGCGGTCTGCGCGCCATCTTGGAAGAGGCGATGCTCGACATCATGTACGAAGTGCCTTCGAAACAAGGCATCAAAGAGGTCGTCGTCAACGAGGACGCGATCACGAACGGGGACGCCCCGCTCATCGTCTATCACAAGGAAGCCGGCGTCGGCTGACCGCGTTTCATCAGCAATAGCCGGAAGCGTCCGGCATCGCGCCGCAGCCAACGCTGGCCTGGCGCTCTGTCGTTGGCGCCGTAGCCCTGGAAAAATTCATGTTTTTCAAGAACGACCCCAACGATCGTAGTGCTGCGCCTCGGCGCACGGTTCCCGCGTTGCCACTGCGCGACATCATCGTGTTTCCGCACATGGTGTCGCAGCTGTTCGTCGGTCGCGAGAAGAGCATCGCCGCGCTGGATGAAGCGATGGCGCACGACAAAGAGATCTTCTTGGCCGCGCAGAAGAGCGCGAAGACCAACGAGCCCACGCCGGACGACATCTACACGGTCGGCACCATCGGAGCGATCGTGCAACTGCTGCGTTTGGCAGACGGTACCGTGAAGGTGCTGGTCGAGGGGCGTCAGCGCGCGCGCGTGAAGCGCTACAATGACTCCAATGATTTCTTCTCTGTGGAGATTGAAGAGATCGCGGAAGCCGGCACCGCGGACGTCGAAGTAGAGGCGCTGATCCGCAGCGTTCAAAGCACCTTCGAGGTTTATGTCAAGCTCAACAAGAAGGTGCAGCCCGAAGTCTTGATGAGCGTCCAGAGCATCGATGATGCCTCGAAGCTCAGCGACACCATCGCTGCCAACTTGCCCACCATCAAGCTGGCTGATCGGCAGGGCCTGCTCGAGATGGAAGAGCCGAAGAAGCGGCTCGAGCGCCTGTACGAGCTGATGCAGGCCGAGATCGAGATCCTGCAGGTAGAGAAGAAGATCCGCTCCCGCGTCAAGAAGCAGATGGAGAAGACGCAGAAGGAATACTACCTCAACGAGCAGATGCAGGCCATCCAGAAGGAACTGGGCGGCGGCGAGCGTGATGAGTTCAAGTCCGAGATCCAAGAGATCGAAGAGAAGCTCAAGACCAAGAAGCTCAGCGAAGAAGCGCAGGGCAAGGTCAAGAAGGAACTCAAGAAGCTGAAGATGATGCACCCGACCAGCGCGGAAGCGACGGTCGTGCGCAACTACGTGGATTGGATCCTGACGCTGCCCTGGGGCGACAAGACCGAGGAGCGCTTCGACATCACCGAGGCCGAGAAGATCCTCGATGAAGATCACTACGGGCTGAAGAAGCCCAAAGAGCGCATCGTCGAGTACCTGGCGGTGCAAGCGCTCACCAAGAGCCTAAAAGGGCCGATTTTGTGCTTCGTTGGCCCACCGGGCGTCGGCAAAACGAGCATTGCACGCAGCATCGCACGCGCCACGGGTCGTAAATTCGTGCGCTTGTCCCTCGGCGGTGTGCGTGACGAGGCCGAGATTCGCGGGCATCGGCGCACGTACATCGGCGCGTTACCGGGCAAGATCATTCAGAACCTGAAGAAGGTTGGCTCGAACAACCCTGTGTTCTTGCTCGATGAGATCGACAAGATGAGCACGGACTTTCGTGGTGACCCGGCAGCGGCGCTGCTGGAGGTCCTGGATCCGGAGCAGAACAAGGGCTTCAACGATCACTACTTGGATCTTGATTACGATCTCTCCGACGTGATGTTCATCACGACCGCGAACACCTTGAGTGGCATTCCGATCCCGCTCCAGGACCGCATGGAGATCATTCAGCTCACGAGCTACACGGAGTTCGAGAAGCTGAACATCGCGCAGAAGTACCTAATCCCGCGTCAAAAGAAGGAATGCGGTCTGGAAGACGTACCGGTGGAGTTCACCGAGAACGCCGTGCGGACCGTCATCCACCACTACACGCGCGAAGCCGGAGTACGCTCGCTGGAGCGCGAACTCGCCGCGGTGTGCCGCAAGGTTGCGCTCAAGGTCGTCAAAGAAGGCAAAGATCAGAAGCTGGAGATCCGCGGCGCGGACGTGCCGACGTATCTCGGCGTGCCCAAGTTCCGACTCGGCAAGAAGGAGGAATTGGACGCGATTGGCCTAACGCACGGCCTGAGCGTTTCCGATCACGGCGGTGACATCCTAGATTGCGAAGTCAGCGTCGTTGCCGGTAAGGGCAAGCTCGTGATCACCGGCCTGCTCGAGAAGGGCATGGAGGAGAGCGCTCAAGCCGCGATGAGTTACATCCGCTCGCGCAGCACGATCCTCAAGCTGGAACCGGATTTCTATCAGAAGGTGGACGTGCACGTGCACTTCCCGGATTTCGTCCGCAAAGACGGCCCGAGCGCGGGCGTGACCATGGCCACCAGTATCGCAAGCGCGCTCACGCGCGTGCCGGTGCGCAATGAGGTGGCGATGACTGGGGAAATCACACTGCGCGGTCGCGTCATGCCGATCGGCGGGCTCAAAGAGAAAATTCTTGCGGCTCACCGTAATGGCATCACGACAGTGCTGGTGCCCAAAGAGAATCGTAAGGATTTGCGGGAAATACCGCGCCGGGTGCTGAAAACGCTACGTGTCGTGCTTGTCGAGCACATGGATGACGTGCTGCGCGAAGCCATGGTTTTCCCAGACCCGGACACGCTGTTCGGCCCGCGCCGCTCGCTCATCGAGTACCGGAACGGCGAGCTCATCGAAGAAGAGAGCCCCGGCTCGGCCAGCCCGTCGCGCGTGGTGATCCCGGGCGAAGCCACGGGCGAGCAACCCGGTCTGAGCTGACTCCGCTCGCGGGTGTGCCGTAGGCGAGCCCAAGGCGGCCTACGGATCTATGCCCGCACCACGCGGGCGGCGCCGTCCGCGTAGAAACAAATCATCGCCGTGCGGTCCAGTCGCTGCGCCTCGGCCGTGAGCTTTTGGGGCGCCTGCCGAAACAAGGGCGACTTCCACCGAAGACGACGAATGCTCGCAGGTTGGGCGGCGTCGGCGCGCTGACTCAGCGGCGGGGAACTAGCAAAAGAGCTCCGCGCCTGCGAATCACGTCAGCTTGTCCAGAAGAGCGCCGCCACGAGCCGCTGCGGCAAAATTTTCCGTTGGATTTCGCGTTCGTGGAAGCGTCGTCGTGCTTCACAAATAACCCTTAGGTATGATACTCCTGCCAGCCGGTGCCCCGCTGGCGTCAACCCCCCCCCGCGACGTAGGCGGGGCACCACTGAGTTTCGAGGCGGGGCGGCTACCCGCTGAGTCGCCGCCCCGTTGCCGCCTTCGCGCGCGCTCCGGAAGGGCCGAGCGAGCGTGTTTCCGCTGACTCCTGGATGGTCGACTGCGCTGGCTGCTTGCGCCCGCGGCCTTGGCACCGCGCCACCTGAAGAGTGCCCGAAGTGCGCAAAATTGGGGTGACGGGCAGACATTTCGCGGGTCAGCCTTCGGTTCGAGCATGGCTGTACTCGGCGCAGAGTTTTTTACCATCGTTCGCCGATGCAGAATCACGCCACATGGCAGCCGATGCGGTAGTGTTTCAGTCCCTCACGACATGCCTACGCTGCGATTTAGAATTGCGCTGCTTGCCTTGGTTGCTCCGAGCGTGTCCTGCTCGGTGCTCATCGACACGAAAGAGCAGCAGTGCAGTTTAGACGCGGATTGTGAAACCCTCGGTGTCGCGTTCACCGGCTCGGTTTGTCGGTCCAACGTGTGCGTGCAGCCAAGCACTGGCGGTTCAGGTGCTGCTGGCACGTCGTCCGGAGGAGACGCTGGAGACAACGCCGCTGGAGACACCTCCAGCGGCGGCTCGGCGTTGATGCCGCTGGGCTGCCCGGCCGTCGCTGCAAGCCCAACGCCTACCGTGAAGCTGACGTTCAGTGTCTCGTATGCGGGTGCAGTGCCCAAGCCGCCGGAACAGTTCCAGATCCTTGCGTGCAAGCGCCTTGACGCGAAGTGCGACACTCCAGTGGGTGGGCCGGTGCTAGCGGACAACGGCGCGCTCATCGATCTCGACGTTCCGACGGGCTTCCAGGGCTTCCTGCAGGTCACGAATTCGCAGACGGTTTCCGCGATGGTGTTTCTTGGTGCGGAGGCGCAGCAGGACACCCGCTTCTGGGATCAAACGATTCCCACCGAAGCCGACGTGGCGTTGCTCGGATACGCGACGAACACGAAGATCGACCGCACTTTGGGCGGCTTGATCATGATCGCCCGTGACTGCAAGCGCAAACCGGTCGCAGGCGTGGTTGCTTCCAACAGCAAGGGAGGCACGGGCTACTACTTCTTGGCGATGTCGCCCGACAAGACGCTCAAGTTCACGACTGACGAGGGCGCGGCGGGGTTCGTGAACGTGCCGCTTGGCACGGCCATTTTGGGCGGCACGTTTGAGGGCCGTCCGCTTTCGCCGACTTCGGTCGAGTCGCGTGCGGGTTGGTTCAGTTACGCTGAGGTCTTTCAGTGAGTATCCCTCCGGCGCCCTCTTCGACGCCGGCGTTTCGCCTCGGTCGCTACCGGCTGCTGCTTGAGCTGGGCGAGGGCGGGATGGCGCGCGTGTTCGTGGCATTCTCGTCCGGGCTGGCGGGCTTCAACAAGCTAGTCGTGCTCAAGGTAATGCGCGACGAGCAGCGCGAGCAGCAGACCTCTACGGCGATGTTCTTGGCGGAAGCGCGCTTGGCAGCGCGCATGAACCACCCGAACATCGTGCAGACGCTGGAAGTGGGGGAAGACCGCGGTCGCTACTTCATTTGTATGGAGTACCTGGAGGGGCTGACTCTCGGGCGCTTGATGAAGAAGACCATCGAGAGACCGCTCCCGCTCGCGGCGCGCCTGGAGATGATCTGCCAGGTGCTGGAAGCGCTCGTGTATATGCACGCGTTCGCTGATCCGGACGGCACGCCGCTTGAGCTGGTGCACCGCGATATCAGCCCGAACAACATCTTCGTGACCTTCGACGGCGCGGCTAAAGTGTTGGATTTCGGCGTAGCCAAGGCGGTGGGCATCAGCCACGCCACGGAAGCCGGCACGTTCAAGGGCAAGCTGGGTTACGCCGCCCCCGAGCAGATTTTGGGCGACAGCGAGCAGCGCTCGGACGTGTTCGCTGTGGGGGTGTTGCTTTGGGAGTTGCTCGCGTATCGGCGCTTGTCGCAAGACCGAACGCAGCAGGAAATCGTGCAGGCGCGTATGGCCGGCGTTGATCCGGAGGTGATGCGCAAGGCGCTCGGTGTGCCGGTCGAGTTGCTTGCCATCTGCACCCGTGCGGCCGCGAAAAAGTTGGATGATCGCTATGCGTCGGCGCGGGAAATGCGGGACGCGCTGCGCGCTTACATCCGCACCAACAATCTGGAGTATTCGCCCGAAGCGCTGCGCCTGTTGCTGAACGAGCTGTACTCGGGGGAGCGCACCGAGATTCGACGCCTGGTCGATCAGCGCATGAAGCAAGCCAGCGTCGAAGACGACCACCCGGGCTTCGTCGGCGCGATCCCGGTGGCGCCCGCGATGCTCAGCGGGCTCAACACGGTCACGCTGACGGGCAACGCTTCGATGTACGTGATGCCGGCTCCACCGGCAAGCAAGGGCAAATGGATCGCCGCGCTGGTGGCTGTCGCGGCGCTAGCTGGGATCGCGGGGCGTTGGCTCAGTGACTCTGCGCAACCAGCCAAAGCGCCGAGGGACCCGGCTGCACAAGGCGCCGTGGTCTCTAGCTCGCACATGGAAAGCGCAAAACCGCAGGCGCTGGTGACGTTGAAGGTCGCCGCCTCACCATCGGACGCGGAGATCTTGCTGGACGGCGCGAAGCTCGACGGCAATCCGTTCTCGGGCCAATTTCCCAAGGGCGCCGCGTTGCGTCGCTTGGAGTTGCGCTGCCTGGGCCGTGTTACCGAAGCGCGCATGATCCGCCTGGACCAAGATTTGGATCTATTGATCGCGTTGCAGATCGACAAGGGCGCGCCGGTGGCTCGCGGTCAGGCGCCGGTTTCGGGCCGGTCACCGGCTGCGGCTGCGGCTGCGGCTGCGGCTGCGGCTGCGGCTGCGGCTGCGGCTGCGGCTGCGGCTGCGCCTGCGCCTGGCAAGGACGCTGCGGAGCCGAGCGCGGCCGTGAGCAGCGCGCCTGCTGCGGCAACGCCCGAGCCGCTCACGCATCAGGCTCCCGCCAAAGCCGCGCGACCCATCGACGACTCGGACCCGTACGCCAAGTGATCGGAACATGATGAACCTGCGTGCTTTCGCCGTTGCCCCGTTGCTCGTTGCTTCGTTCATCGCCGAGCCTGCGCTTGCTGCCAAAAAGGCCCCGAAAGCGGCGAAGCCGACGCTCGCCGCTCCCTCTGCAACCGCAGCCGCAGAGGCGCCGACACCCGCTGCGTCGGCGCCCGCGGCCAGCGACGCGCCCGCTCCGGCAGCGCCAGCAGATGACGTGACGTCGCAAGCGCGTGAGCACTTCACGCAGGCAACCAAGCTGTATAAGGATGGGGACTTCGACGCGGCGCTGGTGCGATTCGAACGGGCCTACGAGCTGAAGCCGAATTACCGCGTGCTGTACAACATCGGGCAAACGTATTTTCAGCTTCGCCAATATGTAGAGGCGCGGGACGCCATGACGCGCTACTTGAAAGAAGGCGGGGATCAGATCGATGCGGAACGCCAAGCCGCGGTGAACAAAGATCTGGCTGATTTGCAGCGCCGTTTGGCCAGCGTCACGGTCCAGGTGAATGTCGGCGGTGCGATGGTGCTGGTCGACGGCAAGAACATGGGTCTGACGCCGCTCCCCGAGCCGATTGTCGTCAGTGAAGGTCAGCGCTTGATTTCGGTGGAAGCGCCGAACCGCGGCTCCTTGCAGCGCCAGATCCAGGTTGCGGGTGGCGACCAACAGGTGCTGACGCTCAACTTTCAAGACGCGCCGCGCAGCCTCGTGATCAATCGCTCTGCGGCGCCGAGCGAGCCCAGCGCGCGGCTTGGTGTCGGCTTTTGGGTGACCGCCATTGGCGCCGTCGCCCTCGGCGCGGGCGCGGGCGTTGCTGGCTACCTGGCCTTGAACGCAGAGGACGACAACCGCAATCAGCGCAAGGAGTTCGGCGTCACACCGCGCCAGCTCCGTGATTCGAGCGACCGCGCCAAAACGTTTGCGCTGACTAGCGATATCTTGTCCGGTGCCGCCCTGGTGTGTGCCGGCGTGGCGACGGTCATCTTGGTCACGAGCCCGCGCCACCCACACGCGGCGTGGCTGGACGTGAACCTCGGCTTGGGTTCTGCCGCGCTGCGCGGGCAGTTCTGATTTGGCAATGCAGAATCTGGCTGCGGCTCAGCAGTTAGCGGATTTTCGTGCGGGTTTGAGCTCGCATGAGCTTCGGCTGCTGGAAAGCGAGCGGAGCGTGGCTAGTGAGGTGCTGGGCCTGAGCCATGGATCGCCCAGGATCTTGGAGGCGGCTCGCGGTGCGCTGGTTCGCGGCGAAGCGGTTCGTCAGCACCACCTGCAGGTGTTCCAACCCGCGCGGGTGATTGCTTGCCACGAGGGCTGCCATTGGTGCTGCCATCTCAAGGTGTCTGCGACCGCGCCGGAAGTGTTTGTTCTTGCGGAGTACCTGCGGAAGACCGCGGCGCCAGAGGTGCTCGAAACGGCGAAACGGCGTGCGGCCGAGCTTGCGCAAGACGCGCGAATTTTTTCGGCGGACGACAAGGCAGAGGCCAAGATCCCCTGTGCGCTGCTCACCGACGCAGGCGCGTGTGCGGCCTACGACGCGCGCCCGTTGGCTTGTCGAGGCTGGAACGCGATGGACCCCGAATCATGCCGGCTCGAGCTCGAGGACGACTCCGTGTTCGGCGAGCGCAACGAAGCGCTCGGCCGCGAATGCGCTGCCGTTGGGCTGGGTTTGGTTGCGGCCCTGGCCGACGCGCACCTGCCGACGGAGATCTTGGAATTGACGTCCGCGCTGC
This sequence comes from Polyangiaceae bacterium, assembly GCA_039936055.1. Classification (GTDB taxonomy): domain Bacteria; phylum Myxococcota_A; class Polyangia; order Polyangiales; family Polyangiaceae; genus PMG-095. The sequence goes on along the minus strand of JBDTJC010000184.1, from coordinate 17,658 downwards.
ACGTCGCGCTCAGCGAACCGAACGCGCTCGAGCGGTGGCTCTTGGGCGAACCTATTTTCGACGGCTCGCGGGCAGACCATCGCGCTTAGCCATGCCGCGGATCGACGCCAGGCCGGAGCCGGGGGAGGCGTGCCCCACCGTAACGCCCTGAATTTTGGCTCGATAGCGTGTTCCGTCATCCGAATCCAGAATCGACAGCGTTGGCGTTTGCAGGCTGAGCTGTACGGCCGCTTCACGGGAGAGGAACGCGGTGAAGGACGCGCCGTCTACCCCGACGGCGCGTGATACACGGAGCCCTTGCAGCGCGCAGATGCTTTTCCCCTCTGCACTCGAAAGATGGCTCATCGAAGACACTGACCGCGATCGCCGCGCAGTCAAGGCGCACTTCCCCGATGCCGATTCCGACGAGCTCTCACTACTTAAGGCGTAAGGTGTTGATCGTGGATCGCGCGCTCGAATTGCTAACGGACAACCCAGCGCTACTGCTGCGTGAGTTGAGGCCGAGTGACGCGTCGGCGTACTACGCGGTGCTGGATCGCAACCGCGTTCATCTGACTCAGTTCGGGAATTACCGTGCGGAGGGCAGAGCCACCGCGGCGTGGGTGAGGCGCTCGCTTGCCCGACGCTCGGTCGGCCTTCGCTTTGGGCTCTGGTATTCGGGCGAGCTCGTGGGGCGCATCGAACTCGCGCGTTGGGCTCGACAACGCTTCACGCTCGCGTATTGGCTGGACCGCGAACACGTGGGGCACGGGCTGATGACTCAGGCACTGTCACGGTTGATGCAGCACGGGCGAGAGAGCTTCGGCGCTAGCGCATTTTTCGCCGGCGTGACGCACGGAAACGCGAGGAGCGCGGCGTTGCTGCGCGGGCTGGGTTACTCGGTCGCCGTTTACCACTCGGATCACAGCGTTTTCATGCGCGCCGCGTGACCAAAGCCGGCGACGTCTGGACGATGAACGCGCCGGATTATCCGGGGAATTGCGAGGTCACGTTGACCCCCCCCCGGTGCGGTGTCCTAGCGTCGCTTCTTTCCGAGCCGGTTGCCCCACGCGCTGACGAAGACGGTGGCGCTCGCGTCTTCGTTGCACAGGGCTTCACCCAACCAGGCGAGCCCCCGGTCAGCCCATGTCCACGCGGCGGCGATGCCGCTGCCGGTTGTTGCGAGCTCCGCGATCGCCAAACAGGCGGCGAACGCTCGGCTCGCCGCTTCCAACTTCTCGAGCGTGAGCTCGCTTGAGCCCTCGGCTTTGCGCGTCTGATGCACGAACTCGGCGATGGCGATCAGGTCGCGCAAGACCTCAGTCGGGATGTTCGCTTCGGCGCTCACGGGCGGCGGATACTGACGCAAACCGAAGACTGAGTAAATGTTCAGTGCGTCGCGGTGTTAAAAAAACCGGTCCGCGCCGAGGTTCGGCTAGTACGACGACCCGGAACTCCGTTCCGGGTTGTCGTACGTCGAGACAGAGCGAGTACTGAGGACAGATTTGCCGTGCTGCAGGGCTTCTGCGGCCCTCACCCTCGAGGGTCGCGGAAACGCGGAACGCACATCCGAACCGAAGTACTAGTTTGCGCCCGCTTCGCCGCCGCTGCCTTGGCCGGCAGCTGCGCCGCTGGCTTCGGGCGAGCCCGCTTCGGCCGCGCCCGCTTCGGCCGCGCCCGCCGAACCCGCTTCGGCCGCGCCCGCTGCACCCGCGTCAGCATAAACGCCGGGTGCGAGCGTGTTCAGTTTGGGCCCACCGCACGCCGGCGCGGCGGCGCTGGCAATCATGCAAGCGAGGCCCAAGAGGGGCGGAACACGTGTGCATCGCCGGTTCACGGTCACTCCGTTAAAGCAAGTTGGGGTAGGCGGGACCGGGCTTGAACCGATGACATCCGGCGTGTAAAGCCAGCACTCTACCAACTGAGTTACCCGCCCAGAGGTGGGAGGTTCGTAGCTGCGTTTGCGGCGTTCGGCAAGGGGCGTTTGCCTCGGTTCCAGGCGTTCGACCCGACTAGCATGGCGCCGGAGATGACCAGGGCGGTTCCGGAGAGTTCGGTGGCCGAGAGGGGCTCTTGCAGGAAGAAGTAGGCCAGGAGGATGGTCGAGACGGGGCCGACGGTGCTGATGATAGCAGCGGGGCCGGAGCCGATGAGGGCGATGCCGCGTGCGAGCAAGAATGCGGGGAGCACGGTAGCGAGGAGCGCCATCACTAGGCCGATGCCGTACACGGCGCTCTGCAGGCCCAGGATTTTTGCGCCAACGATGACAGCGTGCACTGCGACGGCAGTAGTGGCTGCGAGCAGCGCGAGGGAGGTGAAGCGTTGTGAGCCGAGCTTGGGGACCATGCGTCCCGCGCCGATCAGGTACAGGCCGTAGGTGAGCGCGCAGGCGAACACCCAGGCCGCGCCGCGGGGCACGTCCGGGCCGTAGTTGCCGAGCTCGCCACGAAAGGCGAGCGCGATGCCGGCATACGTGAGCACGAGAGCCCAGACCTGTCGGCGCGCCAGGCGGGTCTTGAACAGCCAGGTTTCGACCACCACGACGAGGGTCGGGTAGACGAACAGGATCAGTCGTTCGAGACCGGCCGAGATGTAACGCAGGCCGATGAAGTCAGTCAGGCTGGCGGCGTAATAGCCAACCACCCCCAGGCCGATGATGGACAGCACCTCACGCCGCTCGAGTGCTGCGGGTGAGGGATTGCCGAAGCGCGGGCTGAGCCGGCCGCCGAACGCGCCGAACGCGAAGAAAGGCGCGGAAAACCCGAAGCGAAGCGCGAGTAAGCTCACCGAATCCGCGCCGTGCCGATAAGCCAGCTTCACTAGGATGGCTTTGGTCGAGAACGCGATGCCCGACACGAACACCAACAAGGCACCGACAAGTTGCGCTTTGACCGGTGTGCGCTCCTGTACACCTGTAGAGGTAATTACGGCGGGCGCGGTGGGCGCAGCGGGATCAGAGAGCATTGGTCTGCCGAGGCGCGCTCAGGTATACTCTTGTTGCAGCGCAGAGTTAGAAAAGCCCGATCCTCCTCGGAAAAACCACGAACGCCTCGGTGGAGCCACCGGGGCGTTCGTTTGTCGGGTGTCGGATCTCGTGGCGTGACGGTGACTACTTCACGATGTTGAGCTTGCAGTTCGCGTCGCAGTCGTCGCCGTTCTTGTGATTGCCGTCGTCGCACTCTTCGTACGCGGACTGCAGCACGCCGTCGCCGCAACGCGGGCCGAACACGCAGCCTTTGGCGCACTTGCCGTATGCCCCGGTGTTCACGCCGTCATCGCATTGCTCGAAGCCGGACTGCACTTTGCCGTCGCCGCAGCTGGGGCCCTTCACGCAGCCGGGCGCACAGCCGCCGTATTGGCTGAGGTTGACGCCGTCGTCGCAGTCTTCCTGCGCTTGCTTCTTGTCGTCACCGCAGTACGGGCCGCGCGCTTTGCAGCCGGGCATGCAACCGTCGTAGCTACCGTCGTTTTTGCCGTCGTCACACACTTCATCGCTGGCCACGACGCCGTCACCACAGATGGATTGGCACTTGGACTTCGGCTTGTTGAAGTCCTTGAGCGTGACCGTGAAGTTCGAGCCGCATTCGTTGCGCTCCGCCTGGAACATCACCACCTCGTAGATGCCGTTGGGCTTGAGGCCCAAATCCACCTTGAAAGAGCTCTGTTTGTCGGTGACGACCGTGGCCGTGCCATCGGCGACGTCAGCGCCCGCGCCGTCAATGTCATCGTCCAAGTCGAACTGCCCGTTGAGGCGTACATGCAAGCCGCCGAGATCGATTGCGAGCTTGCCGTTCACGAACACCCACGTGTCGTCGTCACCCGAGAACTTGAAGTGCTCGCCGCCCTGGTATTCGAACCAGAAATGCGTTTCCGTCGTGAACGAGACGTTGCGTGCGGGGTCGCAGGCCGCGGCCAATGATTCGAAGCCCGCACCGACCCAACCCTGCTTGTGGATCGGGTCGAAGAAATCGATCATCACGCCCTCACCGTTGTCGTGCGGCTCGGCGCTGTCGTACAGGTACGAACCGTCCGCGCGGTGAGTCAGTAAGACCTCGCTCGGTAAGGTCATGTTCACGTCGGGCACGTCCGTGTACCACTGCGCGAAATTCGCTGGGGTGGACATGTTCGGACGGCTGGGCGTGCCGCCGCCAAAGTACAGGTGACCGGGGTTGTTGTCGCAGACGCCGAGCGGGCAGGCCCAGACGGGGCGACCGTTGGCATCAAGCTGGGTGTCGACGATGCCGAGCACGCCGCTGCCGCCCAAGTGATTGAAGTCGATGTGTTCGGCGTGGGCGTTCAGACCGTGCCCTTGACCGACGAAGTCACGCAGGATCACCGGTTGCTGAATGCTGTCCGGCGGTTGGTCCACGATGTCCGTGCAGGCAAAACCGGTCTCGACCTGGCATGTGCTGGAGCAGCCGTCGTTGTCCTTGTTGTTGCCGTCGTCGCAGGCTTCGTCGTCGAAGCGCTGGCCGTCACCGCACACTGACTTGCACACGCCGTTCGTGCAGCTCGGTTCGGCTTTGCACTTGTAACAGCCGTCGAAGGGCAGGGCGTTCCCGTCGTCGCACTGCTCCCAGCGCTCCACGACTTTGTTCCCGCAGGTGGTCAACGCGCAGGCGAAGGGCGTGGTCGTCGCGCAATCGTAGGGGCTGACGATTTTGCAATCCGCGGAGCAGCCGGGCTTGGCGCCTAGGGTCTCGCCAGTTGCGTATTCACACTCTTCTTGGCCCGCGAGCAGGCCGTCGCCGCATTTGGCGGCCGCGCAGGGCAAGCCCATGTCGTCGCACACCCAGCCGGGTTCGAGCTGGCAATCTTTGCCACAGCCGTCGCCGGCTTTGGTGTTTCCGTCGTCGCACTGTTCGTTGCCGGTGATGACGGAGTCGCCACACTTGACCGTGGATACGCAGGCTTGGCCGGGCGTCGGGCACGCGAAATTGACTTCGATCTGCCCGCAATCCGCGGTGCAGCCGTCACTGGAGACGGTGTTTCCGTCGTCGCACACTTCTCCGTCGACGTTGAGCTTGCCGTCACCGCACGTCGGATCCGGCGCGTTGCTCGCGCCGCCGCAGTCGGCCGCTCCGCAGCCGCCGTTATCCGCTCCGCCATCCGCGCCTGTGTTGATGATCCCGGGCCCGCCGCTCGACGAAGAAGCTCTGCCGCCGCTTTCCGAACCGGCGTCGCCGCCAGTGTCCAACCCTCCGCCGCTCGACACATCCGGCGGATTCCCGCAGTGCACGACACCGAGTACGGACACGATGACCAATGAGGCCGAGACGCGTAAGCGAGAGCTGATGGTCATGCTGGTTCCAAGGGGCGAGAGGATCGCTAGATCCTTCAACGTCTCTATTCTGCGATGCGCGTAGTGCGCGCTGCGATCTTTGTGCGCTGCGAGGCGAAAGGAGTGAGCGCGTGTGCGGGCGCGGAGCAGCTTGGGCGCAAGTCACTAATGAACATGAATGTGAAAGTCATTTTCATATTGACGCACCGTTGAAGGGCGGTCTAGGCAGCAATTGAACTTGATAATCATTTTCATATTCAATCACACGGCCCTAATGGGTCGCTCGGAGAGACGATGAGTGCTTTGAAATTAGCGGAGCGCAGCGGTATCATTCTTGTAATCAGCGCGATCGGCGTGGCGGCCACGGCCGTCGGTTGCTCAAGTGACGACGAAACCCCCGCTGCGGTCGGCAAAGGCGGCGAGGGAGGTGAGGCCAGCGGCGGCAAGGGCGATACGGGCGGCGGGGCGGGTGAAGCCTCGGCCCCGGTCGAAGCCGGCGCCGGCGGTACGGTCGGTGGTGACGGCGGGGCGGCAGGCGCGGCCGGCGCACTCGAGGAGCCGTTCACGGCTCACCTGAGCCCCGCCGCGACTCCGCAAACGTTCGCGATCACCCCCGGTGGTCACGATCGCTTTTATGGCGTGACGTTCGACTCCGAGAACAACATTTATGCGGTCGGGGTGACCTCGTCGGATGCGACCGCGATGGCCGACTACTCGACCGTCGTCGCGAAGTTCTCACCCGAAGGCGTGCTCGACAAGACCTTCGGCACAAGCGGGTACGCGATCAAGAATGTCTACCCGGGCGGCTTGGCCGGCGAATTTGCGCGCGGCATCGGCATTCAATCGAACGGCAAAATCGTCGTCTCTGAAATGGTCGAGCACGTGGGCGCGACCGACGCACGCGACCGCGACGCAGCGCTGCTGCGTTTCAACGCGGACGGCTCGCTCGACAAGACCTTCGGTAAGGACGGCGTTGATATCCTCGACTTCAGCGATGGCGTGCTAATCCCCGCGACGGCCACGGCGAAGGAAGCCTACTTGGCGGACAGCGCTTGGGGTTTCGCTCTGTACCCCGATGACCGCATTGTCGTCGAAGGCGGCCGCGTGGCGGCAAGTCACCAGGACACCGATTTCGTCATCATCCGACTGTCCAAAGACGGCCTGCCGGATGACACGTTTGGCACGCATGGCGTGTTCGCGCTCGACACGCAGTTCAACGGTGCGAGCAACAATGCCAGCCCGCGCAACCTGACCCTGCTGCCAGGCACGCAGGGCATCATCGGCGCCGGCTACCAGCCGATCCCCCCCGCCGACACGAAGCCGTGTGTGTTCAAGGTCACCGACAAGGGCGAGCTCGACACGACGTTCGGCGTCGACGGCGTGTTCCAGGAGTCCGTGTTCACTGAGCAGACCGAGACGTATGCAGCGGTTTCGCAAAGCGACGGCAAGCTGGTCACCGCCGGCTACGCTCGCGAACTCTCGACGGACACGACGGACATCTTGTCCTTGCGCCTCAACGCGGATGGCTCGCGCGACATGTCGTACGGCACGAACGGCGCCGTGAAGGTCGACATTGGCGGCTTCGCCGACAATGCGCGTCGCATCCTGACCCTGCCCAATGATCACATCGTGATCGTTGGCGGCGGTCGTCCGACAGCGGCTGACGTGGACGGCGTGGTCATGGCGCTCACGCCCGATGGCAAGCCGGAGACCACGTTCTCGGCGACCGGTTGGAAGACGTACGATCTCGGCGGCCCGGCAGATTTCTTCTGGTCCGTGGCGTTGTCGCCGTCGCAGACGCGCATCGCGGTGGTCGGCATTCAGGGTGGTGGCTCGGCCGTTGGCGCGTTGGACGACGACGCCGCGCTAATGGTCATGAAGCTCGTTCCCTGAACGAGCTTGCCGATGCGTTCAACGTACGCAATTTGCCTTGCCGCGGCCCTCTCATGGGGCTGCGGTGAGGCGCGCGAATCCGCCCCTGATCCCTTCGCGGGGCCGTCCGTGTGCTCAAGTGGACGCAGCCGAAGTATCAACGAGTCCGAGGGGCCACTGATGGGGCCTGGCCGCGCGTGCAACCAATGCCACGCGGACTCGAACGTGGCTTCCGGCGAAAACGATGCGCCCATCTTCGGCTTTGCCGGGACGGTCTACCCGACCGCGCACGAGCCGACGGATTGCATCGGCGCCGACTCGGAAGGCGCCGAGATCGTCGTCACGGACGCGAACGGCAAGGCCTGGACCCAAGTCGTGAACGAGACTGGGAACTTCTCCGATGACGGAGTCGGCTTCGTTTATCCGTACACCGTGAAGGTCCGCTATCAGGGACGCGAACGAGCAATGCTGACCCCGCAGCTGACGGGCGACTGCAACTCCTGTCACACCGCAGGCGGGACCAACGCCGCTCCAGGCAGGATTTTGCTGCCGTGAGCGCGCCCCGACTTTGATGACTGGAAAGAAGAAGGCCGAGCGAAGCGCAGTGTGCGCTCGGCTCGGCCTGTCTTTTAGGATGAAGCGCGCTGGCTCGCGATCACAGCGTGCTGCACGCGGGATCTAGTGACAGGTACGCACCCTTCTGGACTGTGTCGTTCGGTGGCTTGGCCATCAGGAAGGCGTAGAGGTCGGCGATCTCCTTGTCCGACACCAGGGCTGTCGTGAACGGCGTACCCATGGCGCTCGGTGACATTTCCATGCACACCGTCGCGCCAGCGCGCGACTTTCGGTTACGCACGAGCTGGAAAAATTGTTCTTCGGTCCAGCCGCCGATGCCGGCGGTGGTGGAGGGGGTGATGTTCGGGCCGAGCGAGCCCGCGGCATCCGCACCGTGACAGCTGGTGCACGAGGCAACGTCCGCGGACGGTGTACGTGCGTACACAATGGCGCCGTTTGCCGCATCGCCGGGGCCGGTAAAGGTGTTCACGGCCAGGCCGTTAGGAGCGCCGCCGCTAGGAGCGCCGCCGCTAGGAGCGCCGCCGCCGCCAGGAGCGGCAGTGCTGCTGCAAGCCGGAACGAACGCAGCAAGTGCAGCACAGCCGACGCTAAAAATTAGAAGGCTTTTCAAAATTCTCAAGAGACAGATCCTTTTCTGAGCTGAGTATCAGCGGTGTCTTGCTAGGCCCGGGTGGGTGGGGGGGCCCAACGGTGTGCGTGCTCGGCACGGGGGGCGTCGGGTCGACGAATCAAGGTTAGTTCCGAACGATAGCATCGTCCGCCGTTTGTCCACAGATGGCGCAGAATTAGATTGCGCCGACGCAATTGAACATGCACTCCCTGTCCGGCTCATGCGTGGGGTTACGCGCTCGACACCACTGTGGTTCGGGCTCACTCTCGATGAAACGGGGCATTTTGGCGCGTTCACGCCGACATTCTGTCAGCCCGTGCGCGCGCCTACGAAGTAGGCCACCGGTCGAACTTTTGCCGGGCCAATGACAGATCCGATTTGCGTTGCCGTGGCTCATCCTGGGACAGCATTTGGGTGCACCGGTTGGGGTTGCGAGGCGACCAAGCGAATCACGGCAGCCACGCGAATTGTCAAGCACCCGGATGTCGGGGGCGCGCCAGCCGCGTGGGGAGCGCCGACAAATTGCGGAGTCGATGTTGACCGCGGTTCGCGCGCCGCCGCCGGGCGCACATGTGATCTAAGGGCGCCGCAGAGCCGCGCAAAAAGACAAGTCGGACCTTCACCCACGCGGGTACTCACTGCACACCCAACGTTGCTCTCACGATTTCGCGCACACCAAGCAGACGCACGGCGGAGCACGCGCACCTGGACAACATGTCGCTCTCCGCAACAAGGCTTGGTCATGTATGAAAAGCTCGCGCCGAGCCCGGCTTGCGGCTCCCCAACGCCGCTCGCGCGTCCACCGCTCAGCGATGCCGACGCCGCCTGCGTGTTCAATTGGATCGTTGCGCGGGGCACGTCCGGCGCCGGAAGTGGCGGAGCGAGCGGCGGCGCTGGTGGCGGTGGCGGTGCTGCGGCCGGCGGCGGTGCTGCGCCGTAGAGCGCAGCTGAGAGGGATCTGGCCAGCGCCAAGTGCGCGGCGACAAAACGTCAACGCCGCTTGGGGAGCCCTGTTTCAGGGGCTGCCTCAAGCGGCGCATTTCGTCGAAACTATTGCGGGGCGGACGGGACTCGAACCCTCAGGAAAACGCAGAAATCAGCACGATTTGTGCCGATCTGTCACATGGTGACGGCCGAGCCGACGATCAGATCGATGCGCTAAGTGCCCGATCGCACGTCGCCTCGGACGAATCTCGGACGAATCTCGAGGGTAAGGTTTTGGAACGCGGGCCGATTGTCCGCGCGGACTTCGCCGGGGTGGTGGAGACGGCCCTGGCGGAGGCGTTGACCCTCGCCGCGCGCGCGGCGCATTGGAGCTTGGTGGAGTTGCTTGCGCGCGAACTCGCAGAGCGACGTGAGCAACGCGACGCCGAGCCAAGCCGTCAGGACGTTCGTGCTTCTCCGCGCAGTATTGGCTCCGAGAAGTAAACTCGGGGATGGATTGGAGACAGCTCGCGTCCGGTGTCTCGGCGTCGCGTGTCCCCAGGGAAACGTTTCTCATGCAGCTCGCGAAATGGCCGGGAATTTCGGCTGCGGTGGCGGCGCAGAACGAGTTGCCACGTGCCCCGGCGGCGTTGGCGCGCTCGCGTGGGTGCTCGACCATCAGGGCGAGGTGGGCGCCCGAGCGATCGCACAGGGTGTGACTTACTCCGGCCGCGCTGCCCATTCTGGCGGATGCGCCCGAAATACGTCGTAGCGCATGCTCACCCGAGGCTTGCCCTTGTAGGCGTCGTCCAGATTGAGCTCAAAGCCCCGCTTCTTGTAATACTCAACACGGCCGGGGAGCGCGTCTAGCGTCAACAGGCGACACCCGGCTGTCTCGGATACTTCAAGCGCACTGAAGAGTGCGAAGCGGAGCAGGCTTGTTCCAATGCCCGTTCGTTGGAGGTCGCTCGACACAGCCAAATGCGCAACCTTGAGGGCGGGGACGACCGGGTGCCCCTGTCCGCTGTGCTTGATGTCGCCCGACCGAAGCTTCTTGCGCTCGGCCGACTTCAATAGGACAGCGTCGGTCAGCAGCGTGACGTATCCCGCCAGTCGATCCCCGCGGAAGCTGAGGTACGTGGACACTGTGCGCAGCGTCTGGAAGTCGAGCGCGTCGTCCCGCAAGAAATCGGTAAAGTCCTCGTCCTCGCCGCTATCTCCGCACCGAAACTCACCGAAGTGAGCAGCGTCGGCGGGCGTTACCTGGCGAATCGAGGGCCGCGATAGTTCAGCGAGGCTTGCCACTGTTGAGCGCGGGCAGGGTCCACTCGCCGTTCAGCATCGCCGCGCGTTGCTGGCGGGCCCAATCCACACGAGCACGGGCTTCGGACGGCGAGCACACCGCGGCAAGGTCGTTCAGCAGCTTTTCAGCTGCCGCACCTTCGAGCGTCGGGGTTGGTTCAATCGGGCGGGCCACGTTCTCTTCAATCATGCGCCGCCGCATGAGCTTTGTTAAGTAAAAAGATCGGGAGGGCCCTCCCGTCAAATTTTCATGGGAACGAAATCCGGCGTGTCTTTCGTGGTGCAAATGGCGAAACGCTATCGCTGAACGAGATCGCCCAGCGTCTCTTGAATGTGAAGTCGGTCCCGTGATGGTCGGCACTCCGAGACCTAGGCTGCTCGTCGTGCGCGTTCTGCGTTCAGAACAGCAGAACAGCGACGAGCTCACTAGCTGCGCCGCGCCCGCCCTGACGGGCAACTGGGACACGGACACGATCTGGAGCGGCTCCAGTAGTAGCATTGTCAGCCCAGCGGCACGGCGGCCGCGAAGACCGAGCCTGAAGGGCGACCGTCGGGCATATCGGGAAGAAGACCCGGGCCACAGAGGAACGACGATGACTTGGGCGAGATTCAACGACCTCCTCAAAGTTTATCCGCTCCCCAAGCCCACGGTACGGGTTTCAAACACTCAGGCTTACCGGTTATTTGCCCCCGTGCTGCAGGGTGGCGTGGCCAATGCCCGGTTCGAACAGCAGATCCGTGCACACGCGCCAGGGCAAGGTGTGCGAGCCGGTGCGGCATTCGGCGGTTGATTCCCAAGCTTCGACCGCGCCACTGGTTTCGAACAGGCCGCTGGGAGTGTGGAAGAGAGCTTGGTGTAGCCGCCCATCAGCCAAGAAGGAACCTTGCAGGTCGAGCGAAGGCAGCTGAAAGAGCGCTGCGCCGAACTCGCCTGACACCCCGGTGATGATCCCTTGGTCGATGATTGCGAGTTCTTGATTGGGGCCGAACTCGAGGTTGCCGAGCGGGCCGTATAAGGACGCTCGGCGTGTGCCGGCGAGCTGACCGTCGGCAAGCCGGCGGACTTCGAGGGAGAGCGACAACGGTGAAGCGCTGCCGGGCGTTTCGTCCACGTGAGTTTGCGAATAGATCGCGAACTCTGCCGAGGCAGCGAGCAGATCGCCGTCTTCCTTTCTGATGGGCGTGCCAGTCTTTATCGGTCTCGCGCTATTCGCGTCCCATAGTTCCAGGCTTTCACCAGTGGTCGCCAAGATGCGGTCGCCCGCGAAGGTGGCAAAATGGACGCCTTCGACGAGGGTTCGAAGCGCGCCGTTCGCCCTGCTGAACACCGCCAATTTCCCACGTAAGTTGAGCAATACGTGGCTACCGTCAGGGGCGACTTGGGCCCACTGGACTTCTGCGGGCGCGATGGGGATCGGGCCGACTTCCGTATTGAAACCGCAAGCCAAGATGGCCTCGCCCAGATCAACGAAGCCGCTTTGCTGTGCGGTAGCGCAGCGTGTCGTGTCTGGCCTATCCGATAGAGTCAGCCCCTTCGTGCCGAAGCCGATCTGCAGGCGGTGCACTCCGCTCGGGCCGGGGCCGCTGGCCGTGACGCCGAGGCTGCTGGCTCCGTTCCAGTGAATTTGACCGAGGTAGAGAGTGCTGTTCAGCGACCGAGGGAGGAGCGCGCCGGTATCGGCGTCGAAAAAATTGCCGGAGTCAGTGGCGAGCACGCGCGCGTCCGAGCTCAGTTGAAGCCTCACGGGCCAGCCGCTGGCGAGCGCTCGTTGGCTGATTTTTCCGGACTCCAAATTGACCCAAGTCAGCCGGCGATCCATTCCGCAGTGCAAGATGGCGGAGTGATCGGTCAGAAATATGCCGGTTTGACCGAAGCGAACGCAGCCCGGCACTGCGTAGGTGCGAGTCACGTGCGTGCCCTCGACGCGCGCCAGCACCAGGCCGGTGCCTGCGGTGTCTCGCGCCATCACGACGGTGATTGGGCCGCGCGTTGCATACGAGTCGAACATTCCGGGCGGGTTCTGGGTTCCGGTGATGAAGATCGCGCTTTCCTGCTTTGCGTCCCACAGTTCGTAACTGCCGTTGCCGTTACTGGTGATCAGCACGGCGCCGCCGTTGGCCCAGTTGCTGGGGCTAGCTCCGCGCGGGGCCGCCGCGGAGCTGTGCTTCGGTGTGAGCCCCGCCAGTGTCGTGAGGTAGCGCCCGCTCGCCACGTCCCAAAGGCAGGCGCCGAAGGGAAAGGCGGCTTGCGCGAGTAGAGTGCTGTCGTCGTTGAAGAGCCCCGGTGAGTAAGAGTTGCAGCCGGGATGGGAGAGCAAGCGGGGTGGGCTCGCGCTGCCGTCCCAGAGGGACAGTTGCCGAGGGCCCGCCCAGGTGCCGTGCTTACCATCTGGCGCGAAGACGGGCCGATTCACCCCCTCGGTCTGGAAGTGGCGCGCCTGGCCTGAGCGTAGGGAGACGAACCAGGATTGGCTTGATTCGTACACGAACGCGAATTCGCCGCGTGGGCCGAGGCGCAGCCCGAACTCCGGCGATTCGCGCTCGGCCGCCACTCGAGACTTGGGTAATGGAACCGCGAAACGCTCGTGCAGCGTGTCCGGATCGAGCACGTGGAGCGTGTCGCTGGCAGCTGTCTCTTGGCGCTCAAACCAAACGAAGGCCGCGCCGTCCGGAGCAAACGCGAATAGAGGCGGATAGAGCGAGGCTTGTTTCGTGCTGAACAGCACGGCCCCCGAGGTCGTGTCGAGCACGCGCAGTTCTTCGCCGGTCAGCGTGCGGGCGTGCAACGCCAAGCGGTGTTGGGCCCGCTCGATGATGAATGGTGCGAACCAAAGCTCATTCGGCGGGCGGGGTATCGAACGGTTGTAGGACCCTTCAACAGTATAACCGTCGGTGAGGCTGGCGGCGTCCGAAGCGGTGACAGCCAGCCCCAAGCTGGTAGAAGCCGAGTCACTCACGCTCGCACTGTCGGAAGCGCTCCGGAGGTATTCTAGGCCGGTGGATGCTGTGTCGGTGAGGGTGGCTGAGTCCGAGCTGGCTCGGTCGTAGTCGGCCTCAAGAGCGAGGGCAGGGGGGTGGCCTCCCGGCGGTGGGCTGTGAGGCGCTCGTGCTGGGCCGGTGTGATGGGGATGCTGCGTTTCATGTTTAGGGAAACGCGTCAAAGGGCTGATGAGCGTGTCATCGAAGCCGTCGATGGTCTCTTCCCCGAGGACCTCGATGACGCCCATCCGGGCGACGGTAGCCGGGCTCCCCAGCTCCTTCTCTAGCGCGGACGCCATCTGCCCGATGCAGTAGCTGGCCCGTTGGGCGAACTCTCGTTGGTCGGCCTCTTGTTGTGCCGCTGCCTTCAGGATCATTTCAGCTGTGGTCATCGGGCGAGACTAGGGCGGGGCCGAGTCGAGATCTAGACCCTGGAAACCGAATCCCGCCTTGGCACTTTTGTCAGTGGGCGTTGACGCCTAGACGGGAGTGGGGTGGGCTCGAAGTCATGACCGCCTCAGCGCCCAAGGTGCCGACCTGTAGCCACTACTACATCAAGCCTGTAGCTACCCCTCAGTTGGGTGGGCCGCCGGTTCGACACAACGTCCCGATGTGCAAGCTCCTCGAACGTCTCGAAGCCACGGACGAGCTGAGGCACAACATGGTGTGCGACCAGATGGCCCAAGCTGGTGGGAGTAGTATGGTGACAACAGGGTGCGCGTTTGAGGGCCAGCCCCGTTGTCCCGCTTACCAGCCCTAACGTGCCTGAGGGTGTCGGGGCCATGGTACTTTTGCCGGCTCACGTCCTCAGCTCCTTGCGCAACCACACATCAGTAATGGCGGTCGCGTACAGCTCGTTGTCGTCTTGCGACCACTTGCCGGTGACGCGAAATTCCAGGTACCTGACAACTGCTTCGGCATTCGCCGCCGCGATCCGAAGCTTCAGTTGGTAATGGGCTGGCTCAACGTGCACCGTTACCCCATCGCCCCTCATGGCGAGGTTCATGGAAAGTCGGGCTTGCTGATCTAGAAATGTGAGCACGCCGATCCGACAGTGCTGACCGGTTCCGGGAGCGATGCCGTTCGCGATCAGAGTCTTCTCAGTACCGAAGGGCTCGTTCTCAAACGCCCACCGGAGGGGCATAGGAAGCAGGGCAGCTTCCCTGAACGGCCCATTTTCATGGGGCCGGCTCCAGAGCCCCTCTGCAATAACCTGTACTTGGTTGGCCCGTCCTTTACCCACGTTCTTCACGTACAGGAGCACGTTAAGTTTCCGGTCAAGGTTCCGCCCGATTACGTAGAAGTCGGGCGGGTTGGGTTCACAACGAACTTCCAAGATCGGCCTATTACGCCAGGTAAGAAAGAGATCGCGGTACAGGGCGTACAGCACACCGATGGACGTCGCGATGGCCCCCACGTCTTTCCATTCGGACGGCCAGCCCAGCACGGATTAACCCCTCGCTGTGTAGGTCGTGCCCCTCAGCTTGCCCTTCACCGTGACCCTCTTGGCTTCCTTGAGCTTCGCGACCAGGAGGGTGAGGTCCTTGGTCTCGACCCCGAGAGCCCCCGCCGCCGTTTCGATGCGGCTCCCCGGGTGAGCCTTGAGCCATTTGTAGAGGGTCTCCACCGCGGCTTCGATTTGTGCTGGGGAGCGCTTCTCGCCCTTGCTGACCGCGAGTGACCCAGTGGCCGCCCTCTCAAAGGCGGTGGCCGTCTTCAAAAGCGCGTCGGTGATCTTGGTCAGCTTGTTGGGCTTCGGTGCCGGCTTGCCACCCAATTCGGCAATCAGCTCTTGGCGGACCTCAGCACGGAGTTCTTCTTTTAAGGTCTCACGAAGCTGGGCCAGCAGGGTGTCGACAGCATTAGGGGGCTTAGGGGTCTGAGGCATGGGCGGACCCTACCCCTAAATACGAGGGAAGAAAAAAGGGGCTGCACGTGTACATACAGGCGTGGTACAGCTTAGCTCGATGGTGACCAAGCTATCCTCCTTTCGGTTCACGCCCGAGGACCTCCAGGTTTTGGGGGTCGTTCACGACCACGTGGGGGCGCAAAGCAAGACCGAGACCCTGAGAGTAGTGCTCAAGAGCTTCGCTCGGACTGAGGGGCTCGACCTTGAACACAAGCGCCCTAAGCCGAAGAAGGTCGGCAAATGAAACCCGTCACGGGCACCCTTGTATGGAAGGGCGGGACCTGGCAGGTGCGTGTCCGTCACGGGGAGGAGGACGTCTACCTCGATACCGAGACACCGACGAAGGTGTGGCCAAGCTTCAAAAGCCCCGACTCGTCAAAGCCTACCTGTCCAAGCTGGCTAAGCCGGTCGCCAAGGGCCGGGCAAAGCTCAGGGCTCCCGCTCTGACGGTGAGTGAGCTGGCCGTGGACTACTACGCAAGGCGAGTAGAGAAGGGTGTAAAGAATGCTCGCGGTGAGCGACGCTGGTTTGAGCTTCACGTCCAAGAGCTGTTGGGGTCCCACTTACCCAAGAGCGTGACGGTCGATGACGCTGAGCGTGTCCTATTGGCCGCCAAGAAGAAGGGGCTCGCCAAAGAGAGTGTCACGAAGGTGCGGGCCGAGATCGGTCGCCTCTGGAACTTCTTCATCAAGGGCAACCTCACCTCCGTGAACATGGGCGAGTTGGCCGACATGCCCCGGATGGACGCGGACGAGCGTCCCCGTCAGATTTTGAGCAATGAGGAATTCGTCCAATACCTCGGCCACCCGGACGAGTTGCATTGGACCCCGAGCAAAGAGGCGGCCCGCAAAGCTGCTGGCACTCGTCCGCTCATCGACCGTGAGGTTAAGACGCTGGCAACGATCGCTCGCTGTGTGGGTGGGGCTCGAACGTTGGACCTTCACGCCCTCACGTGGGAGATGATTGACGTCACCGAGTGGAAGACGATCAGGATCTTCAGACCGAAGACCAAACGGAAGGACATCTACTACCTTCCCGAGATGGTGGTCCCGGCGCTCAAGCAGTGGTGGACCGACCATGAGAAGCCCTCTCGGCAGGACCCGTGTTCCCCACGAGGTCTAACGGCGGATGGCGAAGGGCTGACGGTTCGGCCAAGACGGGAGCCCGGCAACAGGCGTCCTACGCCAAGGCGTTCCGGCGTGACCTCTTGGTTGCCGGGGTCGACCGGTACGAGCTGCACCACGACACCGACGCCAGCAGGCAGATCGATTTCCACTCGCTCCGTCGTGCCTTCGTGACGGCCGTGTTGGACGACACGGACACCGACGTCCAGCAGAGCATGAAGCTCAGCGGCCACGGTAAGGGCTCGTTCGCGACCCACCAGCGCTACCACATGGAGAGGGCTCTCCCCCTACTGGTACCTCCGGCGGCTCTCCCTCAATTGCCTGCCCAAACCGAAGGGCCGGTTGAGGACCCCGAGCATCGTCAGACGATGCTCAATCCAGCAGAGAGCGCCCGGGTATCGTCACATGGGGACGAAACGTTAGGGACGATTCTCGACCCGCTGAAACAACTAAGCCCGGAGAATCTCGTGGAATTCTCCGGGCTTGTGAGCGGGGCGGACGGGACTCGAATGGGCGGGGACAGCGCCAATTTGCAGGATTTCTCGGGGGATATTGCAGATCGCGACATTGCTTTGCCCGCGATCGAGGGCGCGATCTCGGAGCTAAGTGCGGGATCCTTGGTGGGTGATCGCAACGAAGTGAGCGATCGGAACGACCCTCCCGACCCGCCCGGCCGGCATGCCGATCGGGTCGCCGCGGCGTTGCCCACGCCGGCCGCCACGGAGGTGCGCGACGCGGTCGAGCTAGCGCTTGCCGCTGCTCTCGAACGCGCCGCTTTGGCTGGTGAGTGGCGCACAGTTTCAGCTTTGGCCGGCGAGCTTGCAGCGCGTCGGGCGGCTCGCTCGAGTTGAGCCCGCCGCACGGCTCGCGTCCCGGCCCGTTGGCTAGTGTGAGCTTCCTTGCCTCACCTCAGGCCTCAGGCTACCTTATGTTTACCTCCAGGGATCTCCAACCTCGGAGGTGCAGGTCGCTACCCTGCGTATTCCGGGCATCGTGATCAAACAAACCGCGTCATCGTGATCGCGCATTCCGGCGCATCGTGATCGGAGCGAAGCGACGTGCTTGTCAGGGTCTGTTCCGGCGTTGTTGTTTCCTCGTGTGA
>JBDTJC010000183.1:0-16415 GCA_039936055.1 Polyangiaceae bacterium | reverse complement strand
TTTCAGCATCCAGGAAGGGCAGGATTTCCGAGCGCGCGTCCACGAGCGTGACGCTCACGCCCAGTGCCGCGAACATGCAGGCGTATTCGCAACCAATCACACCGCCACCCAAGATGGTCAGCGAGGTCGGCATGTCGTGAATGGTTAGGATTTCGTCGCTGTCGTGGATCCAATCGTCGGCGAAGTCGATGTCGGCGGGGCGATGCGGCTTGGAGCCCGTGCTGATCAGCACGAAGTCCGCGCCCAAAAGCTGTTCCCCGGTTGACCAGGTGACCGACACGGTATGTGGGTCCACGAGGCGCCCATGGCCTTGGAAGTAGCGCACGTCATGGCGCGCGAAGTTTTGCCGAAAGGAGCGCGCCTCTGCGGCGGCGATCGCGTTCTTGCGCGACATCAAGCGCTGCAAGGTCGCGCTCTTGTCGAGCTCCAGTGCCACTCCGTACAGCTCGCGTGCGTGGTAACCCGAGAGGTAGAGTGCCGTCTCGCGTAGCGTTTTGCTGGGCAGAGTGCCGGTGTGAACGGCGGCGCCGCCCGGCTCCGGCTCGCACTCGATGATCGCGACGCGCTTCTTGAAGTACCCCGCTTGCGCGGCAGCCTTCTCACCCGCGGGCCCTGCACCAATGACGACCAAGTCGAAATGTTCGAGTTCAGGCACGAAGTCGAGCATATCCGGAGACTCAGTCGGTAACAACTGACTACACTAAAGCTGGAGGCGCCATGAAATCTTCTTTCGCCAGCGACGAGCTGTTCAAGATCGGAACCACGGTCGTGACCCTCGTCACGCTGGTCACCGCAGCGTCCATCGTTCTGCTCAGCTACCTGATTTCGCGCGGAGTGCGTCACACTCTGCATCGCTTTTTCGCGCGCGGTGGCGTAGCTCCCAGCGGTGAAGTCGGCGCAATCGAGCGGCTCGCGCACTACTTCATCGTGCTGATGGGCATCATGCTTGCGCTCCGCACCACGGGCATCAAGCTGGACGCGCTGTTTACCGCGGGTGCCGTGTTCGCCGTCGGCTTCGGCTTCGCGATGCAAAATATTGCGCAGAACTTCGTCTCCGGTGTGATCTTGTTGTTCGAACGCACCATCAAGCCCGGCGACGTGATCGAGGTTGGTGGCCAGATCGTCAAAGTTCAGCAGATGAGTATCCGCGCGACGATCGTGCGCACGCTGGACGAAGAAGACGTGATCGTGCCGAACTCGTCGCTTGTGCAATCGAACGTCAAGAACTTCACGCTGGAAGACAACATTTACCGTGTGCGCGTGGCCGTCGGTGTTTCCTACAATTCGGACGTCCGGCAAGTGAAGGCGCTACTAGAGCAGTGCGCGAACTCAATGGAGTATCGCGAGTCGCGTTTCGAGCCGCGCGTGCTCCTGGTCAACTTCGGTGCGTCCGCACTGGAGTTCGAGGCCTCGGTTTGGATGCGTGATCCCTGGAACCATCGCATCGCGTCGTCCCAGTTGCGCGAAGCGATCTGGTACGCCTTCAAGGAGCATCAGATCTCGCTCGCGTTTCCACAAGTCGACGTGCACCTGGAGCAACCGGTCGTAGACAGCTTGCGCTTGCTTTCCGGCGGCAAGACGACGGCGGCTTGAGCCTTTACGAGGCGGGCGCGGGCGTCTGAGCACGAGGTGGCGGGTTGTTGCGAGTCTGCGCGAAGAAACGCCCTCGTCGGTAGCTGACGACGTACACCACCGCGAACAAGACGTATGTCAGCGCGACGATGCGCCAAACGCCGACATATGTGGCGCCGCTCGAGAGCACGAACAGCACGCTGGCCGGCAACTGAAAGCCGGCGATCACGAGCGTATCGAGCGCGAGCGCCCGCAAGCTGGCACCCGTGCCTTGGATTGCCGAGCCCAGCACGATCCCAACACCTAGCCCGATGTAGCTCGCGCCGACCCAATGGAAGTAGCTGAGCGCTGGCCTCAGCACCTCCGGATTCGAATCGAAGAAGCCGACGATACGCCCTCCGTACAGCGTGTAGCAAAGTGCGAGGGCGCCCATCATCAGGGAGTTGTACAGCGCGGCGTACCAGCCGCTGCGCTTGGCGCGCTCCGGATTTTTTGCGCCTAGGTTCTGGGCCACGAAGGTTTGTGCTGCGCTGCCCCAACCCAAACCCACGAATAAAGCCATCGTTTCTAGCCTGAAAACGATGCCCAGCGCAGTCGTGGCGCTTTGGTCGGTGGGCGTCGTGAAGGCGCGCGCGATGAGCGAATGGGTAAGCAGCATGGCGAGAATACGCACCACGAGCTGCGCGCTCGACGGCCAACCTAAGCTAGTGATCGCGCCAATGGTCTCCTTGTGCGGCGCGACACGCGAGCTCTTCAAAAACAATCCAAAGCGCTTCATCATGATCGCCAAGAGCGGGATCAACATCGTAAAGCGTGCGAGTAACGTGGCCCAGGCGGCGCCCATCAGCCCCATGCGCGGCACGCCGAGGAGCCGTGCGAGCGGCCTACCCCAGGCCAGGATGGCGGGTGAATCCCCCGGGCCGTACACGAGCACCACGGCCAAGATCAGGTTCAACACGTTCGAGGCCACGAGCAGGCCCACGGGTGTTTTGCTGCTGCCGAGCGCGCGCAGCACGCTGGTCAAATGCATGAGCAAAAAGATAGTGAACGACCCGGCTAGCATCACCCGCAAGTAGGGCACGCCCAGGTTGGCGACTTCGCCTTTGGCGCCGACCACGCTACGCAGCACGAAACTAGCCCCGAACGTGCCAAATAGCCCGAAGAACAGTGACAATGCCGCGATCACGAGCAACGACTGCCAGGCGATCTCTTTGACGGCGTCCTGCTTGCCTTCACCCACTTTGCGGCTGATGAGCGTGGCAGTTGCCACGCTTAGCCCATAGCTCACGATAGTGCCGAGTGCGGCGAGCTGGTCGCAAATGCCGATGGCGCCCAACGCCGGTCCGGCGACGGACCCGCCGAGGCGCGAAATCACGAAAGCATCGATCAGATTGAACGCGGTTTGCAGGCCCATCCCGAGCGCGAGTGGCGCGCCGAATCGGGCCACTTCCAGCCCGAGAGGCCCCGACAAGATGCGCTCTGACGACCCTTCGGCCATGACTCAGGACCCAGCCATCAGCTCGCTCGCGCGCTCACGTTCGAAGCAGTGATCGGGGATCTTACGGTCGCGGCGCAGCGCGTCGGAGCGCACGACGAAACCAGCAGTGACCGGATCATGATAACCGCTCGGGCGCTTGTCGCCGTCCGAATTCACCTCAGCGTAGTGCGAGCCGATGCGAGACATGAACAACTCACGCACGTATTTCCCGACGAGTGAGGCCAGACTCACCAGCGGGTCGGCCGCGTCTGCGTCACGCACGAAGTGGATCTCGCCCAAGCCGGGAAAACGGTAGCCGCTGTGCGCGCGGCCCTCGCCGAGGATCGCGTGTAGGCGCCCCGAAAGCGGACCGAAGAACTTCGAATACTCGGCGATTCCGCCGACCTTGCCGCACACCGCTTCGATGTCCGAACCGGCTTCCTTGCGCAACGAGAGCACGAGCGCTTCCATGGCGTGCAAATCGGCGACGAAGCGATTCGTTCCCTTGTTGCGTTTATCGTTCAGCTGCTGGGTGCACAGCACGCTGCTTTGTACCGAGAGCAACTCCACCCCGCGCTCCGCCAGGGCGCTTTTGTGCTTCGTGACCCGCGCCACGTCCGCCGCGTCCGCCAGAAATACTTCCCCCTGTTCATTCCAGCATTGGGCGGCCACGTGAGACGCACAAGGTTTGCGCAGCTTCACCGTGCCTTCCAAGGAGAGCTGCTCGAACAGCTGCGCCGGTGACGCGCTCGGCGTCTTCGCCAAGGCGCGTGCCCACGCTTCACCGAGGGCCACGTTGGTGTGGCTCAGGAGTCGCTTCGAGTCGTCCAGATCCGCGCGAATCGCGCCAGGCAGCTTGCGGCTCAGCGTGCGCCGCCCACGCTCGGTCACTCGCGCGAGCACCGCGGTGACGACCAACGGCCCCAGGCGAGCACCGAGCCCGTTTTCGTCTACGCCGACGCGGAATTCGAAAGGCACCGAGTGCGCGCAGCCTAACCTCGGGCTCGACCGGTCGCAAACATGGCTTTTCGAGCGCTCACCCGCCCGCGACTGGGGGGATCAGCGCGATCACACGCGCGCCCGCCAAAGCCTCCGAATCTGATACGAAACCTTCGTCAAGCGCGACCCTCACTGAGGCCAATTTGCCGGCCAAGGCTGGGCGCACGCGCTGCAGGTGCTCAAGCAAATCACGCACGAGGCGCACCTCAGCGGGTAGCTCCAGTTGCTCTTCGGATACGCCGGTCAGGTCTCGCAGCGCAGCAAAATAGAGCACTTGTACCGACATTCGTGGCGCCGAGCGTACTCTGTTTGCTGGGAAAATTGTGTTAGTGGTTGGAGTTCTCGGAGGATTCTCGATGACTGAACACAAGACCGGGCTGGGACGAGACGTCTACATTGCGTTGGCTGCCGTTGGTTGGGCAGACGGGCAACTCGATCGAGAAGAGGCGGACGCCATCGTGCGCACCGCGCTCGAGGAGGGGTTGGACATCGAGGCGATCGCCGAGATCGAAGAGGCGACCAAGAACCCGGTCGACATCGGCGTCATCGATCGCAAGAACCTGTCCAAAGAGGATCGCTTGTTCGTGTACGGCGTCGCCTCCTGGATCACGCGCCTGGACGGCGTGGTCACGGAATCGGAGCAAGCGGCGCTGCACAAGCTAGGTGAGGCGCTGAAGGTCCCCGAGAAGCCGCGCATCATCGTGGACGGCATCGCGCAAGATATCGCGAACCTGTCCGATGATCGCCCAGCGCGTTACGACTTGATCGCGCTTCGCCGCGTCATCGGGGAGCGCCTGGCGGTGTCGTCTCGTAAGGACGTCGGCTAAGAGCCTCGCGTCGTTCGCATTGCTCTATTGGCACTCTCTGGTTGCCATCCTTTTCTAAAATTGGACGTACGCGGAATTTCGCCGGTATATTGCAGCGAAAGCACAACCTCAGTCTGCAAGTGAGACGGCCAGGCGGCGACGGAAGGGTCGGGCGAATTCGCATCGCTGCGGCCCCTTTAGAGGTGGCGGAAACTGCCGTATCTTGAAGTTGTCGGTTCGGGCCGCGTCTTGCGGCACGTCGCGGGAGTACCACCATGGTCGCGCAGGTTTCATCGGGCGTAGCACCCAAGCCGTCGACCAAGGCGCCGCTTTCGCTGATCGCTCTACAAATCGTGCGCGAATCACTGGCGCCCGAAGCCTCCCTGCCGGAGCTTGCCAAGCTCGCTGCGAGCGACCCGGGGTTCGCGATGCGCATCATCGCGATGGTTAACAGCGCCTCTTTCGGGCCCCAGCGGCACGTTTCGGACGTTCGCCAGGCCGTCTCATTGCTGGGCATTCGCGGACTGCGCAGCATCGGTATGAGCTTGGCTCTGTCCGACATGATCCCTGTTGGAGACGACGGCCGCGTGCTTTTGGCGAACTCGCTGCGCCGCGCCGTGGGCTCGCATTTCCTCGCGCAGCGCCTGGGCCAGAAGGACGTCGACGAGTACTTTACGACAGGGCTCTTCCTCGAGGTAGGCCTGCTCTCGCGAGCTCGCGATGACCTGACGGGTGCCGCCGAGGTGGCGCGCCTGCCGGCGCTGCACCGCGTCATGCATGAGCGCGCGGCCGGTCTCAAGGACCATCCAACGGCGGGCGCCCTACTCGCGGCGAGTTTCATGCTGCCGCCTCACGTCGAGGCAGCCGTGCTGCAGCACCATGCCGACACGGTCCCGGATGCGCTGCCGTCGCGCATCGCGTGGGCGGCCGAGCGCTTGGCCGCGCTGTGGGAAGGCGGCGATCCGATCGCCAATCGCAAGGTCGCTATCGACGCCATCTTGAAGCTTGGCCTGACCGTGGACGACGCGCACCAGGCAACGACCGTTCTCCCCGATCTCGTGATCGCCGCAGCGACCGGCTTTGATCGGGATGTCGGTCCGCAGCCGAGCGTCGAAGAACTCTTGGTCGACGTGAACCGCAGTCTCGTCGACATGACGCAGAACTACGACGTTGCCGTGCGTCGCTTGGAGGCGCTGCTCGCCGAGAAGGAACTGCTTAGCAAGCAGCTCCAAGAGGCGAACTCGCAGCTCCAGACGCTTGCATCGACCGATGGCCTCACCGGCTTGGCAAACAAGCGCGCCTTCGAAGAAGCGCTGCAGCGTGATCTGTCGCGCGCCGACCGCGACCACACGTGGCTCACGATCGTGATCAGTGACATCGACTTCTTCAAGAAGGTGAACGACACCTACGGCCATCCGGTGGGGGATGAAGTGCTGCGCCAGGTGGGTCGCTGCTTTGGATCCAAGCTGCGCGGTGGTGATTTGGCGGCACGCTACGGCGGTGAGGAATTCATTCTGATCCTGCCTGGCAGCAATAGCGTGGGCGGTAAGATCGCTGCCGAGCGCCTGCGCCGCGCGATTGAAGAGCTACGCCCGATCGGCCCGAGCGGCCCGTTCTCGGTGACCGCCAGCTTTGGCGTCGCTTCCGTGTGTGGCCCCGGCTGCGGGGGCAGCATGAAGGAACTCGTCGAGCGCGCAGACAGCGCCCTGTATGCGGCGAAGCATGGCGGTCGCAATCGGGTGGCCGCCGCTGAAGCCGAGCTGACGGCCAAAGCTGGCTGAGCAGTCAGCTCCCTCGCGCCGCCGCGTCTAAGCGAGCAACTCGGTCTTGGCCACCGGATACCCCTCCGGGCGCCGTACCGAGTACGACAAAGCCAGAATTTCGACCAAGACCACCCGGTACACGGTGTGTACGTCGTCCACGTCGATTTCCTCGGCGTGGGCGTCCAGGGTGGCGTCGATGTGCTCGTGAATGTAGGCGAGCACGTGCGGTTGCTCCATGGCGATCACGTCGTCACTGTCCAAGGCTTCCGCTGGGTCCGCGCGGCGCAGCTCTTCATCCAACGTGAGGAGTTCGTCCGTGGCCTGGAGCTCTTCTTCCTTCACTTCATCGATGTATGAGCCGTGCGTGCGTTCGAACGCCAGCCACACCGTGAGCGCGAGAAAATAGCCCAAAGCCAGCGCCGTTTCGTCGAGCGGCTTACCCAGCGCCTCCGCTACGTGGGAGGCGAGCGCTGGCTGCGCGCGTTCGAAGCGCTCGAACGCTTCATCCAACTGAGCGCGCGCTTCCTCGTCGTCTTCAGCGAGGTTGTCGCGCACTGCTTCGAGCGCATGCGAAGGGAGCGTCGCGTACGAAGGGACGGGACGGATGGCCGAGCGACGAACCCACACAATGAAGAGAGATCTAGCATGCCACGCGGCGCATGTGAAAAGGTCACGCACGGGCGCCGATAAATGCGAAAAGTGCCGACGAATGAGTGAGCCGCCCGGCCAGTCAGAAAAATTAGCTGTCTCGTGGCGCCGCGTTGGAGCTGCGGGAGGCGGTCGCGTCCGTGCGCTGCGCTGGGGCGTCTCAATCGTGGGCACATGTGTGCTTTTGCTCACCGCATGGTTCGTCATGGCCGGGCGCGACGCCGCGCATGTGATGTCAGGCGTGAAGCTCGGTGAGCTCTCGGTGTCGGGGCTCGACCGCGCGCAAGTCGACGCGCGTTTGCGCGCTTGGCAGGCGCAACGTGCAGCACTGCACCTGCCGGTTTCGTTGGCCGGTAGCACGTTCGTGTTCGAGCCGAAATCCGTGGGTTTCGCGGTCAATGTGCAAGCCGGCAGCGCGCGTGCCTTGGCGGTCGGACGTTCGGGAAATTTCGTCGCGCGCTTCTTGGCTTTCGTTGCGCGTCACTTCCGCCCGCAGGTGCTCGACGTGGAGCTGAGCTTCGACCCAGCGCTGCTGAGCGCTGTGCAAAATACGTGGGAAGCGACCGCGATCAAGGACCCGCCATTCGCCGGTAGCATCACGCTCATTGGTGCAACGGTCGCCCCGGCTTACCCGCGCTCAGGCACGCGCCTCGATCGCGCGCGGGTTCAGGCGCAGCTGCTGAACGCAATCGGCACTGGTGCCCTGGACGCGCCGCTCGCGACGCGCACTGAACCACCGGCGGTGGAACGTGCCGAGGTCGACAGGGTTGTGCTGCTTGCCCAAGCGATGCTCACGGGAGATCTCGAGCTGTCGAGCAAAGACGGCTCGAAGCACCTGCGCGTGAGTCCGTCGCAACTTGCGCCACTGCTGCGGGTGCAACCGGCCGCCGCGCACGGCAAGCTGGAGCTCAGCTGCTCAGTCGCGGCGACCCAGCAACTGCTCGACCGCGAGCGTGCCGCGCTCGAACAGCAGCCGCAAAATGCTCGGTTCGTGATCGACGCGCAGGACCACGTGTCAGTCGAACCCGGCCGCTCCGGGCTGGTTTTGGATGACCAAGCCGTGGCGCACGCTCTGTGCGCGGCGGCCGCGAGCCCGGACAAACAGGGGGACTTACCTCTTAGCCCGGGCCCCGAACCGGCGCTCTCGACGGAGGCCGCAGAGCACGCGGGCGTTGTCGGTTTGATGGGCACGTACACCACGCGGCATGCGTGCTGTCAGCCGCGCGTACAGAACATTCACCACATTGCTGATTTGCTGGACGGCATCTTGGTGCGCCCGGGCGACACGTTCTCGGTCAATCAGTTGATCGGACCGCGCACGGTCAAGAATGGGTTTCGCCCCGCTCCGAGTATCGAGGACGGTGACATGGTCGACACCGTCGGCGGCGGGGTGAGTCAGTTCGCGACCACGCTCTTCAACGCTTTGTTCTACGGCGGCTACGACATCTTGGAGCGCCAACCGCACAGCTATTGGTTCACCCGCTACCCCATGGGCTACGACGCGACGCTCAGCTACCCGCACCCCGACATCGTCTTCAAGAACGACACGAATGCCGGCGCGCTGATTAAAACCTCCTACACAGACACCACGATCACCGTGAAAATCTACGGGGACAACGGCGGTCGGCGCGTGCGCGCCGAGGTCTCACCACGCCAGAACATCGTCTCGCCCCCGGTCGAATACATCCCGAATCGCAGCCTGGACGCGGATGAAGAGAAGCCGCGCGAAGGCGGCATGATCGGTTGGACCGTGACCGTGAAGCGCACGCTCACGTTTCCCGACGGGAAGATCAAAGAGGAACGCCGCAAGGTGACGTACAAGCCGCGCGCCCGTCGCGTGGAGGTGCACCCGTGTCGCATCCCGGAAGGCGAACCCGGCCACACCGGTGAGCGTTGTCCGAAGCCAGACCCGGATAAGCAGCAAGACGCCTCAGATGCGGCCGACCCCGGCGCGAAATAGCGTGCCTTCGCCGGTCAACGCGTAGTGCGGGTCCGCTGCGGCCAAGAACAGGGTTTGGCCTTGCGCGAGCGACACGGCTTCGCCACCCGCCGTGACCTCGATGGTGCCGCGCTCACAGCACAGGATCTCCGGGCCGCGCCGATCCGTGATGCTCGGCCGTTCCCCGGGCAAGACCTGAAAGCTCTGCAATTCGAACTCCGCGGCGGACGTTTGGTACACGCGCGCGCTGCCCTTTGCCTCGCCCTGAAGTACCGAGACCGGGCCGGTATGGAACTCCAAAATGCGCAGCAATTCCGCGGCATCCACATGTTTATGCGTCAAGCCGCCGCGCAGCACGTTGTCCGAGTTGGCCATGATCTCCATGCCCACGCCGCTCAGGTACGCATGCAGATTGCCCGCTGGTAAATAAATGGCTTCACCCGGCGCGAGCCGCATCAAGTTGAGCAGAAGCGCGCTCACGATGCCGACATCACCCGGGTAGAGCATGCCGATGCGCACAGCCCATGCGAACTCGTGTTGAAACGGGCCCTCGAAGGCGGCCATGTCCGTGCAGCGGTCCAGCGTTTCGCGCGCGAGCTCGGCGCGCCGTTCGACGGATAAGCCGAGCAGGGTGGAGAACAATTGCGACAACGCCGCGTCCGTCGGTCGTTGCGTGAGCGCTTCGAGCAGGGAGCTGACCTGCGGCGCGCGCAGGGCGCGAAATAGCTCCAGCGTCTCGGGAATGGCGCGAAAGCCGCACAGAGCCGTGAACGGCGTCAGCGCGCACAGCAGCTCGGGTTTGTGGTTACGGTCGCGGTAGTTGCGATTGGGAGCATCAATCGGCACGCCGCGCGCTTGCTCGGCCGCGAACCCGGCGCGCGCTTGTTCGAGGGTGGGGTGAGCTTGCAACGACAGCGGTGCTTCCGCGGCCAACACCTTGAACAAGAACGGCAAGCGCGCGCCGAAGCGAGTTTCCAGCTCCGCGCCCAACATGCGCTCCGGCTCGCGCGCGATCAGCGCGGCCAGCGATTCGCGCGTGGGCAACACCAACGAGGGCGCCTTCGGATGCGCCCCCATCCACAACTCGGCCTCGGGCTGCTCGGTGGGCGAGGGTGCGCCCCGCAACTTCGCCAGTGCGGAGTGCGAACCCCAAGCGTAGTTCTGAATCGGGTTTTCGAGGCGAAACATGCGAGCGTTGCTAGCTTACAACTCTCGCGAGGGAGCGGCGCTGGTCCTTGGAAAAATTAGCGCGAACGAGCCTGGCGTAGGCTGATACAAAAGCGCCTCGTTCGACAGGTGCTCGCGGTCGAACGCCGGAAACCACGGCATGTTGCGCCAGGCCTCGGTGTCTTTGACGAACTCAGGCACGATCAAATCCAGCTCGACGTAGCCCCCCTGGCTGTCTTCGGCGAGCTTCGGACCGAATGACCACGTTTCCTGTCCAGGGCGGGGGTGCAGGTCGTTATGCAACGCCCCGCCGTAGCTGAGGATCACGTTGCCCGCGGCATCCGGCTGCTTGAGCAAAAGTTCAACGGCCTTCGTGGTCTGCGCCGCGACGAGCTCCAGCAGGCGCGATACGCTGTTTTCACCCGAAGCGAGCACGCCCTCGTATTCCGCGCAGTCCGGGGTCAACGCCTGGGGTTCGATGCCGAGGTGTTGCGCGTACCTGCCCAAGGTCAAAAATTCGTTCTGGTTGCCCTTGGCTTGGTGCTCCGTGACCGGCGCTTGTTCCTTTTTGACGGCGGCGACCGTGGCCTGCTCGCAGTTGGCGACGAGCAGCTCAATCACGATGTGTTTGGACTTGCCGGCCAGCAGCGGCAACAGCTGCTCCGCGAAGCGGCGCGTGCTGGAGCGAATGCCGGGTGTGCCTTCCTGCGCGTGCGCTTCCCCGAGCGCCAAGATGCGCGGCTTACGCTGCAGCACGTACGCGAATGCCGCCTCAGGGGTGGGAAAGGCGAGACACTCGAAGGCGCCACAGGGGCGTGGCGCGGGGACCGTGCTGGGCGGCGTGGCCGCGACGGTCTTCGTCGGAGCCACGCTGCGGATGATGGAGGGGGCGCTCACAGCCGACGTAGGAGCTGGCGGCGCGACACTGCGGCTCGCTGGTGCGGCCGCGCAGGATGCGAGTGTCAGTAAGGCGAGCGCACAGGACGCGACTCTCATGTTTGGATCGTAGCGCCGCAACGCTCACTCGGTCGAGCCCCGCGGCGCGGGCGCTTTCTGAAGCGCGTCGCTATTCCCGCTCGACTCGGGCATCGTCATGACGCCACGCGCCGAAGGCCCCGTTGGCCGTTATCGGGCGACAGTGCCCTTCAACTTGTCGTTATCCCTGAATGCTGCGCAGCTCGCGTTTTGGACCGAGCGTTGCCGTTTGGCGAGCGAGAGTCGCGGCTTGCCACACAGGCTCTCGACCTTGAAGCCGACCCGCGATTACTGTAGCCGAGCGAGGCGCCGCACGGTCTTAGAGAAACCGCTAGCAATCAGGCCGACGTGCGAACCGTATCCGAGGCCGAGCCCATCAGTCATCTTCTGGCTGGCGTTGTAGGAGCGACCTGCCACGTAAAGATGCACCGTCGTGCGGTTCTTGGATTCGATGAGCTGTAGGCTCTCGATCGGGCCTTCGACGTAACTCGGTGGAATCACCGCGTCGAAGAGGAGGCCGGGGCCCAGCAACGGTACCATCGGCAAGATGATCAACAGCACGGCCGCAGCAGTCCCACCGAGCGGCGAGAACCACTCGGGCACAAACGCGATGATGCCGGTCACCACCGCCCAAATCGCCAGGAGTAATAGCGCGACAGCGGCACGCATCAAGCGCCGCCCCGTTTGATGCACGTCCCAGCCCGGTGGCGCAGGGGTGACCGGACCCGCCAGGCGTCTAATCAGTGCCACGAAGCCCGCGACGAACACGAGCGGCACGATCACGAGATCGAGCAGCGTGAACCAAGTCATCAATATCGTGAAGTGGCGGCCGTAGCTCCCGTTGTTCCAAAGCGCTTGGCGCTGAATATAGAATAGGCCCGGGTAGTGCCCTTCGCTCCCGAGAAAGAGCGCCGCGACCGCGGTGATCACGGACCCGGCGAGGGCAACCACCATCCCGAGCGTTTCCCACGCGTTGCGTTTAACGGCCACGTGCTGTCAACGTTATCATAACGTCCACCCGGACAGGCCTGCGCCCGATCCCGGCGTTCTCGCGCTGCTCAGAATGGGATTCTGAGCAGTGACGCTAATCGCCCGGAAAGCCCGGGCCGTTCGACCGGCATGATGCCCATCATGACCTTCTGATGCTGCCCTCCAAACGTCGCCCTTCCGGTCAGATCGAGAGCGCGCCAACGAGCGCCTACAACCTGGCTTGTCCGGCATCGGCGCGGCTCGATAACTGAGCCCGTCACGGACGCCCTACTGCGCATACTGATACGATTGTGTCGACTCGATAGCGTTTGGTCGGCCGAACCCCCAGATCCTATCTGCCGAAGAGCGCAGCGAGCGCAAGGACGAGCGGCGCGGCGCCAGTGCGCGGAGCACAAAAAGCGAAAATCCCGGTTTTCACCGGGGCTTTTCTTCAGTTGCGCGGGGGCGCAACGCGGGCTGTATACCGCGATAGTGCTGGGGTTTGAGCGGCGCCTCGTGGCGTAAGGGGCGCCTCTGCCGGGCGACGACGACCGGGGCTTCCCCGTGCGCAGCAATGGCCGTGGCGGCCCCTGAAACCTCCCGCTATTCTTGGGCTATGGCGATCATTAACTGGAACGGCAATGACCTGCCTGACGCCCTGCGCCCGCTACCTGCCGGTCGGTATACCGTTGAGGCCTTGGATGAATCGCCGCCCTTAACGGCGGCCGAGGAAGACGGGTTGATTCAGGCTCTCGATTCACTTCGTGCCGGTCGCGGCATTGATCACGACGACGTGCGCGCGCGAGTGTTGAAGCGTATTGCGCCTTGAAGATCATTTGGTCTCCCGAAGCCGCGGATGACTTCGATCAGGCGGTCACCTATCTGGTCAGCGTCAACCCTACCGCGGCACGAAGGCTACTGGCCAGCGTCCTAGGTCTGATCGAATGGCTCGCGTCGGAGCCCGTCTTGGGTCCCAGCCACATCCTCAGGAACGGTGACGTGGTTCACGGCTGGCCGCTGCGGCCCTTCGCCTTTACTATCAACGCGATACTGAGTCGTTGCGGGTGGTTCGGATCTATCACCAGAGGCGAGAGCCGATCGCTCGTTGACAGCCTCAACCGCGTCATCCCCTCGTGGCGCTCCTGCGTCGGGGACTGCTTGGTCGTGTCTACCAGTCGCGGGCAAGCTGAAGCGCGTGCGACGCCTTGTCGACGAACTGATCGATCTGGGTGGGAGCCGACTCGTCGAAAGGCGAGGCGTGCATGTTGCGCTCCAAAAGAATGTCGGCCGAGAACAGGCTATCGCTGTAGTCGTCGCTGAAAAGCCCGAGCTGTGCGCCACTGGCAAACGCCATTTCGCGGTAGAAGCGGCGCACTATGTCCTGGCTCATGATGCTTGCCAGGTCCTTGAAATAGGGCCGCACGGTAAAGACAGTGTGTTTGCGATCTGCCGACATCTGACAAGAGGCCAGCACGCGCTAACTCCGCGTTTTTCTTCTTCAGTTGCGCGGGCGCGCAACCACACGTGGACAACGGCCATTTCGGTGCGGATTGAGGTGCGGGTGGCGTGAGAGATGACCCGAGTGGACTTGGACTGGCGGACCGCCTCGAACAGCCCGGATGGCAAAGTTTGCCAAAGTTTGCTAGATCGTACCCATGGCTACCCTGAACATCTCGCTCACCGACGAGATGCGATCGTACGTCGACGAGCGCGTTTCCAGTGGCCGATATGGCAACGCTAGCGAGTACTTCCGCGACCTAGTGCGCGGCGACCAGGATCGTCAGCGTGAGGAGGACCTCGAGAGCCTGTTGCTGGAAGGCCTTCGCAGCGGTGACGCGAAACCGCTCGGGCGCGCAGACTTCGATCGCGCTCGGGCGTTCGTACGCGAGCTCGCCACGAAGAAACAGGCGAAGGGCAAGTGACCTGGCCGTCGCTTGGCGTCCTCTCGCCGAACGCGACCTTACCGATTGCGCCGCGTACATCGCGGAAGACAACGTCGACGCGGCGATCGGCTTCATTGACGCCGTGGAGGAGACCGTTGCGGCACTCGCCGAAAGTCCGATGTTGGGCACCGCGACCCACTTCGCGCATCCGGAGCTTGCGGGCCTACGTCGTCGCCTCGTGAACCACTTCAAGCGAGCTCGACGACATAGCCGTTCGGATCCCGAAGGTAAACCGAGTGGATGAATCCGTGGTCGGATACGCCGCGCGTTTCAATGCCGCGCCGCTCGCCTTCTTCGACCATCGCGAGAAGGACCGGAGCATCTACCTCAAGCGCAATGTGGAGATCGAAGTCGTGTTGCGCCTTGAACTGGAATGGCAGGTCGGGGGCCTCGAAGAACGCGAGGCACGACCCGTCATCCAGTCGATAAAACGTGTGCAAGGCTCGAGTCGCGCGGGCCGTCTTGGTTTCGAGGATTTCGCGGGTGCAGGCGAGGGGCAAGCCCAGAAAGTCCTCGTAGAAACGCCGCGTCTCTTCCGAGCCGTGGCATCTGAACGCACAGTGATGCCGCTTGCGAATCATCGCGTTGGCCTCGGCTGCCCCGCCCGGCGTCAAGGCTGCGAATGCGCGACGCTGACGACGAAATGAACCTCCGGTGCGCTGGCCACGCCCGCCTTGGCCATCGCCGCCTTCAGCTCGCCCGAACCAGCAAAAGCTTTGGCCTTCTCGATGCTGCCGTACTCTTCCATGACCATTACGTTGTTCTTGTCACCGTCGACCGCGAGCACGTTGGATTGTTCCCAGCCGTAGGTGCGCTTGGTGGAGGCGGCGCTATCGAACACGGCCTTCCACTTGTCGAAATTTTCGACCTTGTGCGTGATGACCAGCCACGCCGTCCCGCTCGGGGGCGTCGAGGGGGCCTTTTCTGCGTGTGCGGTGGGCAGCGCTAGAGTGGCGCCGAGCGCCGCGGCGCCCAGCAAAGCGAAGGTTTGCGCGATGCGACGACGAATGGACGATTGAGCGATCTTCATGTGTAAATCTCCTGCCTCCGAGTGGTTGCTTCGGAAGTAAGAGACTTTTATCGGAGCGCCGCGCGCTCTTCGAGAGGGAAGCCTGCACTTACCTCGTGCAGAAATGTAGTGGGTCTGCCGCATGTGGATTGACCGTCGCCTGCGATCGGTTCAAGGGTATTAAAGGACAGAGGGCAACCAATGACGGAGCCGGATTGGAACGACTTCAAGGTGATCCTCGCGTTGGCGAGCGGTGGGTCCCTTGCTGGTGCTGCCCGAGCGCTCGGCGTGGATAGCTCCACGGTCAGTCGCCGACTCGCTACGTTGGAAGACGGTATTGGCGCTCAACTGATTGTGCGCCGCGGGCAAAAATTCGCATGGACCACCGAAGGCCGTGCAATGCTCGGAGCCGCCGAGGCAATTCAGGCCACGGTTTTGGGGGCGACCCGCTCCGTCCAGGCAACGAAGCTTGGTACCTCTGCAGTGGTTCGCGTTTCCTGCCCCCCTGGGTTTATCGCCGCGCTGACTCGGCTCATGGCGGCCGTGCGCGAATTGCGTCCCGATCTCACGCTCGAGGTGTGCGGGGAAAACCGCGCCGTGGACCTAGCCAGAGGCGAGGCCGATCTTGCACTGCGCATGTTTAGACCGAGCGACCCCGACCTGATCTGCCGTCAAGCATTCGAAACCGGTTGGTGCGTTTACGCCTCGCAAACCTACCTCAGTGCACACGGCACGCCGACATCGCCCGACGAACTCGTGAATCACCGCCTGGTGCGGTACGTCAGCAATTTGCACAAGGTACCGGGACCGCGCTGGCTCGAAGAGCACCGCGGTGACGCACTCGGTTCCGTACAAGTGGACAACACGGAGGTAGCCTCGCACGTGGTGGCTTCGGGTGGCGGCATTAGCGTGATTCCGTGCGTGGTCGCAGAAGAGCGTCCAGGCATGGTCCGCGTGTTCGCCGATCCGGTTGCGTACAACACGGGCTGGCTCGTCTATCACGAGTCCGCGCGCGACACCGCCCGCGTCCGCGCGGCCGTGGACACTCTGGCACAAGTGTTCGAGACCCATCGCCGCGTGTTCTCCGGACGAGCAGCGTGAGCAAACTACCGAACTCGCAATGCGCGCTGAATACCGCGTAACCAAAG